>JAJRVW010000092.1 GCA_024277115.1 Calditrichota bacterium
CCAAAGACCGAAATTATTGCCGGTAATATTGCCACCTATCAAGCCGCAAAAGATTTAATCGATGCCGGGGTGGATGCGATAAAAGTCGGTATCGGGCCGGGATCAATCTGTACAACGCGTGTAGTTACTGGCGTAGGCGTTCCACAAATCTGGGCAATTATGGAAACTGTCCGTGCAGCTAAGGCGCATAATATCCCGATTATTGCCGATGGCGGTATAAAATATTCCGGCGATATTGCCAAGGCTTTAACAGCCGGGGCCAGCAGCGTTATGATCGGCGGGCTTTTTGCCGGAACTGATGAAAGCCCTGGTGAGGTCATTTTACTTGATGGCCGGAGTTATAAATCTGTGCGGGGCATGGGTTCCATCGGCGCCATGGCCGAAGGCAGCAAGGACCGTTATTTTCAGGAAGGCCTGGCGGTAGATAAATTAGTCCCGGAAGGTATCGAAGGACGTGTCCCGTATAAAGGCACTCTTAGCAGTTCTGTTTTTCAGATGGTGGGCGGATTGCGCTCCGCGATGGGCTACACGGGTTGCAAAACCATCGCAGAATTGGCCGAGAAAGCACAATTTGTAAAGATCAGTCCGGCCGGTCTTCAGGAAAGCCACCCGCATGATGTGATCATTACAAAGGAATCACCCAATTATAGTATGCGATAATAGTTTCTATTGGTATCTTGTGAAAAAAATAAGTAAACGGAAATATTTCTTTATTTTGGAGAGCGGTATTTTTTCAATCAGGGTTATTTATATTATTTTTTAATAAACGAATTCGTGAAAATAAACTTTTATGGGTTTTAAAAATGAGTGAAAGCAAAACACCACGAACCTCTTTGCAACATCAAAAGAGTTGGAAAAACTTTTTTTTAAGGCTTAGTACTTTTGGGAAGGATTTCGATTTTAAACGTGATAATTCTTTTGCCCAGGAAAGAGAATTTTATAAGGGAAATAATGTTAAAAAAAATTGACCATATAGGCATTGCTGTAAAAGACCTCGATGAAATCCAACAAACTTTGTCGGATGCTTTTGATTTGAAACCTGAGTTTTCCGAAGAGGTGAAAGACCAGATGGTAAACGTTTTAGGCTATCATGTTGGCGAATCAACAATCGAATATTTAGCGCCTTCTTCAAATGAATCGCCGATTGCCAAATTTATCGCCAAAAAAGGAAGCGGCCTGCACCATATTGCCTATCAGGTTGAGGACTTGCAAAAAACTTTGGACCACTTAAAACAAAAGGGTTTCAGGCTTATTGATGAAAATCCCCGCGAAGGCGCCGACGGGAAGAATATTGCTCTTATCCATCCCAAAAGCAGCAACGGCATCTTAATCGAATTATGTGAAGTAAAAAAAGAATAGCATTTTTGTGCTATTTTCCCGCCCAATCAAAATATAATCCCTAAAAAATTACTATTTACAGCCGATGATTTTTGAGATATAAAAAATTGAACCGACGGAGAGAATATGGATATTAAAACATTAAAACTGATAAAAGAAAAATTTGGTTATCCGGCCGTTTTTCATGCGCTTAATTATAGCTTTATCAATAAAATTCACTTTTTTAAAGAACTGCAAGGTATGACCGTTACAATGGAAACACTTGATCCTAAATACCTTGAAGGAAATGAAAAGTACACGTACAGGTTTCTGACAGAAGATGAGTTGAAAAAGTATTCCCAGGATGAAAAAAATTATATTTCTCCCGAATTTCTTGAACACGCCTTAGAAAAAGGGGATTATTGTTACGCGGTCCTCGATGGTGATATTTTGGCCAGTTATGGCTGGTATTCATCCAAACCCACCGAGATTACCAATGAACTGATCCTGCATTTTGATGAAAGCTGGATTTATATGTACAAGGGCTATACGTCGTTGGATTATCGCGGCCAGCGCTTGCATGCCATTGGTATGGCGCGCTCTTTAAAAGCGTTTACGGAAAAAGGGTTTAAAGGCATTATCTCATACGTGGAAACAAATAATTACGCTTCTTTGCGGTCATGTGACCGGATGGGTTATAAAAATTTTGGAAAAGTATGTGTCAAAAAAACTCGAAATGGTTATGTCGTTAACCCAGAAGAAACGTGTGCCCAGTTTGATTTTACTGTAAAAACCGCTTAAATAAACTATTCTCCTATCCCTGATTTTTGTATTTTCTCCACTAAAAATAATTACTCTCGTTGTCTTTTAACTTATTGGCAACGAGGGTTTATAATGATGTAAAATAGTATTAGCTGTCATCTTAACGGATGACAGGTTATGCGCCTTTCTTTATATGGAACTATCAGAAAAATTAAAAAACCTGCCGTTAAAACCGGGCTGCTATCTTTTTAAAGACAAAGAAGGTACGGTTATATATGTGGGCAAAGCGATTTTGCTTAGGAACAGGGTACGTTCTTATTTCCAAAAATCACGCCCACATGATGCACGGTTGCAGCTTTTAGTTAAAAAGATTGTTGATGTCGAGGTCATCGTTGTTGATTCTGAAATAGAAGCGCTTATCCTTGAAAACAATCTGATAAAAGACCGCAAACCCCGTTTTAATGTTGATCTAAAAGATGATAAGTCCTATCCGTTTATTCGGATTACCAAAGAAGATTTCCCACAGGTCTTTGTTACCCGTAAAATAATCCGGGATGGATCATCCTATTTTGGCCCCTATACAGATGTTAAAAATCTCCGTTCTACCTTAAAAACTTTGCAAAATATTTTTCCTGTCCGCTCTTGTAAATACGATCTTTCGCCACAGGTTTTAAAGCGCGGTAGTGTAAAATTGTGTCTCGATTATTACATCAATAAATGCAAGGGGCCATGCCAGTTAAAATTTTCTAAAGAAGAATATGGCAATGTTATTGGCAAAGTACGCCGCTTTTTAAAAGGGAAAACTGATGAGCTGGTTAAAGAAATTAAAAATGAGATGGAATCCCTCTCTGATAATCTTGAATTTGAAGAAGCAGCCCGCACGCGTGATAAATTACTTGCTCTGGAAACATATCGAAATAACCAAAAAATGGTGCAAAGCGATTACAGGGACAGGGATGTAATCGTCGTAAAAAAAGAAGATAATGATGCCTGTGCCGTATTGGTAAAAATTCGTGACGGTAAAATTTTAGGCCGTATCCATAAATATTTAAAAAATACCGAATGGTTTGATGAAGCGACACTTTTAAACAGCTTTATCAATGATTATTACATTTCTACTGAAGATTTGCCACAGGATATTTTAGTCCTGCACGAAATAGAAAGCCAAAAAACTATCGAAGATTTTTTAAGTGAAAGTGGCCATCGCAAGGTAAGTTTTATTTTCCCTCAGATTGGTGAAAAGAAAAAGCTGATCGACCTGTGCTTAAAAAATGCCGCTTATCTTTTGCAGGAACTCAAGTTGCAGAAGCTAAAAGCCAAGGATTATGTCCCGCATTCTGTTAAGGCCTTACAGCGCGATTTACGCTTGGAAAAGGCGCCACGCAGAATAGAATGTTTTGACATTTCTAATATTCAGGGAACCGACCCGGTCGCCTCGATGGTTTGTTTTGTAGATGGCAAGCCCAAAAAATCGGAGTACCGGAAATTTAATATCCGCATTAAAAGTACGCCTGATGATTTTGCCATGATGCGCGAAGCCGTTGAAAGGCGTTACAGTCGCTTGAAGCGAGAAGAGAAAGATTTCCCCGATTTGATAATTCTAGATGGTGGGAAAGGCCAGCTATCAAGCGCTTATGCCATTTTGAAAAAACTTAGTATTGAAAACCAACCGATTATTGGTTTGGCCAAACGGCTGGAAGAGGTGTTTTTTCCAGGAGTAAGCGATGCCCAAATGCTGCCGCGTACTTCATCGAGCTTAAAGCTAATCCAGCAATTACGGGACGAAGCACACCGCTTTGCCATTACGGCCCACCGAAAACGCAGAAAAAAAAGAACTTTAACATCCGAGCTGGATAAGATTGATGGCATTGGTGAAAACCGAAGGAATTTTTTATTGAATACGTTTGGATCGGTAAAAAAAATAAAAGAAGCATCGTTAGAAATGCTGGTAAGCAGGGGCAAGCTGCCAC
Organism: Calditrichota bacterium; assembly: GCA_024277115.1. Taxonomy (GTDB): domain Bacteria; phylum Calditrichota; class Calditrichia; order Calditrichales; family J004; genus JABFGF01. The sequence goes on from JAJRVW010000092.1 coordinate 4,050, forward strand.
AGAAAACAGCACAGAATGTTTTTGAATTTTTTAAGAAAAACACGCATCTGTCCTAAATGAAAAAAATGGTTAACGGTCAAGGTACGCAAAGGCTACGAATTCACGAACGATTGTCCTTCTTTTGTGCTTTTGTAGCTTCGTGAAAATGTATATTTTAGTTAAAAAACTTAATCACATTTTTATGAGTAATGGGGATTTAAATAATATTCTAATTATTTTTACCATAACCCCAATAACTATAAAAATAAATACTTTGCAACGGTATGTTTAGGACAATTTTGAAATAAAAAATGAAAAAACAAGTAAAACTAAAATCTTTTAGTGAGATAGCGAAGTACCCGATTTTTTGTGACCGGCTCTTGATCGAACATCAAATTAGCCTGATGCATAATAATGTCGAGAAGGCCCTGCTTCAATTTGAACAGCTTTATGAAATCCGCACTACACATCTTAAAATAATGGAAGAAAAGCTATTGCCCCTTTATGAAACTGTATTAGACGAATTTCCAAAAGGCGGCAAGCCCCTGTATTTTATCCGGGAAAAAAAGTTAATTTTAAAGGATCTAAATAGGTTTATACGGTTGCAAGGCAGGATGTTGTTAAATCCGGATTCGGTAAAAATAGATTTGGTAGAATTGTTTGAAGAATATGCATGGTTTAAGGATTTACTGGACCATCATGACGCGCGGGAAAAAGTTTTTTTATTTCCGGTTTTGGATAGGAATTTAGATGAAAAAAACAAGACTATTTTATTGGATGAATTAGGAAATATGTATTGGAAACTTCCCGTAAATGAGGTTAGTTTTGAAATTTAACCCAATCTCTCACACAAAAAAATGTCAAGCTTTTTTAAAGCGAATTGATGTTATTCAGGCAAAAATGCTCAACTTAATATTAGATGATTTAATAATTGAATTTGAGCAGTTTTATTTGGAATTAACAAATTATTTTGGTGGATTATCCAGGGTGCTTAAAACTCATAAAAAAGGCGATGATTTTTACCTGATAAAAAAACAGGTTGACTTAACCCTACGACAAATAAAAACCCTGCAAGATGAAAATAAAAGGCTGATCCAGTTCAGCGAAAAGGAGATAATCGGCTATTTTGAAAATCAATTGGTTTTGAAAAAAATCCTGCGCCGGCAAGTTTCGGATTTAAAATGAGCAAAAGTGTTTGATTCCTGATAGAAAAATGGCAAAAAGATAAAGAAGGGTTTTACGGCACCGATTAATAAATCTCAACCTTTAAACTCATGGACGAGTAATGGATATTCAAGGCAACAGTTCCGACTTCACACAAATTTCCCCATATAATATTTCCCAGCCTGCAAAGACAGAGAACAACCTCAAAGAATTATCTCCTGAAGAAAAAGATAAAATTTCCAAACTCAAAGAACGTGACCAGGAAGTAAGACGACATGAACAAGCGCATTTAAGCGCGGGGGGCGGCCTTACAAAAGGCGGGGCGCGGTATGAGTATGAAACCGGTCCGAATGGCAGGCAATATGCGGTTGAGGGTTCTGTGGATATTGATACAACTAAAGACCCGGCCGGCCCGGAAGCAACAATCACCAAAGCAAAAAAAATACAGGCCTCCGCACTCGCCCCGGACGATCCTTCCGGTCAGGACAGATCGGTTGCAGCAAAGGCACGGAGGATGGAGCAAGAGGCGCAAAGGGAAATCCAAAAAGCGCAACAGGAAGAAACCAAGCTTTATAATAATTCCGGCCGTCAGGATAATTTACTTGGGCTGCAATCTACCATTTCACTTTTTGCCTGATAAGTTTTAAAGAAAAACTTACATTCATCTTCACCCAAATAAAAAACCCGGTATATACAGATTTGTTTATACCGGGTTTTTAGTTTTATAAAAATCAATTCAATTCGTATAATTTTATTTTAGCAAGATGAGTTTCCGGGAACTGTTAAAAAGTTCGGTAGACAAGGTGTAGAGATAAATTCCCGATGGTAGCAAATTGCCTGAAGAACTGCGTCCATCCCATTTAAACGGATGATAGCCTGCCTCCACGGTACCGCTAAAGATCGTTGCCACCTTTTGCCCCCGTAAATTATAAACGCTCAAATCGGCTTGGATTGTTTTTCCATCCAGGGCGGGAATCTCAAAACTGATTGTCGTGGCCGGGTTGAAAGGGTTTGGAATATTTTGATTGAGCGCAAAACGTGTCGGAAACGTTCCATTGTTTGTTCCCGGCTCGGAAAGTACTGAGATTGGGGTGGCAGAAACAGTTGGGTATTCATGAAGTTTTCCGTCAAGGTCAATACTTGTAAGTTGATAAAAATAGGTTTCCCCATTAAAAACAGACTTATCGACATAAGTGTAGGTGTTTCTTTGTGCCGAGTTCCCTGCGCCAATTAATGCAGGGTTATCAAGGAAGGAGGTAAGCTCTTCAAAATTAGTTTCACCTTCGAGGTGGCGAAGCAGGGTAAAGCCTTTATTATCCGTTTCTGATTCGGTGACCCAGTTTAAAATCACTTCACTATCACCATTTTTTGCAGTAAAAGAAGTTAATTCGACTGGAAGTGGATTATCACCTGTAAGGGAAGCCAAAGCCCAATGTGTATTGCCTAAAGCGACGTTTTGTGCGGTAATTTGATTATTGGCCGCATCACGGACAATATCGGCATGTTGTGTCCAATTATGGTCATAGTCTGTTCGGTAGGCCAGCTCCAGTGTATTTTCGTCTAAGATTACATCAGTGGCAGGATTGTAGGTAAATGTGATACTTGCCGTGCTATTATTGCGCCGAGTATCATAAAAAATTTCCCAATAACGGATGGTCGAAACATTGTTTAATGGAGCGCTAACCGGACTTTCAACAATCCCATCGGTAATTTCGACTACATAAACTAACGCTTCGGTAGCGGGCGTTGCACCTCCATCGGAAACATAGCCCATCGCGCTGTAATTAATTGATACATCGGTATTGGCAAAAGCGAGGTCACTATTTAGATCGACCGCACTTACGTTTGTCGAATCCCAATCTATACTGGTTGGATAATTACTGGCCGAGTTTTCTACTTTTATCACTTTATGTGTCAACCAAAAAATGGCTGCCTGGTCCTGCTGAAGGGTGACACTTTGATATTGAAAACCAATTTCACCTTGTGAGCCAATTACTGAAGCTGTGGCGCTTGGCAGGTCATAATCAGCTACGCCGTTTGTGAGCCTGTCATAAATACTGGGGGCGGCTGCAAAAGACTGGATACGATAGTTTGCTAGGGGAAATGCGCTCTGAAAATATGTTGGGACGGTGGCGTGATAACTAATGGCGTAATCGTCAGATGTCCCGTCAATATTATCATCATCCCAAAAAACAGGGCCAAGGTTATCATGGTTGCTGTAATAAGTTGTTGTAGATGTTGCGGAGTGTAGCCGCAAGTTACGAAAGGCTTTAATGGTTAAGGGGTTTGCATTTGTGTTTGTAAAATTAAATGCAGCATGCCAGTCCACATAATTATTGCCAAGAGATGGACTTGGGTCAACCAATCTGTAGCCAATTCCGCCAATCAGGTCAATCCCTGCGGCGTGATATTCCACAACGGTATGCCACACATTGGGCGATGTGCCGGCATCGTAGCTCCAGTCTTCAAAACGGTTTGGGATAAAAAAGCCACTGGCCGTTGGTTCTGCGGGCATGCCGTCCCAAATGGATGTATTGGCCAAACTTATTTCAATTGGGGTACTTCCATTTAATACAACAAAAGCCGAGTGATAATCCAGCCAGGTAAGCGGCGATCCACCTGTTGTGCCGGTAATCCAGCTTGAGATTATTCCATAGTCATCGGTTGTTAAAGTGCTGCCAACCGGCCCTGCCGTGGACAGGGTGGTTTGTGCATACGAAAATTGTAAAAGACAACATAACAGGATTGATATTTTTATAAGTGGTTTTGTCACAGAATGCATCATATTTATCCTTTATTCTTGTAAGGTTGTAAAATTTAATTAAGATATGAAAGTCTAAATATCGTCTTAAAAGGTTAATCTTTAAGCATTTGAAAAGGAGTGAACATTTTTAGAGGCTGTTTTAAAGATATAGCATCAAAATGTTTAAATTTTGAAATTGTAATTATCGGAAATAAGGAATAACTTTCCGGCTCTAACTTCTCTAATCATAAATTTGGCATTTTATAAATTTGATGGATAGTCCAAAATCTGATATACGTATTTCTGCCCTTGCGCCAAAGACCATTTTAGGCGGTATTTTAAAATTTTTTGCACCCTTGCTGGATTGGATACTGGGCATTAATAAATTGCGCGCCTTTTATGAAAAGCATGATTTTTCCGGTTTGGAGAAACAGGTATTCTCTGACAGGTTTATAAAAGCGCTCGGTGTTAAAATTATTGGCGGAGAAGACATCCTGAATAAAATTCCTGAAACGGGCCGTTTTATTGTTGTATGCAACCATCCTTATGGAATGATCGAAGGGCTGATTATTGCCAATTTGCTGAGTAAGCGGCGCAAAGATGTTAAGATAATGGCCAATTTGGGTTTGCAGATTTTTAAGGAAATTCAGGGTTTTTTCATTTTTGCCAATCCTTTAAAACCAAAATCCCCAACCAACCCGGCGGCGATAAAACAATGTTTTCACCATTTAGAGAGCGATGGGCTTTTAGTGCTTTTTCCAGCCGGGCGGGTTTCCTTCTATCAAGCTAATAAACGGCGCATTACGGATGGCGAATGGAACCGGTTACCTGTAAAATTGGCCAAAAAAACCGGTACATCCATTTTACCCATTTTTATCTCCGGCCAAAATAGCCGACTGTTTTACAGGATGGGGCGTATTTATTATCGGTTCCGTTTGCTCATGCTGGCACGGGAAATGTTTAAAATAGAAGGTCGGGAGATTAAAATTTTGGCCAATAATATTTTGGATGTAAAAATCTTAAAGGGATTTAAAACGGCCCTGATGATGAATGATTTTATACGTGTGCAATGTTACCTAAATGATAAAAAGTTTTATATACCCTGGCCGGATGAAACACAAAACTTAAATTTTAAAACCATCATACCGCCGGTAGAGAAAGTGACCATCAAAAAAGAGTTAGATGCTTTGCCTGAAGAAAGCCACCTCGTGGAATACAAAAATTACTCGGTTTATTGCGGGTACCAAAAGGAAATACCCGAAACGGTCAAAGAAATCAGTCGCCTGCGTGAAATTACTTTTCGTGATTTGGACGAGGGCAGTGGGGAAGAGCGGGATACGGATAAATTTGATGCAACCTACATGCACCTGTTTCTCTATGATAATAAAAATGAAGAGATTATTGGCGCCTATCGCATCGGGCTGACTGATATTCTTTTAAAGGATGGCGACCTTTCGCAACTCTATTTATCCTTGATGTTTAATTTTGAACCCGGTTTTGTAAACCGTAGCCAACCTTGCCTGGAAATGGGACGATCTTTTATTGTCGAATCGCATCAAAAGGGGTTCCATGGGTTGCTGTTGTTGTGGAAAGGAATAGGCGCGTTTGTTAGCCGGAACCCGCGCTACCGTACACTTTATGGCACGGTTTCTTTGAGTAAACTTTATGATCCACGTTCGGTAATGCTGATCAATAAAATAATGGTTTCGAACAAGGCGCATGTAAATGCCAAAATCCCTTTTAAATCAAGAATCCATCCGGAGTTGATTGAATTTATCGATAAAAATAATCCGGGGCTTAACGTGCTGTCTGCACTTGTACGCGGTGTGGAAAGTGATGGAAAAGATATCCCGATTTTGTTAAAGCAGTACCATAAACTGGGCGCAAAATTTCATTGTGTGGGGATCGATCCCAGTTTTAACCAAACGCCCGGATTGCTTTTAAGTGTCCATTTACCGAGTGCGCCGGATAAATTATTAAATCTATATTTGGGTGATAAAAAGGATGGTTATTTAAGTTTTAAGGCGTAATGTTTAAATCGCTTGCCTACGACACCGTGATGTTTGTTCTGTACCCACAACCATATCATAATAAATAAATGCAATATCCTGCCCAACGGTAATGTGGCTGATGCTTACCGTCCGGGCATCGGGGCGTTGCATGTTTACAGAATATTTGCCTTCGTTTTCCTGCGAGCGGTGATAGGCCATAAAATGTTTGCGCTCAGGTTTGTGCAAATCGACCAGATCATTAAAACAAGTCTGGCGCTTTTTAAGGACCGCCTCAAATTCTACACCCGATGATGTAATGGGTAAAACGGTATTTTCTTCAATAAGGGTTCTACCATCCCAGAGATAATTTTTTATACCGGGCTTAAGTTGTGCCAAATCAGGAGGAAACACGCAAAGTTGGAAAGGCTGATAAACGGTGAGGTCCATTGCCGCTAATTGCTCGTCAACGGCATCCGGTTTTTTTAGTAAAGATAAAATTAATTGCCCCCTGCTTAAATTTGCCGAATTTTCAGAAGGCGCCTGAACCTGATATAAATTTAACAACGCCAAAGAAAGACCGCTATTATGGACGCAGATCCAGGTCCCCATCCCTTGCGGGTCGACAGGGAAAATCGCTCCAATCTCTTTATTTAAAACAGGCGATTGGGCGAGGGGCCGGCTTCGTTGTTCATCCCGGTTAAAAAACAGTTCGTAACCATCATCGGTTAAAAAATAGGTTAGTGTGCACATTTTTGGTTTCGCAGATATGTTGCTGTTGCCGGCGCGATCCCAAAATAGGGTGGTACTTTTGATTTTTGCGCCAGCGCAATTTGTGCGATCATGGCGAAATGGTGTACGGCATGGCTCCCTGCAAAAACAAGTTCCCGCGCGAGTGTGGTTTGGACTTTTGCGATCTTATTTTCGAGGATAGAGACTTCGGTTGACAAATGGATGGTTTTATTTAGGTCGTCGGTTTTAAGTTCTTTTATCCATGCTATTATTTGGTCTATTTCTGCAATGGCCTTCTCGGGTATTTTTTCTATTTCGCCACCTCGTAAACGAACATCATAATCGATATAATTCGTTTTAATCCCAGCCTTTATTGCTTTGTAATGATCAATTATATGGCGCATGTGTGCCCCGGCGGAACTGATAAAATTTGGTTTCAGTATTTCATTGTATTCTTGTTCTGAAACATTTGTAAGGTACATTTTTGCCTGGCTTAAGATTTCTGACTGACTTTGGATCATTATTCTCTCTTCTATAAATAAACATTAAATTTGCATGAAGTGTAATATAAGTAAAATATTTTTTAGGCGCGTATTATAATAGCCGTTGGTGTAAAAAATATCACGCTGCGATAACAATAAATCGCGATCAGGGTTTTATTCCAGAGACTCCCGTGCTTTATCAATTTCAAATTTTAGACGGTCATCATCGTACGCATAGGCCAGGTCGTAGGCAGTTTTTGCTTTTTCTATTTCGCCTAACTCTTTATAGCAATTGCCTAATCGGAAGCGGGACCAGGGCTTTACCCACTCCGTATTGATCTTTTTTAAGTTAAAAACTTTGTTATAGGTTGCTAATGCATTTTGGTAGTTTTTTAGCTCAAACTCCACTTTGGCAAAATTATAATACAATTCCCCTAAAAATGATTCGTTTTGTCTGTTTTGTTTTTTAACCTCACTCTTTATTAATGTGTCAAAAATAGAGCCTGCTTTCTCAAACTGCTTTCTTTGAAAATAATTTCGTCCCTTGATCATGCCAATCCGTGAAGCGGTCAGTGGTTTATCTAACCTGTTTTGTGCTGCCTCAAAAGCGTACTTGTTTTCATCTTCATTTATCTTTTGATAAAATTCCCTCGCCTTTGCAGTCGAGTCCAAAATGGCATAACATTCGGCGGCCCAGTATTTTGCCCAGGCGTAGTAGCCGCTCTTTTTGTTTTCGCCTTTTTCATAGCTTAAAAGAGTATTTTGGTACGCGTTCAGTGCATTGTCGAAGGCATTCAACTCAAAATATGTACGGGCCAGGTTAAAATATAAAAACTTTTTAAAGTAAGCGTGTTCTTCGATAATCTTTGAGTTAAGCGATTCAGTTAAAACACGGATCGCCTGCTCATGCTGTTGTAGGTTTTGGTAACATTTGGCAAGACTAAGGCGCATACTGAAGTTATTTGGATATTTTTGCACCAACTCTTCAAATAAAACCAGGGATTTCTTATAGTCTTTCTCAAAATCCAGATAAATCCCACCAAGAAAAAACATAGCTTCGCTTTTTGTAAAATCACCTTTGGATACAGCAAGTTGCAGCTCTTCCAACCCTTTGGCTTTATCGCCTTCAATCCCAAATAAAAATGAAACGGCTTTTATAAATTTGGGCAAAATATCGGCATAATAATGATAAATGCCCAACCCAAGATAGGCATCATAATATTGCGGGTTTATTTCAACAACATCTTTGAGATAATTTTTGCCTTTCCTGCCGTACCAATAAGCTTTTAGCCAACTGTTTGTCATCCCATAATAGCGCCCTAAATTGCCGTAAGCGCCACCCAGATAAAACATGGCGTCGATATTGTCCTCATCTTTATCCAGCATCTCTTCGGCAACTTCTACAGCTTTAAAGGAGAGCTCTCTGAATGTTTCGCCAATTTCCGTATTTTGTGTATTTAAACTGAACCGCCAAAAATAATTGCCCGATTTAAGAAAATAGCCCTGGGCATTTTCGGGTTCTATTATAATCATCGAATCAAAAAGCGCATTTGCTTTTTCAAATTCCAAATTATAAACGAGCTCGAGACCATTTTTTCTTAGCTCGGCGATTCTGCTTTTTTGAGCAAAGACAGTTGAACAGACTGAAAAAAATAATACGATAACAGTAAGGAGTGTTTTCAATGTAATATTTCCCATCTTGGTTTTAGTAATCGTTTTAAAATAAAAACTAATAGCCCGTGGTTATGGCGGCTGTTTCCATGCAGGCGTTAAACTGCGCCTCGCTTCTTTTGCTGAGGCAATAAACCAGGTGTTCGGTCTTCATAAATTTTTCGATTTGTGGATCGTCTCCCGCCGGGATGGCGTTAATTAATGCCTCGCGCATAAAACGGCTGAATACGTCCTCAACTTTTTTTCGTTCCTGATTATCTTTTAATTCCGACTCAATCCCGATATAATCAATTTTATAACCGGGCCCAAGCACCCAGTCAAAACAAAGTTTGCTACGCTCCAAATGATAATCGGATGTAATGACGACACATTCTTTTATGCCCCTGGGAAGCAGACAATCTTGCTTGGCAAACCAGGCATTCCCAATGGTGTCGAACGAACGACTTTCAAAAAGTATTCTTTCTTCAAATTGTTTGATGGTAAAATGGGTCGAAGAAATAAAATTTTGTAAAAGATACTTTTTTCCAACTTCGGCTTCGTTCTTCGGCCCGTGTACAGTTTTATCAATCCCCACGCGTTTAGAGTAATTTCCGGTAGTAACGATATAATCAAACTTGTTGGCAATAAATAAATCCAGGGCTTTATCGAGCCTGTCTTTTACTTGTTCTTCCGGCTCATAAACCCGCTGGTCATTCATGTCCTTTACAATTTTAATCCCGCCGCCCAAAACAATGGCCGCTTTTTTCTCCAGTCTGGTTTCGCTCATTTTTCCACTTTTTACTTGTATATTGGAACGGCCTGATTTTAATCATCATCCGAACGATATAATTTTAAATCGTGTTGATAATCTTTATTTAGCTGTCTTTTTTCTTTGTTCAATTTGGCCAGCTCAAAGGTGAAATGCATTTGTGCCTCTTCGGAGTTATCGACCTTTATATGGTTTTGAATATCACGTTCCTCTTTCTCTAACTGCCATTTTTTTAATTGAAAAATACAGCCGATGGCGTGTTTCATTTCATTGCTGATCTGGTCAATGGTCAATTTGGTCAAAATTAAGTGCTGGTTTTCGTTCAAGTCCGGATTTTCAAACAATTTTTGTACATCCACTTTTCCGTTTTCTTCAATGTCATGGATAATGTGGTCGTATAAACCGGCATAGTCTTCGTTTTCAAATAAATTGATCGAGACATGATTTGCCACATATTTTTGGGTTTCATCAGCAGCGTTAAGTAGCAAGGCCAATAAGCCTTCTTCCGCTTTGTATGCGCCGCGTTTAATGGCAGGCCGCTCTTGTTGAGGTTTTTCTTCGTGTGTGTCATTATTCTTTCGCGCTTTATTAAAGCGTGCCCGGCGTTGTTTAAGGCGGTTGATCTCACTTACCAACATGGCCTCGCTCACCTGCATACGGTCGGCAAGATGATGGATATACAGGCCGGTTTTACTGGCGCTTTTAAATAAAACCAGTTCATTTAAAACATCGGCAATAAAATGGTCTTTTTCTTCCAGCGACGGATTTGGATTTTGCTTGATATATTGGTCCAATTGAAATTCGATGGGCAGGGTACGTTTTTTCAGAAGTTCGTTAAAGGCGCTTAGGCCATGTTTAAGAACATAACTGTCCGGGTCCTCGCCATCGGGCATGGGCACAATATACACGCTTAAATCCTGGTTCTCGATAATCTGCGCATTACGAATGGCCGCTTTTATCCCGGCGCCATCGCCATCGTAAGCGATATAAATATTTTTAGAATAGCGGGCCATCAATCGGGCCTGCTGGTCGGTTAAGGCTGTGCCACTGCTGGCCACCACGTTTTTCTGACCGGCCTCCACAAGGCGCAAAAGGTCAAAATAACCTTCCACAAGGATAAGAAAATCCTGCTCGCGGATGCTTTGAATGGCCTGGTACAGCCCGTAAAGGGTCAGCCCTTTTTTATAGATTTCACTTTCTGGCGAGTTTAGATATTTCGGTTGTTGCTCTTCTTTTAATTCACGCCCGCCAAACCCGATAATTTTCCCGGCCACATTAAAAAAGGGGAACATCATACGGTGGCGAAATTTGACATAAAAATTTTTACCATCCTTTTTCTTTTGGATAAGTCCCAATTCTTCGGCCAGTTTCAGGTTGGCCTGGTTTTTCTCGAGATGTTTCAATAATAAATCGAAAGAATCCGGGGCGTAAGAGAGCCGGAATTTTTTTATGGTTTTTTCAGAAAGTTTGCGGCCTTTAAAATAATCAAGGCGGGATTTGTTCTCGGGCAGTTGTAATTGTTTTTCAAAAAAAGTACAGGTTTTGTCGTTGATATCGTAAAGGGCTTGCGTGTGGCTGACTTGTTCAGGGCTTTTGGCTTCGGGTTTTGGGAGTGCAATCCCGGAAAACTCCGCGGCCTTGGTCACGGCATCCACAAAAGTCATCTTTTCATAATCCATTATAAAGCTGTACAGGTTGCCGCCCTTACCGCATCCAAAACAATGGTAAAATTGCTTCTCCGCGCTCACAACAAACGAGGGGGTTTTTTACTGGTGAAAAGGGCACAGGCCTTTAAAATTACGACCCTCTTTTTTTAGGTTTAAAAACTGGGAAATATAATGGACAATATTTATGGACGAACGGACTTCTTCGATTTTTTCTTGCGGGATTTTATACATACGGCCGGGAACCTATTATTGACTTAGAATTGCTGGTTGTCTAACTTTCTTTACTTAAAAACAGGATAGTTCGAGAGAATAATACTGTTCAAGGGCAGTAAAAGATTATAATTTAATTTTCATTTAAATTGAGGGTAATATAAAAAAGATGAATGAAGGAATGAACCAAAAAAAAGAAAAGCAGATAAATATTGAGCTAGGCGAAAAAGAAGCAGAAGGAACATACAGCAATCTTGTTTTGATTAGCCACTCGCCGGCAGAATTTGTTTTCGATTTTATCCGTGTTGTGCCAGGCAAGCCAAAGGCAAAGGTCTATTCGCGTATTATCATGGCACCGCAACATGCCAAATCACTTTTAGCCGCGTTACAGGACAATGTCACAAAATATGAGCATCAATTTGGTGAGATTAAATTATTGGGCGGGCCGCCGGTTATGTCCAAAGGACCAAATTATAAAAATTAATGACTGATTTTAACCGAAGAGAAAACCTGCTCCATATTCAGGAACGGATAGCGAAAACAGCAGAGCGCTCGGGACGGAATTATGATGAAATCACCCTTCTTGCTGTGAGTAAATATTTCCCGGTAGAAGTGATTGACGAAGTTTATGGTTTCGGGATGCGTTATTTTGGAGAGAGCCGCGCACAGGAAATTCGTGATAAAGCGCCCGTATTGCCCAAAGATATAAGCTGGCATTTTATCGGGCCATTGCAAACTAATAAAATAAAATATGTTGTGCCCAATGCCGATTTGATTCATGCCGTGGATTCGCTTAAACTTGCGCAGGCGATTGATAATTATGCAAAGCGCAATAAAATCAAACCTAAAATTCTTATAGAAATCAACACCTCCGCCGAAGAAGCAAAGCATGGTTTTGGCGTGGAGGAGGCCATTGAGAAAACGCTTGAAATATCTGAAATGGGCAATCTTGATGTTCAGGGGGTGATGACCATGGCGCCGCATACGGATGATAAAAATAAAATACGTCAATCTTTTTCAAGCTTAAAAAATATTCAGGAACAGTTACAAAACCATAAAGCCGGTTTATTTAAGATACTTTCCATGGGCATGTCGGGCGATTTTGAAATTGCCATCGAAGAGGGAAGTACGCTTGTACGAGTAGGAACAGGAATCTTTGGCCTTAGAAGGAGGCAATAGTGAAGTTAACACCTATCGAGATTAAGAATCAGGAATTTAAAAAAGCCATGCGTGGCTATGATACGGTCGAGGTTGATACGTTTATCGAGTTGGTTGCCGACAAATATCAGGATTTACTTGAGGAGAATACCAAGCTTGCCAAACGGAATTTAGTGCTCGAAACAGAAATGGCCAATATTAAAGATGTTGAGAAGACATTGAAGCAAACATTGAAGAATGTGCAGGAAAATTCTCAAATGTCTAAGGAGAACTCTGAGAAAGAGGCGAATCTGCTAAAAAAAGAAGCCGAGCTTGCGTCGGCCCAAATGTTGGAAAATGCACGGCTTAAGGTACACAAAATGCGCGAAGAACTGGTTAGCCTGCAAAACCAGAAACACAGCCTTATCTCTCGTTTACGCCATTTAATGTCATCGCAAATTGAACTATTGGATGTTTTGGAAATAGATGATGTTGACCTTAAAAAGATTAAGAAACGGGCAAAAACGACTGTTAAAGAAAATGCGCATCCTGTCCCAGCAAAATCAAAACCCATCGGAATGGATACGAAAGTAGCCCAAAAACAAAATATAAATAGGACAGAAAATCCAGAAAAAAAAGAAAAAACTCATGGAAAAGATCTATTTAACGATATTTTTGGAGAAAACCTGGACGTTGATGATTTTATTAAATAAGGAGTTCTACATGATCTATCGTAAAATATCTGTTCTTTTCTTAGCTTCTACCTTCCTGGCTTTTGGCTGCTCGGCCAAGAAAACGTTAACAACGCAAAGCCCATATTCGCAGGCTTCGGTTGTTGTGCACTTAAAAAACGGTGAGAAGAAACAAGGAATTGTTTTAAAACGTGATAAAAATAATCTTATTTATATGGATGCAAAAACCCATAATAAAGAGAAGATTGATTACGCCACAATCCAAAAATTGACCGAGGCTGATGTAACGTATGATTTTGAAGCAAATGCCATCCCAAATTATGTAATTAGTGAAGAAAAGGGGATGACTAATACCTTACTTTACGGATCGGGTGGTTTGGTTTTAGGCACAGCCCTGGGTACGGCAGTTGGTGTTGGCCTTATTGGTGGAGGTGTGGAACTGCACCCTATTTATAGCATGGCCGTTTTTGGGATTACCGGCGCATGGTATTTTGGGTCTCTTGGATCGGACTATGATTATGAAGATGCAATCTTCGATATCCGAAAAGACCGCTACAAGGTGAGCAAAGCCAAACGCGAGAAAGAGATTACGGAAGAAAAACGTAAGCTTGAAGTTCAACAAAAAGAAAAAGCTGAATTATTGCGTAAGATCGAGGAAAAAAAGAGTAAAAAATAAATGCTCTGATATTCAAATATGATTCTTCTTTAGATTAAAATTGCCTTGCTGGCAATTATGTTTCGACTGACTCGCTCCTAAACGAACTAATATATATTTTTACAAATGATTCCATCACCATTAAAAGTGATGGAATCTGTTTATATATGGAAAATGCAATGTATTTTGATATAAGCTCTTATCGAAAAAAAATTTCTGAGGCAAGGACATTTTTAAAAAATAAGATTGATTTTAAGCCTCGGGTAGGTATTATTCTTGGTTCCGGTCTTGGAGGCCTGGTTAAAGAAATCGAAATAAGCCAAACTTTTAATTATGAGGATATTCCGAATTTTCCGCTTTCCACGGTTGAAAGCCATGCAGGTAAATTACTGTTTGGTAAACTGGGCGGGAAAAATATCGTGGCCATGCAAGGGCGCTTTCATTTTTATGAAGGCTACAGTATGCAGGAAATTGTTTTTCCTGTACGGGTGATGAAAGAGTTGGGTGTGGACACTCTAATCATTTCCAATGCTTGTGGCGGACTTAACCCACAATTTGCTGCCGGGGATATAATGGTAATCGAAGACCATATTAACCTGCTCGGTGGCAATCCTTTAATCGGGCCCAATATGGATGAATATGGTCCGAGGTTTCCCGATATGTCCGAACCGTACTCCAAAAAACTCATTGCTTTAACCGAGCAAACGGCCATTGAAAATAAAATCGTTTTAAGAAAAGGCGTTTACGTTGCTGTAAGCGGCCCTAACCTGGAAACACGCGCTGAGTATCGTTTTCTTAGGACTATAGGCGCGGATGTTGTGGGCATGTCCACCATCCCGGAAAATATTGCAGCCGTGCAAATGGGAATGGATGTTTTAGCCTTTTCCGTGATAACCGACGAATGTTTCCCGGATGCGTTGAAAGCAGTAGATGTACAAGAGATTTTAGCTACTGCGGCAAAAGCAGAGCCTAAACTTACATTAATAATGAAAGAAGTAATCGAACAGCTATAAAACTTATTGAAGCGATGCCATCACTTTCTTAAATTAACGGGATATGTAAAAAAATAAGTTAGTGGTAACATCGCTTTTTTTATTGAAACGACTTAACTCCAAAATTCCTATTTAAAATACAGGTTACACATTATGTTTCGTGAAGTATCAAAACAAAGTCTGGCACAGCGTGAAGAACAAATCCTGAAAAGATGGCAGGAAGAGAAAATATTTGAAAAAAGCCTTGAACAAAGTAAAGAGAGGCCATCGTATATTTTTTATGAAGGGCCGCCAACGGCCAATGGTAAGCCGGGCATCCATCATGTAATGGCGCGTACCATTAAAGATGTTGTGTGCCGTTATAAAGCAATGAAAGGCTTCCATGTTCCACGCAAAGCAGGATGGGACACACATGGCCTGCCGGTAGAGATTGCCGTTGAAAAAGAACTTGGGCTTACACAGAAAAATCAGATTGAAGAGTTTGGCATCGATAAGTTTAACAAAGCCTGTCGTGATTTGGTCAATAAACACATCGATATGGCCGATGGCTGGCGCACGCTTACCGACCGTATGGGTTACTGGCTCGATCTTGACCATCCCTATGTTACCTATAAAAACGAATACATCGAATCGGTGTGGTGGGCCATCAAACAGATTTATGATAAGGGCCTGATCTACAAAGGGTTTAAAATTGTACCACAATCACCCACGATTGAAACGCCGCTGAGTTCGCACGAACTATCTTTGGGTTACAAAGATGTGAAAGACCCCAATTGTTTTGTAAAAGTTAAAATTGTTGATACAAAAAACCCTGATTTTGTCGATGCGCAATTGATGATCTGGACCACGACACCGTGGACGCTTATTTCCAATGTGGCCGTGGCGGTTGGCGAAGAAATTGAATATGTTCTTGTGCAAAATAAGCGGCAAATCAAATCGGGTGATAAAAAAATTGAAAAGGAAGATAAGCTGATCCTTGCCAAGGAGCGTCTTTCGGTTTTGGATGGCGATTATGAAATCCTCTCAACATTTCCCGGCAGCGCGCTTTTAGGCGTCGTTTATGAGCAGATGTTTGATTATGTCGAAATAGACCGTAATGAAAAGCCAAATGCATTAACTGTTCTTCCGGCGGATTTTGTTTCCACCTCCGATGGTACGGGCATTGTACACATGGCACCTGCTTTTGGCGCGGACGATTACGAAATGTCCCGTAAATTTGATTTACCCTTTTTGCAGCCGGTAACACCCGGCGGCCGTTTTACCGAGGGTATCGGTGAGTTCTCCAACAGGCCTGTTAAAACCTTTACGTATGGTGATGGACACACCGAGCAAGGGGTTGATAAAGATGTGCTCTATGCCCTCAAGAAGATGGATAAACTCTATCGCTCAACAATGGATTATGTACACAGTTATCCGCATTGCTGGCGTACCGAGAATCCGATCATCTATTATGCGCGCTCGTCCTGGTTTGTAAAATCGCCCGAATACAAGGACACAATGTATAAACTAAACCAGGAAATAAACTGGCAACCGCCGGAAATTGGCTCAGGGCGATTTGGCAACTGGTTAAAAGATGCCAAAGAATGGTCACTTTCGCGCGATCGTTTTTGGGGCTCGCCTTTGCCGATCTGGGTTGAGGAAGACGGGGAAGATCATTTTGCCATCGGTTCCATCGAAGAGCTAAAACAGGGAACCTATGTTAAAAAAGACGGGACAAAAATCCCTGTGAGTGAAATGGGCGATGAAATTGATCTGCACCGGCCTTTTGTTGACAATGTTATCTTTGAAAAAGAGGGCAAAGTTTACAAGCGTACATCGGAAATTATTGATGTGTGGTTCGATTCCGGCTCTATGCCATTTGCACAATTGCATTACCCGTTTGAAAATAAAGAACTTTTTGAGAAAAGTTTCCCGGCCGATTTTATTGCTGAAGGGGTTGACCAGACCCGTGGTTGGTTTTATACTTTGCATAATATCTCAACGGTTTTATTTGGTAAACCGGCTTTTAAAAACATCATTGTAAACGACCTTATTTTGGACAAGCAGGGCCAGAAGATGAGCAAGTCTAAAGGCAATGTTGTTTTTCCAAACGAGATGATGGATAAATACGGGGCCGATGCGTTGCGCTGGTATTTTATGTCGGCCAGCCCACCGTGGATACCAAAAAAGTTTGATGAAGATGGTGTAGCGGAAGTCCAGAGAAAATTTTTAAATACGTTGCTAAATACGTACTCCTTTTTCGTCCTCTATGCAAATATTGATAATTTTAATCCGGATGATGAATTAATTCCGATTGAACAACGGGCTGAGATCGATCGCTGGATCCTATCCAGGTTATACTCTGTAACCGAGAAAACGACTGAATATCTGGATAATTATGATCTTACAAAATCGGCGCGCCTGATATCTGAATATGTAATTGATGATGTATCCAACTGGTATGTGCGGCGTAACCGTCGTCGTTTCTGGAAATCGGAAGCAGGAAATGATAAACTGGCAGCCTATCAGACCTTGTATGAGGTTTTAGTTACGGTCACAAAACTGATCGCGCCCTTTGCACCGTTTTTGAGCGATGAAATTTTTATGAACCTTAACCGTGATAGCGCCGTAAAAAGCGTTCATCATGTTTCATTTCCGGATGTTGGAGAAAATCGTCAAAAATATATTGACAGAGAGCTCGAAGATAAAATGATGCTTGCACAGTCGATAGTTTCCAACGCACGGGCTTTGCGTAACGAAGCACAAATCAGGGTACGGCAGCCATTGAGCGAGCTTGCTATTTTTAGTTCACAAAAAACAGACTACAAATATATCGATGAGATGCAATCGATTATTACGGAAGAACTAAATGTAAAATCTATTAATCTTGTTGAAGATCAGGATGAGATTGTATCGCTGCAGGCCAAACCAAACTTTAAGCAACTTGGGGCACGCGCCGGAAAATTAATGGGGAAACTTTCGGGGATAATAAAAGGATTTTCTGCCGAGGAAGTGAACGACTATTTGAAGAAAGGCGAACTGAGTATTTTTATTGACGGGCATGAATTTTTGCTTCAGGAAAATGATGTTGAAATTGTAACTGAACCACGGGAAGGCTTTGTGGCACAAAAGGACAAAGGCCTGATAATCGCCCTTAACACACATTTAAGCGAGGAATTATTAACGGAAGGATTTGCCAGGGAGTTTGTTAATCGTATTCAAAACCTGCGTAAAGAAGCGGGCTTTGAAGTAATTGATCATATAATTATCGAAGTAGAATATTCTGACGATGGTCTAAAACGGAAACTCAATCATCAAAATGAATATATTTGCAATGAAACCTTGGCGGATGAACTAAAATTTGGTAAATTAACTGCACCTTTTAAACAAGATATTTCAATTGATGAAACTACATTGAAAATTGGTTTATTAAAGGTTAGTTAAATAGAAGGAGATAAAAATGGCAAAAATGAGTAAAAAGGATTTAGAATTTTTTAAGGATTTACTTCTAAAAAAGAAGAAAAAAGCACAAAAAAACCTTGAGTATTTAAAATCAACCGTTCTGGATTCTACTACAAAAGAAGCCTCCGGTGATCATTCATCCTATTCTTTCCACATGGCCGATCAGGGCACAGATGCGATGGAACGTGAAAAGGCGTTTATGTTTGCTGCCCGTGACGAGAAATTTATCAAGCAGATTGATGAAGCCCTGGAACGTATTGAAAATGAAACGTATGGTATTTGCAGGGTTACAGGGAAATTAATTCAAAAAGAACGCTTAATGGCCGTACCTACAACAAATATAAGCGTGGATGCAAAAAAGGCGGATCAGAAATAAATGACCGAAACGAATAAAAAATTTACACTTGTTCACACGGTTATAATTATCTTAACTCTTTTGGGGCTGGACCAGCTGACAAAATACATCACAAAAACCAATATGCAGCTGGGTGATTCGATACATATTTTAGGTGATTTTTTTAGACTGACCTATGTAGAAAATCCCGGGATGGCATTTGGTTTAAGGATCGAGAATACGTTTATTTTTTTAGGCCTTTCACTGATTGCCGCCGCGCTCGTTTTTTATTATTTATATAAACTGCGCGACGAAGTATGGCAGCTTCAATTTGCCATTGCTATGATAGCCGCCGGGGCCATTGGTAATTTGTCAGATCGGTTTATTCGGGGCAGTGTAGTGGATTTTCTCGATTTCGAGTTTTTTGATATATCCATTCCTAAATTTGAATTATTGGGATTTAACTTTGCCGGATACGATATGACCCGCTGGCCAGTCTTTAATGTGGCCGATATGGCCGTTTCCGGCGGTATGATGCTTATTTTTGCTTATATCTTATTTTATGGCGACCCACTAAATAAACCTACACAGCCGTCATCAGAATCAACTACAAACCTTGGATAAAAAAATCATTAAAATTAATGAAAAAGACGCGGAACAACGCCTGGATACATTTCTTGTAGCGCAGTTTCCGGAAAGAACACGCTCGTATTTTACGCGGCATATTAAATTAAATAACATCCTCGTAAATAACGAAAAAGTTAAATCGGGCTATATGCTTCAGGCGGGTGATGAAATCACTTTAGAAATTGTAGAGCCCACCACCAATTTGGAACCTGCAAATATCCCTCTTGACATTGTGTTTGAAGATAAAGATATAATTGTGGTCAACAAACCTGCCGGCCTTACGGTTCATCCCGGAAAAGGAACAGCCGGGGACACACTTGTAAATGCTTTGCTAAACCATACACAGCAGTTGGCGCTAAAAGGGCAGAGCGACAGGCCGGGAATAGTGCACCGCCTGGATAAATACACATCAGGGCTGCTTGTTATTGCTAAAAATGACCAGGCACATAATGGTCTGCGTAAACAGTTTGATACAAAAACTATTTCACGCACATATTGGTCGTTGGTATGGGGCATGCCCAAAGAAAATACAGGCACTGTGCATACTTTTATTGATCGTAGCCGAAAAGATCCGACCAAAATGGCCGTTACTAAAAAAGGGCGCGAGGCAATTACCCATTACGAGGTCCGCAAGGATTTTCGCTATTTTTCGCTTATTCAGCTTAAGCTGGAGACAGGCCGTACACACCAAATACGTCTGCATATGAACTGGCTGGGTTGCCCGGTTGTGGGCGATGGCGATTATAACGGGCGGGATTCACAACTTTCCCGTTTGCCGGCAAATCTTCGGAAACGTGGCCAGCATCTTTTAAGTTTGGTGCCCAACCAGTTTTTGCATGCCAAAGAATTATCATTTATTCATCCCACCTCAAACGAGATGGTAACTTTTAAAAGCCCATTGCCAACTAATCTGCAACGTGCTTTAGATAAAGTTCCTGATTTGTTTTTATTACTAGACCTGGGCAATAATTAATACACCTGTTGTGCTAATTAGAAAGAATAGAAATAAAATAGTTTCAACTATATTCATAAAACAGGTCGCTCCGAGGGAGCTTTATGCAAGCTATGGGGATTTTTGTACTACAAATAGAACGTCCTTTCAGGACTAAATAAAAAATTCCGATAGGAATGAACTATTTGTAGAAAAAAAGGATTCTTATATTCGTAAAAGTTCCATAGGAACGTCCTGTTTTTTAAGTTTTACAAATATTTCTATTCTAATTCGCACAGTGGGTTAACAAGGCATTTTGATAACTATTCAGTAAGCGTTAAATAAATATAACTGCTTAATGCCGCAGCCGATATACCCAACATAATATTTGAATACACATCAAAATCGCGGGTTTTTGTATAATAATTATTAAGCTTTGCTAAGCTTGATGCACGTCGATAATCCTTGTAATAATCATCCGCTTGCCGTTTTAAATAAAAAGAGAGCCAATTGGCAGCAAGAGCCGAGAGGATCAGGCTGGTTTTAAGTTTGGAGTGTTTTTGGATGGCAGGCAGATAGACACCTTTTGAGTAATCGGTTCGATTGGGAAGCTGGGAAAAAAGGGAATCCTTGACGGAACTGTTCTCAACGCTAAGTCTGTAAACCAGAGTATCGGTATTATGAATATCAAGAGTTCCTTCAACTAAAACTGTCGGCCAGCTATAAGAAATCTGTGGACGTGCTTTAAACTTATAATTACCTTCATCCAAGCTAATTACCTCACCTGAGTCGATTGTTAAGGAATCGGCTAATTGAATGACCCATTTTTCATCACCACTAAAAATGACAAAACCTGTCTTCGTTTGGGCCAAGCAAAAGCCAATACTTAGCAAGATTATAAATAAAATTTTAATCATTATTTTCTGCCTTTGTTGAGAAGAGCACTAAAAAATCAGGTTCGTAAGAAAGGTAGATTTTATCTTTGTAAAAAGCTGCCTGGCTTCCCGGTCTTCCAGGCAATTTAATCGATTGTAAAATCGCCCCGGTTTTTTTATCCAATCGGTAAAATATTTTAGATTCTGTACCGACGAGAATTTCTTCTTTGGTGACTAATGGCGACGTGGAGGCAGGTCCATCCAATTGTGTTTGCCATTTTTGTTTAAGATTAGATTTATCCAGCGCAATCGTTTTTCCGTTTGCCATTATAAAATAGAGTGTTGTGTTATCCAGCGCCGGGGTTTTGAATATGGGGGATTTTCCACTAAACCGATGTGTTATAATCCCTGCTTTGGTTTCTATCTGAATTATTGAACCGCTGTATGTGGTTATAAAAATATGATTTTTGTTTATCACGGGTGAGGCATAAACGGCTTCACTCATATTAAGCGTCCAGTTTAAATATCCCGATTGGGGATTGTAATTACTCACCTTTCCATTTTGGCTTGCCACAATTATGTTTTCATCTATCAATGCAAGATTGTTTAAAATCGGGTCTTTGTAATCTACCTGCCAGACACGCTCGCCATCATTGAGATGATAGGCCGAGATATAACCGTCTATTGAGGCATGGATGACATAATTCTGTGTAACAATCGGCGAACTGTTTGATAATTGGCCGTGTATTTCCCATCTCATTTTGCCTGTCAAAACATTGTACGCAAAAAGCCCTTTTTCCCCTTTGTTGGCGGCAATGTACAGCGTATTGCCGTGTAAAGTGGGGGCTGCGGCAATCCCGGCAGATATGGATAAATCCCGTGAATTTGAAAAATCATCCAATGAAATAAAATAGAGGTGCCCGTTCAGGGTAGTGAAAATCAGCTCATTGGAATATTTTAAAAATGATGGGGAAGCGAGGCCATGCAAGTCTTCAGACTCAATTATTTTCAAAGAATCAAGGATGCTAAAATCCTGGTAACCATCCCGGGTATAAGATTGTAAGGCGGTAGTTATTGGTTTTTTCGGTTGAGGCAGAACCTTTTTTATGAGCGGCTTTTGACAGGATAAAACCAGAATTAAACCCAGGAATAGAACGGATACTATTGTTTGTTTACGCATTAAAAATCCCAGCCAAAAAAGAATTGTGTAAAATAACCTGAGGAGATTGAATTAAAATCAGTGGTTTTTCCAAAATCCCAACGTAGTGCAGTAAAACCAAGCGGAACCCGGACGCCAAGCCCAAAACTTCCCAGGGCATGGTCAAATGCATCATTCCAGGCATTGCCGACATCAACAAAAAGTGCACCCCGTATTTGGCTAAAACCAAGCGAAAAGAAGGGGAGCTTAACACCGATCCCGTCGATTAAAGGAAACCTCAGTTCCTGGCTTAACAGAAAAATCCGCCTTCCCCTAAGTGACCAGCGTGGATAACCTCGTAAATCCCAGCTGCCGCCAAAGTAGAACTGTCGTGTCTCGCGCCCCTCATTAAATAACGAGAGTAGACGGACAGCATAAGCCGTACGCAAACTTGTACGAAGATAATAGCGCATGTCAATCAGTCCTGTAAGGTAGTTCACATTGGAAAAAGCAAAATCATACGTATTACCAACAGAGATATTTAAACGCGTCCCCTCGATGGGCCCGGTGGCCGTATAGATGGAATTATCATGCACGTACGATAAAAATGAAGAATTTAGCCAGGCATAACGTCGCCGGGCAAAAGACCAATCTTTATCCGAGTAACTGAACGTTTGGCTGAATTCGATCCGTGAAAATTTTGAAAATGGAAAACTTAAGGCAAATAATCCACCGACACGATCCTCAAAATAAAACGCATCTTGCGGATTATAAAAATTACCGGCAAAGCGGAACAAACCGTACGCATAATTAACCTGTTTTCCAAGCGAGGTTTTAGTAATGGCAAAGTTCAAACTTCGCAGAAGGTCGGACGATCTTTGCGCATTATTATACAGTAAAATATTATATCGATCATTGCCCATTAAATCTGTAAAAGCCATCTGGGCGCCGCCGGTTGTGCCAAATAAAGGGTCTTGCGAAACTTGTGTTTGGACGATATCAAGATCATACGTGTTTAGATAAGGTTCGTTGATGCTGATATTGGACGATTTAATTTTTTCAAAATGCCAAAGATCGGCAAGCGGCTCTGCAATGGGCTGGTTGATCACATTGCTGGAATCGATTCTGGAAAAAGTATCTTCGAGAAGCCTGATCTGAAAACTGCGTTCTTCAAAAGTACCAAAAAGCAAATCCCCGTCATTTGTCCATTCCGGGTCAAATATTGTTCCAACCGATTGTGTGATTTTATGGGTTTTGATTTGAGATTTTGCTTTGTTTTTTAAAGGGGACTCAATCATAAAAATATTGAAAGTACCTTCAAAGTCCGATGTGTATGCCAGAAATTTGCCATCAGGAGAGAAAACGGGTGACGTGTCCGTTTGCTTACCATAAGTCAAATAGCGTAGTTGTGACCCATCTTTTTTCATCATAAAAATATTGCTGGAACCGTGCGCGCCGTACGCATTTCTATCGGAGGCAAAGGCAATGTGTTTTCCATCGGGTGCCCAGGACGGGGAATCGTCATTATAAAAATCATCAGTAACCTGGCTAAGTTGTTGTGATTTTATATTAAAAATAAAAATATCTTTGTATCCCTTTTTGGCCAATCCGCTAAAAACAATTTCTTCTTCATTGGGCGACCATGAAGGGGAGAACAGGCCAACCAGGTCTTTAAAATAATGTTTAGAAACAACCGCTCGTGTGGCGATATCAAAAATGTAGAGGGCATCTGTTTCACCGCTTTTAGCCGTAAAAACAAGTTGGCCGCTTTTATTTACATCTATCTTAGAATCAAAAATATGAAAATTTTCAAAATCAGATGAAGCCTGGCCTTTAACCAATACCTCAACTTTTTCTTCCACGCCATTGGGCGCTTCTTCCATCGGTTTCATAAATATGGATGTATAGCCTGTACGGTTCCCGACAAATAAAACATAATCACCATCCACGCCTTTATAGTATGCCGGTTTAAAGTTGAACCCGTCATGTACAATGGTTGTGGCGGTTTGGCTGTTAAAATCATCTGTGGCCAGTTGAGGATAATATTTTTTCTTTAAAAAATAGAGGTATTCATGATCAAATTCGGCATAATTAAATCCGGTTGCTTCCTTAAATGCATCTTCAAAACGCTCATATTTCCAAAGGTTCTCTAGGATCATTAAAACTTTGTCATCACCATAATTATCCGCGATATAATCCAAAATATTTTGCCCGATTTTGTACATGGTAAATGTACCACGGATCTGATAAATATTTTGCAAACCGGTAATATAATTACTAAGGACGGCATCCTTTAAAACCATTTCTGCCTGGGCATCCCAATGTGCCGACCAGTGTTCGGCCAGCCCCTCGGTAAACCACAAAGGCGGAAAAGGGCCATCGAGACGGCCATGCTTACGCAGGACTGTTGCCACCTTGCTGTGCATAAAAACGTGGACAAGTTCGTGGCGGATCACATGTCGGAATTGAAACAAGTTTCCATTGCTGGGGATGACGACACGGCCTTTTAAAAATTCAAAGAACCCGCCAACGCCTTCGGGGATAAAACCCGGGGTAACATTCGTCTGCTGAAAATGCAAATGTGTACTATAAAAAATAAGCGGGATACGACGGGTGACAGAGTGGTTAAATTTGGGTTCTAAAGCCTTGTAGCTTTCCTCGGCATAAAAAGCGCCAACCCGGGCGATCTCTTCCATTTCGGGATAATAATAAATATCAAAATGCTCGGTCTTCATTACCTGCCAGTTAAAATCCGTATACTGGATTTTATTTCTGCCAAAATTAAACCCTTGCGCAGAAACATCATAACAAAGGGCCAAGACGATGAGAATGATCAGAAAAAAGCTGTTTTGGCGCTCTTTTTTTGCAAGAAATGTTTTATCCAATTTTAATATCATTTACACAGCTTTGATTTGATTGTCCAGGTTGTAAAATGCAAAATAAAAATAAAAAATAAAATGATTAATGAGTAAAAGGGATTTTCTGCTTTTGAACAGGCTTATACATTTTTATAGTTACAACGAAGGTTGCCTGCAAAATATAATCTTTGCATGAATTAATCTAAACAGAAAAAAATGCCGACGACTGGAACAATATAATTTTTGACGACCAATTTTGTTTGTACTTAAAAATTTAGAATACTAATTTTAAAACTTGTACGTGACTTAAAAGATAAAAAAAGAATGGCTTTAAATAAACAAGCTTGTAAAAACCACCCACAAAAATTTACCGCGAAACGCTGTTTTTATTGTAAGGCGCCTATTTGCCAGCAATGTCACCATAAGCATTTCCATCATATTTTTTGCTCGGTAAAATGTGCCCTAAAATGGTGGGCGAAAGACCTTGTAAAAATATTAAATCCCAAAAGTGAGTTGATTTGGTTTATTTTGATTGTGCTGCTTTCAAATATTTTTATGTACAACCTGCTTGTAAACAAGCTTGCCGTTATACCCGTTACAAAAAAAGCACAGACAATTGTTTCTGATTCTTCGCTAATATATCCCGCACCGCAAGGTTTTTTAATCGATTCCATCCGCCAGGCCATAAAAGGGTCTTTTAATATCAGGATGTCTTCCAGTAAAAACATGATCGTTTCATTGATCCAAAACGGGCGGTTCATTGAGACGCTTCTACCCTCAGAAAAAGAATTTTCCTTTGAAGCCGCAACATTAAAAAATGGGAAAAATACGTTTATAATTCGCGGGATGACTCCCGATGGGCACCATGTCCTGTTAGATTCCTTTAGCCTGGATTATAAAGCGCCCCGGTTGGACTATTTGATGCAACCTGTTTATCGTGTTAAAACCGCTGTAAAAAAAGTTGCCTTCACTTTTGATGGCGGTTCCAGTAACCGGGGCACACAAAAGATCCTCGATATTCTCTACAAAAAAAAGATCAAGAGCACCATGTTTCTGACCGGTCGCTTTATTGAGAACTATCCCGGGCTTGTAAAACAAATTAATGATGCCGGGCACGAAATTGGCAACCACACATTAACACATCCGCATTTTACAAATATTGAAATTGATGGAAAAAACAGCACCCGCGAAAAAATCAGCGAAGCTTATTTTAATAATCAGATAAATGCGACGGACAGTATTTATTTTGCCTTAATGAACAAACATCTTATTCCTTTTTGGCGCGCGCCGTTTGGAGAGATTAACCGTGAAATTTTACTTTGGGCGGCTGAATTAGGTTACAGACATATTGGCTGGTCATACCGATGTGATTCATGGGATTGGGTGGCGGATAAAAATTCTGATTTATACCGCAGTTCAGACCAGATAAAAGGCCATTTTTTAGACCTTGAGGAAAAGCGTGGATTGAATGGAAAAATCATATTAATGCACCTTGGGAGCGAACGTAAAGCAGATTTCCCTTACGAAACGCTGGCTGCACTTATCGACGAACTTAAAAGACGCGGCTACACTTTTGTAAAAGTGAGTGAGTTGCTTACGATTAATATTTAAACACAGAAAGTTTTAAAGCATGCAAAGATTGTTTTTAGCGGCCCTGGTTTTTTGCCTATTTGTCCCTCGGGCAATTAGGGCGCAAAATGATGATTATTTAGTTTTGATTTCCTGGGATGGTTGCCGTTGGGACTATATAAATCGCAACCTTACACCCAATGTGCAAAAACTAATTGATGATGGTGTGCGCGCTGAATCTTTACAACCCGTATTTCCATCAAAAACCTTTCCCAATCACTACACACTCGTCACAGGGCTTTATCCCGAAAACCATGGAATTGTGTTTAATAAATTTCAAGATTTTATCACAGGCGAATCGTACCGTATTGGGAAAGATGCGCCTTCAATACACCGGGATAAGTGGTACAAAGGGGAGAGTTTATGGATAACGGCACAAAAACATGGTATCAAAAGTGGCATTGTTTTTTGGCCGGGATCGGAAACTTTTAAAAAACACCCGGACTATTTTCTTACTTACGACCATACAATGCCGCATAAGGAGAGGTTAGACCGCTTGATTGAATGGATAAGCCTTCCACCGGCCGAGCGTCCGCATCTTTTATTATTGTATTTCCCTGATGCGGATGATGATGGACATGAGTTTGGCCCGGATTCTGAGAAAGTGAACGAGACAATTCAAAAATTAGACACGACATTGGGGGATTTGGTTGGTCGATTAAAAGAAACCGGCCTTTATAAAAAGACAAATATTGTCCTTGTATCAGATCATGGAATGGTAAATACAGATATTGACAAAAGGATCAATATTCGGGAAATGTTATCGGGATTTCATTTTAAGGTTAACGGGGATAGTCCGAATTTGACTTTTTTTTCTGATAAAAATGAGATTGAAAAAATGTACAAGGTCTTAAAAAACAATGAAAATGGATTTAATGTTTACCAAAAAAAACAAATACCAGCACATCTTCATATGCGTGAAAGTCCGTTTACCGGGCAACTTTTAGTAATGGCCAAACCCGGCTATTATTTTAAATCGCCCTGGCCAGAATCGAAAGGCAGCCATGGATTTGACCCGGAAATTAGAGATGTACACGGGGTTTTTGTTGCACATGGCCCCGCATTTAAAAAAGGGTTCACGATGGGAACTATTGAGAATATAGATGTTTATCCGTTGCTATGTTCGGTAATGGGGATAACACCAACTAAAAATATTGATGGTAGTTTGAACCGGGTAAAAGCGTTTTTAAAATAAAATCGAATCCACATGAATAATTGAAATAATAATCTTATATTAACTTAATCTATGTGATAATAATGGGAACTATCACAGCGCTATATTGTATCGATCTTAAAAATATATTTTAAAATAATTATTAAGGAGATTTAAAATGGGACTAAATTTACCTGCCGGCGTTTTGACCGGTGACCAGGTTAAACAAGTATTTAAACATGCTAAAGAAAATAATTATGCATTGCCGGCTATTAACGTGATTGGCAGTAATACAATCAATGCTGTAATGGAAACTGCTGCAAAATTAAATTCTCCTGTAATACTCCAGTTTTCAAATGGCGGGGCTGTATTTAATGCAGGGAAAAGTTTAAATAATGAAAAGCAGAACGCTGCTGTTGCCGGGGCTGTTGCCGGGGCACAGCATGTCCATTTTCTGGCCGAAAAATATGGCGCCCGGGTTATTTTGCATACGGATCATGCTGCAAAAAAATTACTTCCCTGGATTGACGGAATGCTGGATGCCGGTGAGGAGTTTTATAAAAAAAATGGCAAGCCGTTATTCAGTTCGCACATGATCGATTTATCGGAAGAACCCATAGAAGAAAATATTGCCACTAGTAAAAAATATCTTGAACGTATGAGCAAGATGGGTATGACCCTTGAAATAGAACTTGGAGTGACCGGCGGCGAAGAAGATGGCGTAGATAATACAGATATTGACAGCTCTAAACTCTACACCCAGCCGGAAGAAGTAGCCTTTGCTTATGAAGAACTTCTATCTGTTAGCCCACGCTTTACCATAGCCGCGGCATTTGGGAATGTGCACGGCGTTTATAAACCCGGCAATGTAAAACTTACCCCAAAAATATTGGACAACTCCCAAAAATATATCGAACAAAAATTTAATACAGGGCCCAAACCAGTGGATTTTGTGTTTCACGGCGGGTCAGGTTCCAGCCCCGAAGAGATAAAAGAGGCAATTAGTTATGGCGCTATTAAAATGAACATCGATACCGATACGCAGTGGGCTTTTTGGGATGGTGTGCGGGCATACTACCAGGAATTTGAAGGCTACCTACAAGGCCAAATTGGTAATCCTGAAGGCGCTGATAAACCAAATAAAAAGAAATATGATCCCCGTGTTTGGTTACGGAAAGCGGAAGAGTCGTTTGTGGCCAGGGCTAAGAAAGCTTTTGAAGATTTGAATAATGTAAACACACTTGGTTGATTACATTTTACTAAAAAGCCCTGCATTTTGTGGGGCTTTTTTTTTAGCTATTTTTAAGAATTATAGTATGTTGGGGGAGTAAATTTTACTGTTTCTAAATAAACTATTCTGTATAATGCCGACTAACCTATAAGAAACAACTTATACTCACGTTCACAAAGAAAATCCTTCATGATTAACAGTGTTTATAAAATTGGGCTTTACTCCAAAGATGAATTTGATTTTACTTTATTTGGAAATTTATGCCGTGAAATCTCAAACTTAAATATAACATTTCGTTTGCTATTACCGGGCAAAATAATCTCGATTGATGAAAAGTATTCTGAAATTCCCATTTATATTATTTCATATAAATTATTTACGGACCCCGAATTTGAGGCTACTCTTAAAGAAATTGGTAAATCCAATGCACCTGTTTTATGTCTGCTTGATAATAGTTCTTTAGAGCAGACCCAAAGTGCGCTAAAGTATCCCTGCGATTTTTGGTTATACCGCGATATAATTAACAGCCCGGTTTTGGAATCAACCTTAATCCGTGCAGAACAAAATTATCGGCTAAAAGAGCAGGCCTTTTATCTCCGCAAAAAATTTCATGAAAGTGAGAAACGGTTCATCGGTGTGTTCCGTTCTAAATCGGAAGCAGTCATTGTGTTAAGCCCGCAAAATATGATTCGTTTTATAAACCCGGCCAGCATTCAGCAATTTGATATAAAAACGGGTTTAATCGGCCAGCCATTTCCATATTCGCTCAAGGCAGGGCACATTACCGAAATCGACCTTCAGCCTTTGTCTGGTAAAAAGCAGACCGTTGAAGTTGTCGTAAATGAACTGATTTGTGAAGATGAACTTTGTTTAACCGTTACGCTTAACGATACCAGCGAGCAACGCCGTGTAGAAGATGAAATGATTACTTTCCGGCATGTGATACAGCTTAGTCCCTTGCCTATTTTAATTACGAACAGTAAAGGAAGCATCCTTTATATCAATGAACAGTTCGAAAAATCTACCGGATACACGTTAAAAGACCTCATTGGGAAATCGCCCAATATTTTAAAATCGGGCAAACATGACGATGCTTTTTATCAGGATTTATGGAGCACCATAAAAAGCGGTAAAACATGGCGCGGGCAAATTTGTAATAAATCAATTGACGGGAAACTATACTGGGAAAAGCAACTCATTTCACCGGTAAACGATCGAACAGGACAGATAAGTTTTTATGTGTCCATCCGCATTGATGATCTTGAAAAGAGGAAAAAAGAGAAAGAACAGCAAGAGGCAAAAACCCTGCAAAGTGTGCAGGAATTGGCCGGTGGCATTGCCCACGAGTTTTCTCAGCCTCTCCAGGTTTTATCGATAAGCATGGCGTTGATGGAAAAAGATGTCGGTGACTCGGAATATTTTCTTAAAGCCAATAAAATGATCAAACGTATTATTTTGCTTGTTGATAACTTAAAGAGTATTACCGCGCTACGTCAGCAAGATTATCTCTCCACCAAAATACTTGATATTAAAGCATCGTCCGAAAAAACAATGAAGGACAGCAAGAAAACACGCATCCTGGTGATTGATGACGAACCGGAAGTGTTGGATTCGCTGCTCGATTTGCTTTCTCTTTCCGGTTATAATTGTGATGGTGTTTCCAATGGGCCGGATGCGCTGGATTACCTTGGTAAAAATCCATATCGTCTGATCATTTCGGATATCGATATGCCGGGTATGGGTGGAACCGAATTGCTGAAAAAAATAAAGCAAACCGATTATGATGGGTATTTTGTATTTATGACCGGGTATGAGCTTGATGATGATTTGGCCGAGGATGTGAAAATGGCCGATGCTTTTTTGACAAAACCATTTGAGTTACAAGATTTAAAAGACCTGGTCGATAAAATTTTTAAAGAAAAACAAATTACATCTTAATTAAAATATTACTTTATTATTTGATTTTATCTTTGGATTTTTGCAATTTTATTTCCCGATATGCAAACGGTAAAAATAAAAACAGATCAATTAAAAAATTTAGGCATTATTCCCTTCTTTTGGGAGTAATGCCTTTTTTTATGGTAAAAAATGAACAATACCTTATTCTTAAAAAATGGCCACCTGGCTGATGGTTCCAAACAAAATATCCTTATCGAAGATGATCGCATTATTTATATTGGCGATAAATCTTTTACGATGGGGCAGGTAATTGATTGCAGCGGCAAAACAATCATTCCCGGCATTATTGATGTACACACACATATCCGCGATATGGGGCTTGCCTATAAAGAAGATTGGTTCAGCGCTTCAAGGGCTGCTGCGAGCGGTGGTATCACCACAATCTTTGACATGCCCAATACCAAACCGGCCACTTTTGACACAGCAAGTTTAGAGGAAAAGAGAGAAGCTGCGAAAAATTCAATTGTAAATTATGGTTATAATTTTGGCGTAACAGAAAATAATTCCGGGGAAATATTAAAAGCCACGCCAATCGCATCTTTAAAAATGTTTATGGCCGAATCCAGTTCCGGGTATGTGGTGGAAGATGAAAATGTTGTCCGCCGGGTTTTTGACCTGGCAAAAAAAATCGATAAACCGGTGATGGTCCATGCCGAACTGCAAAGCTGTGTAGAATCGTATGAAAAAAGGTATGCCGCCACGATTCAGAACCATAATAAAATCCGTAATCCGGAGTGTGCCATTAAAGCAACAGAATTATTGATCCGGCTGGCAAAAGAAAGCAGGACAAAACTTTACCTGGCGCATATCTCGCTAAAAGAAGAAATAGAGATGATCCGTGCTGCTAAAAAAGAAGGTTATTCTAATATTTTTTGCGAGGCTACGCCACATCATCTTTTTTTAGATGAATCCATTTTAAGTGTGGCCGGAAATTATGGAAAGGTAAATCCGCCAATCCGTACGATTGCAGACACAAAAGCCATAAAACAGGCAATAATGGATGGCACTGTAGATACGATCGGCACCGACCACGCGCCTCATGGCCTGGAAGAGAAGAACAAGAACTATCACGTAGCCCCGTCGGGCTTTCCGGGATTGGAAACGAGTTTGGGGCTTATGATGCAGTTGGTTCACTCGGGTAAAATATCGATGCAAAAATTAACAGAGCTGATGTCTGTGAACCCGGCATCTATTTTTAAAATTAAGGACCGTGGTGCGTTAAAACCTGGCGCTTATGCCGATATTTGCATCGTTGAGCCAAACTTAAAGTGGACTGTTAAGGCGGGTAAATTTTACTCGAAAGCAAAATATTCACCATACGAAGGCATGGCATTAAAAGGTAGGGCAATAACAACAATTATTAACGGTAATATTGTGTGGCATCAAAATAATATCAACGAAATTAAGGGACGGGAAATTGAATTCGCTTAAAAGAAAATTAACATTGGCCCTGCATGAAATCGGGGCGATAAAATTTGGTTCGTTTAAACTGAAATCGGGGCTGACCTCACCTTTTTACATCGATTTACGGCTCATCGTTTCTTATCCTAAAATAACTGATCTTATTGTTCGTCTTTTGCAGGATACAGTTGAAGATTTAAATTTTGAACTGATCACCGGCATCCCATATACAGCTTTACCGGTTGCCTCTGTACTCTCAACTAAATTAAATACGCCGCTTATTTATCAACGCAAAGAGCCCAAGGCTTATGGAACGAGGCAACGCATTGAAGGTGTATATAAAAAGGGGGATACCTGTCTGGTCGTTGATGATGTGATGACAACCGGCGAAAGTAAAATCGAAATTGCCGAGGCTTTGATGAACGCTGGAATAATTGTTAAAGATTTTGTGATTATTGTGGACAGGAGCTTTGAGGGAAGCGCGTTTTTGGGCAGGCACAACTTTAAGCTGCATGCCATTTTATCAATAAAAGAGATTATTGAAACCCTCTTTGAAGAATCCTTTTTAACAGCACAGCAAAAAAATGCCGTCGAAATATTTATGCAAACGGACCACCGTGATGTTTCCGGCAGGAGCCTCGATTCAATTTCGGATGTATGCTCCAATGACCTTACCAATAAATTAATCCATAAAATGATCGAGAAAAAATCCAATCTGATTGTCTCGCTTGATGCCGATAATCAGCACGATTTTTTTGATATTCTTGAAAAAGTTGCGGATGAAATTGTGATGGTGAAAACCCATGTGGACATCATCAAAGATTTTGATGCCGCTTTTGTTAAGCGTTTAAAGGAGCTTGCTTCGCGAAAAAACTTTTTAATCTTCGAAGACCGTAAATTTGCCGATATTGGCAGTACGGTGCGTAAACAGTTTTTATCAGGTATATACAAAATAGCCGATTGGGCTGATTTTGTAACCGTCCATTCTGTTGCGGGGGAAGGGATTTTAAAAGGCCTGTTTGATGGAACCGATGTAAATTGCAGTGCTTTTCTTTTGGCTGCCATGTCTGCCAAAGGCAACCTTATAAGTGATACCTACACACGGACAACCATCGCCATGGGAGCAGAAAACAGCAAATTTGTTTCCGGGTATATTGGCTTTGCCAAAAACGAGGAAGATTTAAGAAAATTAAAAACCAAACTTCCACAAGATATGCTGCTGCTCATGCCGGGCGTAAACCTGGATGTAAAAGGGGATAATCTTGGCCAACAATATGTAAGCGTAAAACAGGCCATTGCCGGTGGCGCGGATGCGATTATTGTCGGACGGGGCATAATTGCAAGCGATGATCCCCAAAAAGAGGCGGCACGTTACAGAAAAGAAGCCTGGGATGCCATGGAAAAATATGGCCGGATTGTGGAATAAATCGACTGTGTCGATTTAAAAACTAAAACAACAAAAGGTTAAGCCTGAGATAAATTATTAAAGATCAAAACGATTATGATAAAGATTATGATCACGATCAAGAGCCTTTCCGGAACAAGTTTTAATAAATTTATGCTTTTGACCGCTACCGTTTTATAAGTTGGAGAATAAAATGAAAAGTTTAATATCCATGCGTGATTTGGATAAAAAACATATTTTGGCCCTGATCGAAAAAGCAGGGAAAATAGAGAAAAAAGAAATCTGGCCAGACATGAAAGGCCGGGTGATGGCCTCATTGTTCTTTGAGCCCTCGACGCGGACACAGCTTTCATTCGACTCGGCCATGAAACGGCTGGGCGGAGAAGTGATCCTTATGTCCGGCACAAAAGGCACATCGGTAGAGAAGGGTGAAACACTTTCCGATACAGTAAAAGTAGTCAACCAATATTCAGATATAATTGTTGTACGCCACCCGAACGAAGGCGCGGCCCGCTATATTTCTGAACAGGTTGATGTACCTGTTGTAAACGCCGGGGATGGCTCCAATCAGCACCCTACACAGTCCATGCTCGATTTATACTCCATCAGCAAAACACAGGGAACGTTAAATAATCTAACAATTGCCCTTGTTGGCGATCTTAAATATGGGCGTACCGTTCATTAACTGGTTTATGCGCTTTCCGGTTTTGCACCAAAGTTTTATTTTATCTCCCCGGAAATACTGGCCATGCCGGATTATATCACCGAAGACCTTAAAAATATGAATATAGAATTTGAAATTCTTGATAAGGTGGAAGATGTTGTTGATACATTGGACATAATGTATGTGACCCGTATCCAACGCGAACGGTTTGCCGATCCACAGGAATATGAACGTGTAAAAAATACCTACATTATCCGTGCGGCACAATTGCAAAACGCCAAAGAAAACTTTAAAGTTTTACATCCCCTGCCACGGGTAAACGAAATCCATACCGATGTGGACGATTTGAATGCCGCCTATTATTTTCAGCAAGCCGGCAATGGTGTTTTTATGCGCCAGGCGATTCTTTCAACTTTATTAGGAGTAGAATAGATGAAACATTTAAAAGTTGACCCGATAAAGGAAGGGACGGTAATTGACCACATTCCTGCCAACAAAGCCCTGCAAGTTATGTCAATCATTAAACCGGAAAAAGATGATGTGGTGACTGTTGGGATAAATTTTCATAGTAAAAAATTTGGGCGCAAAGATATTGTTAAAATTGAGGGTAGGGAGCTGACTACATCCGAGGTGAATAGTATTGCCCTGGTTGCACCCAATGCCAATGTAATTATTATCCGTGATTATGATGTAGTTAATAAAAGGTTAGTGCAAATCCCCGATGCAATAATTGATTCGGCCGTGTGTGGTAACCCAAAATGTATCACCAATGCAGAGGAAATGACTACACGGTTCAAGACAGTCTCCCGCCAGCCGGTACGCCTGCGCTGTGAATATTGCGAGCGTATTTTCCATATTGATGAGCTAAGAGTGGAATAATGGTTTAAGTATAAACTTGAAACCTTGAGAAAGATAGGTTTTACAGCGCCAGTTTTGCCATACCCGCAATGGCAGCCGTCTCGGCCCTTAAGCGGTAATTACCAAGCGAAACATCCTTAAAACTGTTTTCCTTCATCAAAGCAATTTCCTTTGCGCTAAAGCCACCTTCCGGGCCTACACAAAATAAAAGGCCTTCTCTTTCATCGATTTTTAACTCAGTCAATTTAGGGCTTTGGGGATCAATCGCAGCAATTTTAAGAGGAATGTTTTCTGTAGCTTGTATGAATTTTTCAAAAGATTTAAATAAATAAACCTGGGGCAAGTAGAAGCGGTTACTTTGCTTTATGGCCTGGCGCAAAATTTTCTCAAAGCGTTCTTTATTATCGCTAAAATAATTGGCATGTTCGCTACGAAACAGGTAAAAAGCATCAACGCCCAGTTCTGTCCCTTTTTCCAAAACAAACTCCAGGCGGTTAGGCCGGATGAAAGCTATGCCCAGGGATAGGATTTGCGGTTCTTTTTCAATATGTTGATGGTCGTTTATACTTATGCTGAGCCTGGGTTTGATCTCTTCAATAACTCCGGAAAAATGATTGCCCAGGCCATCGGTAATGTCAACTTTGTCACCGATCTTTTTACGCAGGGTTTTGGTTACATGTTTAGCCTCGAAAGGGTCGAGGATAATTTTATCATCAGAGATAGTATCGGGATGAGTGTAGAATAATTCCATGTAGCGAATTTGGTGAAAAATGGGTTTTATTGCAAGAAGGTAAAACCGGGTAGGCAATAATCTTATAAGAAATGATACACAAGTATCTTATAAATATCGTTTCATTGCAGCGCAAAGCGAAAAAGCGTATATTTAAACCCTCAATTTTAAAAGAAATAATTCCACAAAAATATCAGGATAAAATGAAAATTATTGAAATTGGCGATATAAAAATTGGCGAAGGAAACCCCTTAATACTCATCGCCGGGCCATGTGTAATCGAAACGGAAGATGTGGTGATGCGCACTGCCGAAATCCTAAAGAAAATTACTGATAAATTAAATATCCCCTTTGTGTTTAAATCATCTTATCTCAAGGACAACCGTTCTTCCGCTTCCTCTTTCCAAGGGCCGGGCCTGGAGAAGGGCTTAAAAATTCTGCAAAAAGTAAAAGATACTTTTGATGTGCCGTTGCTATCGGATATTCATAGCTCCCATGATGCCGATGCCTGTGCCGAGGTTTTGGATATTGTGCAGATTCCCGCTTTTCTTTCCATGCAACCCAGTTTATTACAGGCCGTGGCTAAATCCGGTGCCGTGGTTAATATCAAAAAAGGGCAGTTTTTGGCCGGCGGCGATTTATCCGCATCCATCAACAAGATTAAGGATGCCGGCAGCGAGCGTATTTTACTGACCGAACGGGGCAGTATGTTTGGATATGGTAATTTGGTCGTGGATATGCGCAGTTTAAAAGTTATGCGTGATTTGGGCTATCCTGTAATCATGGATTCGACACACGCTTTAAAAAAATATGGCGTACGCAATACGGATAAAAGCACCTGGGCCAAGGAATTTATTTTTGGCCTTTCCCGGGCTGCCGTTGCCATGGGCGTGGATGGCTTTTTTATTGAAACACACCCGGATTGTAATTCGGCTTTATGCGATGCTGACAGCATGTTGCCACTGGACAGGCTGGAAGAATTGATGCGCCAGCTAAAGGCAATTGATGAAATGGTAAAGCCGGATTTGAAAAATGATGGCGAAGGCTTATACTGAAACGTACTTAATGCAAATGGAAAATTACCTTAAAAAAATTAAAATAATCCTGATGGATGTTGATGGCGTGCTGACAGATGGGAAGATCATCTTCACTTCTGCCGGAAATGAGATTAAAGAATTTAATATCCAGGATGGGATGGCCATAACCCTGGCGCGTATGGCAGGATTAAAAACAGGGATCATCACCGGGCGCGAATCAAAAATGGTGCAACGCCGCGCAGAGGAGCTGAAATATGATGTGATCTCGCAAGGGAGTTTTAAAAAGCTGCCGCGCTATGAAGAAATAAAGAAACAATTTTCTGTTACAAACGAAGAAGTGTGTTACATCGGTGACGACCTGCCGGACATGCCAGTATTGAAAAATGTAGGTTTTGCCGTGGCTGTGGCCAATGCGCGGGACGAACTTAAGGCCATTGCCGATTATACCACCGAGGCGTGTGGTGGTGACGGCGCTGTGCGGGAAGTCGTTGAAAAAATCCTAAAAGCACAGGGCAAGTTTAAAAAACTGATTGAAGAAATTGAGAAATAAATGATATTAAGCCAACCCAAGAGTGTTATTCTGAACGAAACGCAGAGCAGTGAAGAATCCTTTTGTTTAAAAAGTATTCAATACAAAAAGATTATTTTCCTTTTAATGATGTTTTCACTAAGTCAGCCTCTTTTTTCCCAGGTCAATGTTGCTGTCTCAAAATTTTCCAACGAATCCGATGCCTTGTACCTTGATGCATGGGAACGCAGCGTGCCCGCTTTATTACGTTCCTATCTTTCGGATGCGGACGATGTAGTTGTTTTAGACAGGGACCGCCTGGACAAAGTTTTGGAAGAACAAGCGCTCAGTTTGTCCGGTTTGGTGGATTCATCTCAGGTGCAGTCGATTGGCAAAATTCTTGGCGCTGAGTTTATATTGGCCGGTAAGATTGACCGACAAGGGCGGGAGATTGTCATCAGCGCTGACTTGATCCGGGTTAAAACCGGGCAAATTCAAACCGAAATTGTGCGTTCTGTTAACCGGGATTATAAAGAAGCAATGGTGGGCATGCTGGCCAATAATATTTTATATAGACTGACCGGGCAAGGCGAGTATCAAAAAAACAAAATGTTTAAATCAAACTCTATCTGGTACTGGACTGGCGCCACTTTGTTATTGAGCGGGGCAACAATTGCCACAAACGCATATCAAAAAGAAAACCTTGATAAATATAGGTCTGCTACAGAATTAAAAGATTTTGATACCTATTATAACCGGGCCAACGATTCAAAAAATCTTGTAAATGTACTGGCAATTTTGGCCGGTAGCGCGGCTATTGGTACCTTTGTGGACTGGTTAAGTGGTGATGATGAAAACGAAATAAAAAGTGGCCATGCAGTTCAAGCATTAATTAAAAGTAACTTTTACCTATCGGATAAAAATGAAATCCAATTGGGCTTTTCTATACATTTTTAGCGCGTTGCTGATTTTTTCTTTGGCGTGTTCGGAGATTGAACGGGATAATATTCTTGATCCTAAAAACAATTCCAGTACAAGGGAAAGTGTTGTTGTGCTTGAAGCGTTTATAAACACAAGTGACAGCGTGCCATCAAATTTTAGCTATAATTTTGATGCCCTTGAAGCGATTGATTCTTTAAAAGAGATTTATGGCAAGCGGCTAATTGTCTGTGAATTTCATTGGGACACAAGCAATCCTAAATATACCGATCCACTCAGTATGCCGTTAAATAAGGGTGAAGAGGCCTATTTAAAATATACAAGCGGCTATGATGCAAACCGCTCCTTTGGTGTGCCGGATTTATTTGTAAACGGTGCGGCAAACCGTGTGCAAGGCGCATCGGGCGCATCGAATGTTATTAAAAGAGTGCAAACCTTTGCGCGCGACATTATTATTGTTGATAGCCCATATACGATAGAAACCGATTTTACTATCGATGGAAATATGATTGAAGGGAAGTACCGGGTTGCCCGGCTTGGGGATAAAAAATCGGATAAAATGTTGATGCGTATTTTAATAACCGAGGACAATGCACAAAAAGGTAAAAATACAGTCAGCCAAGTGTCCTTGCCCGAGGCGATCGATAATATCGGGGCGGGAAATTTTATAGAGAATGATTTCTCAATTATGTATGAGCCGCAAAAATCTAAAAAAATTATATTTATTTTAATGGATGAAGATGGTTTTGAAGTGTTGTCTGCCATCGAAAAAGAATTATGAAAAAACATATCTTAATTGTGTTTTTTACACTTAGTCTGATTTTTTCCTGTGATAAGGTGGGGGAAATTATCGATGAAGGTACCTATGAAAAACCAATCATAGATTTGGTTAGAGCTGAACCCGAAAATGTAAATCCGGGAGATACGGTAGTGGCGGTGGTAGTCGCCACTAATCCTGAAAAAGGGTTATTGACTTACAGTTGGAAATCGCCGGATGGCGGAAGGTTTATCGAGCCGTCCAACAAAGATACGGTAGAGTGGATTGCTCCGTTTTCCGGCGGTACATACAGCCTGGAAGTAACGGTTAAAAATGATAAAAAATCCCGCTCTAAATCAGATGATGTTTTTGTAAACAATCTTGAAAATCCACTTGTAAATATTTCCTCTCCCAAGGGCAACAGCTATTTTGTACAAAATGACAAGATCGATGTGGCCGTGACAGCCTATCATGATAATAAACTCGCATTTGTACGTCTGCTGGTTAATGGCACTCAAATTGGGCAAGATAAAAGCTACGACGCATCGAATGATTATCTTTTTAGTTTTAACACCGATTCATTGATGGTTGGGGATTTAAAGATTAAAATTATTGCAGTGGCATTTAATCAACCCGAAAACAGCGGGGCCGATTCGGTTACGGTGGTTGTCGGTGGCATCCTTCCAAAAAACGGAGGCAATTAAAACATGCCTATTCTTGAAGCGGCAAAACGGGTTATTCGCATTGAGCGTGAAGCCCTGCATGAAATGGAAAACCGAATTGGCGCGAATTTTGAAAATGCCATCCAGCTGATTTTAAAAAGCAAAGGGCGTGTTATTGTAACCGGTATGGGGAAATCGGGCGCTATTGCCAAGAAAATAGT
Source organism: Calditrichota bacterium (assembly GCA_024277115.1). Classification (GTDB taxonomy): domain Bacteria; phylum Calditrichota; class Calditrichia; order Calditrichales; family J004; genus JABFGF01. Next base: position 44,268 of record JAJRVW010000092.1, read on the forward strand.
TTCAACTTTTGCCAGCACTGGCACGACCTCGTATTTTCTTCACCCCGCCGAGGGGCTGCATGGTGATTTGGGCATGGTGCATAAAAACGATGTGGTGATTGCCATTTCCAAAAGTGGGGAGACAGAAGAGCTGTTGCATATTTTGCCAGCCTTAAAACATTTAAATGTGCCGATTATTGCGATGACGGGAAAGAAAAAATCTACGCTCGCGCGGATCGCCCGCGTAAATTTGGATATCAGCGTAAAAGAAGAAGCCTGTCCGCATGACCTTGCCCCCACGGCCAGCACAACGGTTACCCTGGTTATGGGCGATGCCCTTGCTGTGGCGCTTTTAGAGGCGCGAGGATTTTCTGCCGATGATTTTGCCTTGCTCCATCCCGGTGGATCACTTGGCAAAAAACTGCTTATGCGTGTTACCGATATTATGGAAAAGGGCGATAAACTTCCCTTCTGTTTCCTTGATGCCCAAATGCGCACGGCGGTGTTAGAAATGGCGCATAAGCGCGGGATTTGTCCGGTCGTGAACCAGGAAATGGATTTAAAAGGCGTTTTAACCACGGGCGACTTAAACCGGCTTATTGAAGCAAATGATCAGTTTATGACCATTCCTGTGGAGCGGGTGATGAATAAATCACCAAAGGTTATTAAAGCAGATACGTTGGCTGTGATCGCCTATAAGGAGATGGAGATGCACCGTATTATTGCCATGCCTGTTGTGGATTCCAAAAATAAATTAATTGGTATTGTCCATCTGCATGATTTGATGCAGGAAGGGATTTCGTCATAAAAAACAAAGAGAGTTTGATGATTTTTAGAAAATTTAGTTTAGTGATAGTTTTTCTTACGCTGTTAACCGCCTGCTTTCAAAAAGAGGAGGAGACAAGTGTTCCCAATAATGTGCCCGAGCATCCCGACCAGGAAAGCTGGAATTCTACTTTAATCATTACGAACGATGGACAAAAAGTAGGCGTGGTGGAAGCCAAACATTTTCAAAAATACAATAAAAAGAACAAAACCTATATCTCTGAAGGGTTGAAGGTGGATTTTTTTAATGCCGAAGGCCTGCACACTTCTGTGTTAACTTCTGAGGGCGGTGAGGTGGACGACCGCAAGCAGGATATGATCGCTTATGGCAATGTGATTGTTGTTTCGGATAGCGGGATGACACTTTACACTGATACGCTTATGTGGGACAATAAACGGCAAAAAATCATATCGGAGATACCCGTAACCATAATTTCTGAATCCGATACATTATATGGCGATAGTTTTATTTCCGATCCCAGCCTGGAAAATTATGAGCTTACCAATTCGCATGGAACCGGCACCGGTTTAATCAGGAAACCCCAATAATGCGTTTTTTTACAATCCCCATTCTCTTGTTTATTACAATCATGGTAATGGCGCAATCAAAATCTAAAATAAGGATTATCCATTCGGATTTGAACATCGGGCGGAAAGTAGGCAATGAACAACTGCGTATTTTAAAGGGGGCCGTGCATGTGGTCAAAGATACGGTGCACATGTATTGCGATAGCGCCTATTTTTATGAAGAAAGGAATATGCTGGAATTGTTGAGCAATGTACGCGTGGATAATGGCCATCGTGTAATCCGGGCAAAAAAGATAATATATTTTCCGGATGACAACCTTGTGGAGTGTATCGGTTTTGTGAGGTCCAGCAGCGATACAGACTCGCTTTTTACGCACCGGCTTGTTTACAATCTAAAGAAGAAAGAAGCGGTTGCCACGGACAGTGTATTTTTATGGAACAGGGAAGAGCGTGTTTTTATTACGGGTGATAAAGCATATCTTGAAGAAGAAAGGGATTATTTCAGGGTAACCAGGGACGCGCATTTTGTCCAAATAGATACATCGACGCAGGATAGTTTTCAGGTTGTGGCACAGAAACTGGAATACTTTGGCGACACCCTCAATTATGCCTTCGCGGTTGATAGTGTTACGATTTGGCAAGGGGGCTTAAAAACGGAAAGTGATACGGCATGGTATTATTCTAAAACCGAAACAGCCTGGTTGCGTGGCAAGCCAACAGTCTGGTTTGAAAATAATGAACTAAATGGTGATGAAATTGAAGTGAAAATGGATTCGTCTAAAGTAAAGCGGTTGATGGTTTATAAAAATGCAGTAGCAAAGACAATAAACGATTCCATGAAGAATGAATACAATTTATTAAAAGGCAAGTCGATCGAGTTTTTCATGGATGAAAATAAACCGCGCCTGATAATTGCCCGTCTAAATGCCAGCAGCAAATATTTTTTAACAAATGAAACAGATCAGGGTATAAATTTTTCCACATCAGACAGTATTTATGTCTTTTTTAAAGCGGGTACACTGGATTCAATCGAAATTATTGGTGGCGCAGAAGGCACCTATTATCCTGATAGTTATAAAGGAGAGCGTAAATTTGGAGAATGAAAGGGCTGTATTATCCGGCCAGGATTTAGTGAAAATTTATGGAAAAAGACGGGTTGTTAATTCTGTCTCGCTCGAAGTAAAACAGGGTGAAATTGTAGGATTACTTGGCCCAAATGGAGCAGGAAAAACCACAACGTTTTACATCATCACGGGAATGATAAGGCCAAACTCTGGCAAAGTGGTTTATAATAACGAGGTAATAACAAAATTTCCGATGTTCAAAAGGGCGCGTTTTGGCATCGCATACCTGCCACAAGAAGCGTCCATTTTCAGAAAACTCACCGTTCGTGAAAACTTAATGGCTATTATGCAAATGATCGGTTTACCCAAGGCCGAACAAAACAGAAAATGCGACAAGTTTTTATCAGAGTTAAATATCACACATATTGCTGATAGTTTGGGCTATAATTTATCTGGCGGGGAACGGCGGCGAACAGAAATTGCACGTACTTTAGTGACAGACCCTAAATTTATTTTATTGGATGAACCTTTTGCCGGTGTTGATCCCATTGCGGTGGAAGACATTCAGGGTATAGTTTACAGTTTAAAAGAACGGGGCATTGGTGTTTTAATCACTGATCACAATGTTCATGAAACATTAGATATTACCGATCGGGCCTATTTGTTATTTGAAGGACAAATATTAAAAGAAGGAACTGCAGACGTTCTTGCAGCAGATGAGCAGGTACGGAAATTATATCTTGGTGAAAATTTTAAGCTGGACCGTTAAGCAGAGGAATTTATCTTAAGCTGGTTTTTGTTTATGAAGATAATATTTTCCTTACCAAATATTTTAGAGATTATTTTAGGAGATAATTCAGAAATATTAGGAATATGAATTCTGTTAAAAGGAAAATTAGAGTTTATGAACAATAAAGAATCGGAGTCTTGTGTTTCCAAATGATAATTATTTTTTATCAATATCTTGGCAAGCTGGTTTGAAGATATTCGGTTAAAACGAATTTTCCGGTCAATTATTGGGAAATCATAAGAGGTCGGCAGAGCTTGGTTGCGTTTGGTGTAACTCTTCCGATAAAGTTCTATGGCTTTTCTTAGTTCGATAACCACGCCTTCGGAAGACTCTGATTGTACATAACAGCTGGGTAGGTTTTCGCAAGAACCAATATAGCTTCTGCCGTCAAATTCCTTTTTCACGATTATTTTCATGGTCTTGGGGGATAGTTGTAATTGAGGCTTAATATAGACTTTTAAAAGATTTTTGTCAATCGCTAAAAAGAACATAACCCCAAATTGTGATATTAGTTACATAAGTAAAATATAATCTTAAAAAAATGCATTAACTCCAATGAAATATTGACGAAGAGAATATTGTCGACCTCAATTAATACCAACTTCTAATTTGCTTAAAATTTTAGAAATACCGGAAGGAATTATAAGTGAGTAAAATTCTTATTCTGCGTGATAATTTTTGGCATAATTCTGCTCAAAAACTAATTGAATCTAATGCGAATATTGATATTATTTCATTTGATGCAATCGATGAGCTGCCTCTCTCATTTGATCAGGATATTTATAACGGATTATTCTTTTTAGTAAATAAAACTTCTAATGAGCTAGCCGATTATCTTAAAAAATTACGTTTATATAATAATGATCAAACTATATTCATTTTAGGTATAATTGCCAATAATGATATTTTTGTTAAAATTTCGGAAATCTCGAATTGTTTTATTTTTCAGAAATCAAATTTTTTCAATGATCAGCTTCAATTATTATATAAACAATTAAATGATATTTCTCAGGCCAATAAGCGTGGGGAGAAAAATTCTCAAAATTTAAAAGAAGTTCTTGCCATCTCACCTGTAAGTATCCTGACGGTAAATAATAAAGGGCTAATTTTAAACCTCAATAATAAATTTAAAGAGCAATTTCGTTATAATAAAACGAAGCTGATCAACACGAGTATTGATAATTATTTACCTGGCTACTCTTTTGAGGAATTTCTTCTTTTTACCAGGGATCAGGAAAAAAGTAAGAAAATGATCACTACTTTTATGGATAGTGATGGCCACATTGATACAGTAGAAATAAATATTATCAATTCTCCACAATTCAAAGACGAGTATTTCCTGTATTTTAAAAATAAGAGTGAAGTCCTCTCGTATAGAAGAACACTTGATTATCAATCAAAATGTTTTTCAAATTTGCGTTCATTGTTCCAGCAATTTTTCAACCGGTCTAATTTAGATTTATACTCACAGGACTTAAATGACCTAATTAAAAAAGCTGTAAATTGTGATAGCATAATTCATTGCCCGATTAAAGAGACAAACTATAAAAACAAACTAGTCATAGATTTTGATAAGATAGAGGAAATTAACCGTGATGCCATCAAAGCTTTAAATGGTGTTATTGAACTAATCTTGAAAAAAAACGAAGTAAGTGTTTTTAATTTTTATGATGAAAATGAGTCGCACAAAGAGATTGTATATTATGCACGAACAGCCATTTTTATCCCAATCGTTTCAAGGATAGTTAAAAAATATATTATTTTACTGCACGTAAATCCCTTTGAGCCAGATGGTTTTTTACTTGATACGTATAAAATCCTACAAGAATTGTCCAAATTTGCATTTATAAAAGAATCCAGAAAAGGGCAGAAAAATAAATTTAATTTCAAAGAAATCGTTGAGTGTGCCACAGACGGAATTTATCGCTCTACCCTTGATGGGAAAATAATTTATGCCAATCCGTCATTTCTGAAAATGTTGGAATATGACACGTTTGATGAGCTTAAAAAAGAGAAAAAAGCCATTGATTTATATCATTCGAAAAAAGATAGGGAATACTTTATCCATGATTTAAAAAATGATAAATCCATTGATAATTATACCGTCAGTTTAAAAACCAAGCGTGGCCGGACGATTTCGGTATTGGAACATGCACACCTTGTAGATGATGGGGAAGAAACACCGTATATCGATGGAGTTATCCGGGATATTTCGAGCAATAATCGACTTGAAAATAGTTTTAAAAATAGCCGATTTTTCCCCAATGAGCTTATTGATAAAGCAAATATTATAATAACGGTTACATCAAAAGACGGGGACTATTTGATGTGGAACCGAAAAGCAGAGCAAGTAACAGGCTACTCAAGAAAAACGCTTATTGGCACGAAGCTAATTCTTCAACAATTATATCCGGATAAAAAATACAGGGATTTTGTAGTCCATCAGCAAACAGAACATATCGCAGAGAATTCAGCTTCGCCTTTTGAGGTAAAAATAATTACTCAAGGCGGTAAGGAAAAAATTATCCGGTGGACAGCCGTTGAAATAGAAGCAGAAGATGATAACTTTGTAGTTGTAAGTTTTGGTACAGATATTACCGAGGTGAGGCATCTTGAAAAACGCTTCATGGAAACGCAACGCATGGATATGTTTAATAGTGTGACAGATAAAATTGCCCAACAATATAACCAGATCATTACTTCCCTTGCAAAGAGTCTGGAAGAAATTAAAGGTCTTTCGGGCAATGAAACTTATGCCGCATTTAGGCATGCGGATCAGGCAATGCGCGAGGCCCATCAGTTTTCTGATCAAATTTTGAACTTATCCGGAAAACAGGATCCGGAGAACAACAATGTTGACCCAGATGAAATCATTGAGAATTCGATCCATTTGCTGCGAAATACTATTCCGGAAAGCATACAAATTGATGCTGAGCTCAACTCCCGCGGATTTGTTACGATCAGTGAAGCGCAGCTAAATAAAGTGCTGTTAAACCTGGCGTTAAATTCTGTTGCGGCTATGCCGGACGGGGGAGACATTTTTATTACTACCCGGGTTTGCGAAACATCTGAGGAGCCATTTTTAGTACAAAACAATGCCATAAATAAAAGTTACTTAAAAGTAGTTTTTAGGGATACAGGCACAGGTATGAACACGGCAACAGTAGAGCGGTTGTTCGAACCTTTTTACACGACTTATGATGATGTGTCCCGAAAAGGATTGGGAGCTACATTAATTTTTAATATAATCCGTTCGGCAAATGGCTACATTAATGTTAAATCGGAGTTAAATAAAGGGACGGTCATTTCTTTTTATCTTCCCTTTATCCACGAAAGTGTTGGGCTAAAAAATATAAATAAAGAGGGCTTTTCTAAAATTTTAATTGTAGATGACCAAAGGGTTGTAAGGGAGTTTTTGAAAGATATGGCAAATACAGATGGATATAAAACCATCTTGGCCGAAGATGGACTGCAAGGCCTGAAAATTTTTGAAGAGAACCAGAAAGAAATTGGCCTGGCCATACTGGATATAATAATGCCCAATATGTACGGGAATGAACTTTATTATAAAATTAAAGAGATGAAACCAGAGCTAAAAGTTTTAATAACCTCAGGTTATACAGCCCCAAAAATTATGAAACAGCTTATTAAGGATGGCGTTGATGGCTTTCTGCCTAAACCCTTTGACGTGCAGTCTGCAAGGGAACAAATCCGTATACTTCTTTCGTAAATAAAAATATGGCAATGTATTTCCTTGTTATGTAAATTTGTGCCCTATCCAAATATGTAATAATACTAATGCAAGTAGGAGCTTGAAATGAATAAAAAGGTTCTTGTTCTTGGAACCGAAAATTCCGTATTGACACCAATGATGGCGGAATTGATAAAACACCTTACTTATAAAAAAGTAGATGTTGAAAGTGCCGGTATTTATCCAAAAGAAATCCATCCCCTGGCTGTAAAAGTACTTCTGGAAATGGGGATCACAATGTCTGAATTTACACATAATTCGATAAGCCAATATGCGCATACAAAATTTGACATTATCATAACTACCTCTAAGGTTGCCCGGGATTCTTTACACATCCTAATGAGTTGTAGAACTAAAATTCATCGGGAGTTTGACAACCCTACCAAAATTGAAGGTAATGAAATTCAGATGCAAAATGCATTTAGGCAGGTTCGTGATGAGATGAACGAGTGGTTGAATGAATTTTTAACACGGCACCGGCTAATCTAGCCAAAAAGCCCCTTTTTATTAATAGAATTAAATTTCCTCCGAATAAGAAACAATTAGGATTCGATTTCACTTTTTATTCTGCCTGGGAGGGCACCATGTATTCTTTTACAAAACTTATAATATTCGTTTTATCATTCCTTTTTATATCTGTAATGTCAGTCAGCTCAGTATTTGGCCAGGAACATGATGTGGATTCTATCTCTGTAGCGCATGATGAAACCCATGCTGTGGAACCTGCTCATTCAGAAAACCAAAATGCTGAACATACCGAACATCATGTACCTCATCTTGATGGGAAAACGCTCTCTCTGTGGTGGATGATCCCTTTTATCGGCATACTACTCTCGATCGCTGTATTTCCATTAGTGGCACCACATTTTTGGCACCATCATTATGGAAAGGTATCGTTGTTTTGGGGCCTGCTTTTCTTCATAATGTTTACAGTTTTTAAAGGGATAAATATGAGCGGGTTTTATCTGGCCGAGGTTTATCTCGGTGAGTTCATCCCCTTTATTGTCTTGCTGCTGGCGCTGTTTACGGTAGGTGGTGGTATCCGTTTAAAAGGCGAGCTTATAGGAACGCCGAAGTTAAATACTTTACTGATTTTAATCGGTACTTTATTGGCAAGCTGGATGGGTACAACCGGTGCCGCGATGCTTATGATCAGGCCGGTAATCCGCGCAAATGCCTGGCGTAAAAACCAAAAACATGTAATTATCTTTTTTATTTTTCTTGTTGCCAATATTGGCGGTTCATTAACTCCGCTTGGTGACCCGCCTTTGTTCCTTGGTTTTTTAAAAGGTGTCAGATTCTTCTGGACAACCGAACATCTGTTTGGCCCAATGCTTTTTGAAGTCGTTTTACTTCTGAGCGTTTTCTTTATTATTGATACATTTTATTTTAAAAAAGAAAGCAACATGCCGGCAAAGGATCCGAATGCCGAAAAATTTGGGGTGGATGGCAAGGCCAACTTCATCTTTTTACTTGGTATAATTGGCGCTGTTATATTTAGTGGTGTCTGGCACCCAAGTATTGCCAATCCGGATGATTGGGGCATAGAGATGTGGGGAACAGGTTTGATGACCAAAGGGACATTAGTACAAGTTATCCTATTACTGGGCATCACATTGCTTTCCTTAAAATTTACGCCCGAATCGGCACGTAAAGGCAATGGGTTTACCTGGGAGCCCATCGTTGAAGTGGCCAAATTATTTGCTACAATTTTTATAACCATGGTGCCACCAATTGCCATGTTAAAAGCAGGTGCAGATGGGCCCCTCGCATCAATAATAAACAGCGTACGTGATTCTTCCGGGGCGTTTGTAGATTCCGCTTTTTTCTGGGCTACAGGTATTCTTTCCAGCTTTTTGGACAATGCACCAACCTATGTGGTATTTTTTAATACGGCTTTGGGTGAAAGCTTAAAAGTTGGGGATTTGATGACAACCTATGCTTCAACCCTTCTGGCCATTAGCGCCGGGGCTGTTTTCATGGGGGCAAATACCTATATTGGCAATGCGCCAAACTTTATGGTGAAATCCATTGCGGAAGAGAATGAGATAAAAATGCCTTCCTTCTTTGGATACATGGCCTGGTCTATCGGAATTTTAGTGCCATCATTTATTTTGGTTACACTTATTTTCTTTTAAGATTTTTTACATCTGATTTTGGTTTTAAATTAAACGGCGTCGGGCATTGATCGACGTCGTTTTTTATATATAGAATAACACTCTTAAGACTATGCAAAAGTCAAATAAAGTACATATTTTACCTGAAATCCTTGCCAATAAGATAGCGGCGGGAGAGGTTGTGGAACGGCCTGCATCGGTTGTTAAGGAGCTGATCGAGAACGCAATTGATGCGGGTGCAAATGCAATCCAAATTTATATTGCGGGTGGCGGGAAGAAATTAATCCAGGTTGTAGACAATGGCTGTGGCATTGGTGAAAATGATTTGCCTATCGCCTTCGAGCGGCATGCGACAAGCAAGATAAGGTCAGAAAAAGACCTTGAGGCAATCCACTCATTGGGCTTTCGTGGTGAAGCCTTGCCAAGTATCGCATCGGTGGCCCAGGTAGAAATTAAAACAAAAGAACAGAGTGAAAAATTAGGCCTTGTTTTTACTATTGATGGTGGAAAGAAGGGAGCTTTACGAAAAACAGCAGCCAACAGGGGCACAAGTATTTCCATCCGAAACCTGTTTTTTAACACGCCCGCCCGTCGCAAGTTCCTAAAATCGGATAATGCCGAGAACCAACAAATCCTTATCGTTTTAAAGCGCTTTTTCCTTGCTTACCCGGATATTGATTTTCAACTTACCCTCGATGATAAACAATTATTTTCTCTAAAAAAGACAGACTTAAAAGAACGGCTTGTGGAGGTTTTTGGGGCAGAACAGGGCGAGAACCTTATTGAACTTGATGAACGCGTCGCAGGTATCGAGATTAACGGATATTTAGGCAAACCGCAAATTGCACGCCGCTCCCGAAGCCAGCAACACCTTTATCTAAATGGCCGGCCCATTATGGACCGAAACATCAGTTATGCTGTTTATCAGGGTTATGGCGATACGCTTGATGAAGGCGCCCATCCTGTCTATTGCCTGTTTATTGAGATAGACCCGGCTTTTGTTGATGTAAATATTCATCCTACAAAAATGCAGGTACGTTTTTCCAACGACAGGACCCTTTTTTATCTCTTTTTAAATGGTGTAAAAAAGACCTTAAATTCCCATGGCGTGCTTGCCGATTTAAGTTCTGTTAATCAAGGCAGCGCCATTCAAAAAGCCGTGATCGAGAATCATGAACAATCTGAAAATGAGGTAAAAAAAGAGTTTGAGCTAAAAAAAACAAAGCCATCGCATTTTAACCTTACAAAGGTAAAAAAAGGCAGTGGTCAAATTAGCCTGGCTTATTTTAATCATCACGAATCCGAACAGGAAAACGTTCAGGCTAGTGGGCAGCAATCCCTTTTAGAAGAAGAAAAGTCGGATGTTCGTTTTTGGCAGGTACACAAAAAATATATTTTTTCGGAAATAAAAAGCGGGCTTGTCATTATTGACCAGCATCTTGCCCATGCGCGCATTCTGTTTGAAAAAACAACAAAACTCTTAAATGATCAGAGAACCTCCGGTGGACAAAAACTTCTATTTCCCCAAAAAATAACCCTTGCCCTGGATGACTTCCTTGTTTTTAAAGATATTTATCAGGTCCTGAATCAAATCGGATTTACGATCAATGTATTTAGTGGCAACACAATCATTATTGAAGAAATGCCCGCTGATGTAAAGATTGGCAGAGAGAGCCAGATTTTATTAGACATGATAGACTATTATAAAAATACCAGCCAAACGAGCTTTAACCTTAACGAGAAAATCGCCGCTGCTTATGCTTTTAAAAATGCGATTAAAACAGGCGATATTCTAAACGAGGTACAGATGCATAATTTGGTCGACCAGCTTTTTGCCTGCGAATATCCATTTTACTCCCCTAGCGGGAAGCCCGTAATTGTTTCTATGGAGCTCGATGAACTTGCCAGACGGTTTAAATAATCAAAAAAAAATAAGGCCGGTAATTGTAATCGTAGGCCCCACTGCAATCGGCAAAACAGCCCTTTCCATTCAGCTTGCCCACGTTTATGATGCCGAAATTGTCTCTGCTGATTCCCGTCAAATTTATAAATATATGGATATTGGAACGGCAAAACCAACATTGCAAGATATGGACGAAATCCCACATCATTTTTTAGATATTTTAGAACCGGGCAGTGATTTTAGTTCCGGCACATACGGTAAACAAGCGCGTGAGAAAATCATTTCCCTGCAAAAAAAAGATAAAAATGTTATTGTTGTCGGTGGCTCTGGCCTGTATATAAAGGCTCTTTTATTTGGGATGATTTCTTTTGATAAAAAAGATGATAGCATCCGCACAGAGTTAGTAAACCGGTTAAGCAAAGAAGGTTTACCAAAACTTTATGCCGAACTCCAGAAAGTTGACCCGGAGCTCGCCAATCGCTTTTCGGTTAAAGACACGCAACGGATTCTACGCGGGTTAGAAGTTTTTTTGATTAGTGGGAAAAGATTATCTGAGCTACAAAAGGAAGAAGAAATACCCGCGCCGTTTAAGTTTGTACAAATTGGCCTTGAGATGGACAGGGCAAAGCTGTATGAACGAATCAATAAAAGGGTAGATATAATGCTTGAAGCCGGGCTGGTTGATGAAGTAAAAACATTACTCGCAAAAGGGTTTGATAAAACCAACGCACTGAATGCCGTGGGGTACAAAGAGGTAATCGATTATCTTAGCGGCGAATGCGATTTCGATAGAATGAGCGAACTAATAAAACAAAATACCCGCCGATTTGCAAAACGCCAACTCACATGGTTTAGAAAAGATAAATCAATTAACTGGCAAAGTATGCAAGTTGGTACGCCAATTTTCAACAAAATTGCAGATTTAATCCAAAATTCCTAATCAGCTTCACCTTCCCCCCCAAAAATATACTCTTTTTATATAAGTCAATTTCCTTACCATTTTTGATTACAATCTACTCACTTTCCTCTTTTTTTTAAGATATACATTTATTTACTCGATTTATAGTTTTGTCCCCAAAAAAGTGAGAAGAAAAAGCCGTTTTTCCATTTAAGGCCCGGAAATTTAAAAATTGAGGTAATCCATGAATGTTGGCGTGAAACATCCTTTCGAAGATAGTTGGCTGGCAAAGGCACTTGTATATTATCAGGTGATAGACCAATCTTTGTATGAAGAGCTTGCCGTAAAAAACAGCGATGTGAAGTATTTTGCGAACATCCTTACAGATAATGACTACCTATCAGAAAAAGAGATTCGTCAATTTGTAAAGCTGGCCTTACAAATCCCCACAGTTAGCCTAGAAAAAGTGATAGCCGAACCGGACGTTATTGAACTTATCCCGGAAGAAGTATGCCAAGCCTATAATCTATTGGCCCTTCAAATGGATGATTCACATATCGCGGTGGCCTTTTCCAACCCATTTAATATGGATGCAGAAAATAAAATTGAGTACCTGACGCGAAAATATGTTAAAAAGTTTTATGCGCCGGTTGATGTAATTAAGCAAAAAATTAATGAACATTATGCGCCGGAGAAGGTGATTTCTTCATTGGTGAATACGGGTAAAAATATAAATATAAAATTTGCCGGTGATAGCAAGCTGGACAATAATTCGCCTGTTGTAATTTTGGTAAATCAGATTATTGGAGATTCCATCAGCAAAAAAGCCAGCGATATTCACATTGAACCCAAAGAGAATTCAGTACAGGTGCGGGTGCGGATAGATGGTGTTTTACGAAACGAGCTGGAAGTACCACGCTCTGTTCACTCGGCCCTGGCCAGCAGAATAAAAATAATCTCCAATTTAAATATTGCAGAAACCCGCAAACCTCAGGATGGGAAAGCCAAAGTAATCATCGAGGATACTGATATTGATTTGCGGGTATCAATCCTGCCCACCAGTTTTGGCGAAAAAATTGTTATAAGAATTTTAGATAAAAGAAATGCAACTGTCTCCTTTGGCAAGATGGGTATTGTTGGTTATAACCGTGATCAATTGGAAAAATGCTTTCAGCTAAAGCAGGGCATGGTATTGGTTACAGGTCCAACAGGATCGGGTAAAAGTACGACCCTTTATGCCGCCATCAACCGTATCCGGTCTACCACCAATAATATTTTAACGATCGAAGACCCAATCGAATATATGTTTGAGGGGATAAACCAGGTACAGGTAAATGAGCGGGCCGGCGTTACTTTTGCAAGCGCTTTACGATCATTTCTACGGCAGGATCCGGACGTGATCCTTGTTGGCGAGATAAGGGACCAGGAGACAGCAGAGATTAGTATCCAGGCCTCGTTGACCGGGCACTTGGTTCTAAGCACTTTGCATACAAATGATACATTTACAACAATAACCCGTTTAAAAGATATGGGTGTGGATAAATTTAAAATTACTGAAGCCTTAGAGGCGGTAGTAGCGCAACGTCTTGTACGGAAATTATGTCCGCATTGTAAATCAGTTGTGCCCAAAGAAGATATTGATGAGAAACTGCTCAATATTTTAAGCAAGTATTCCACCACGCCCGAAGTATATGAGCCAAAAGGCTGTACACGGTGTGGTTATGCGGGCTATAGCGGCCGGATTGGTGTTTATGAGATTCTAATCCTGGATACGATGCTTAAAGATCTGATCGCGAACGACGCATCATTACAGGTACTCCGGAAAACAGCCAAAGCCAGGGGATTTAGGAATTTATTTGAAGACGCAATGCGCCTGGTTGCCGCGGGCACAACAGATTATAATGAAATAGTCCGGGTAATTAACCCCGTGATGTCCAAAAAAGAAACTAAAAAAGATATATACCTGGTAAAAGAGAATACATCGAATGAGGATGAGAAATTAAAATTAGATATATCCAGCCAGCCAAAAGAAATCAAGAAGAAGGCAGGAAGCGCAAAACCTCTTGTGGCAGTTAAAGAACCAGCTAGTTCCCGTCCTGCACGAATTTTAATTACAGACGATTCTGATCAGACACGCCTACTTGTCAAAAAAATTATTGAAAAAATGTCTCGGTGGGAAACGCTGGAAGCAACCGATGGAGAAAAAGCCCTGGCGCTTATACAGGTTGAAAAGCCGGATATTATTGTGCTTGATATTATGATGCCCAATATGGACGGCTATGAATTATTACAGGAGATAAAAAGTAACCCGGAACTGGAAGATATTCCGGTTTTGATTTTCTCGGCTTTAAAAACTGAAAAGAGTGAACAAAAAGTATACGAGCTTGGCGCTGATGGATTTATTGTTAAACCGATCGATCCAAAACGTATGGTTGAACAAATTGGGAAAATCCTGGATCGGAAAAAAATGTCAAAGCCCAGCTTATTTTTTGAAAATGTATCCGAAGAAGTAGAATTGAAATTGGTCTGATTATGATAGAATTGATAATTATATTTATTTTAGGAAGTATTATCGGTAGTTTTTTAAATGTATGTATTTACAGGCTTCCGCAAAAAATTTCCCTTGTATTTCCCAGTTCTTTTTGCCCGTCCTGCAAAGAAAAAATCCCCACCTGGTCAAATATCCCGATAATTGGTTTTTTTATGGTAAAAGGGAAGTGCAGGGCGTGTTCTTCGAAGATTTCTAAAAGATATCCCTTTGTTGAAATTTTATCAGGTATATTAACAGTTGTTTCATTCATGCATTTTGGCCTTGGTGTCTCCTTTTTTATCTATTCCCTCTTCATCTATTTCCTCATCGTAATTGCATTTATCGATTTAAAAACACATCTCATTTATAATAAAGTCCTTTTTACCCTTTTAGCTGCCGGCATTTCTACTCAATTATTTTCACCGTTTATAACATGGGAAGAAGGCCTGCTGGGCTTTGTAGCTGGCGGTTTGTCGATGTTTTTAATTTCTTTATTGGGCAAAGTATTATTTAAAAAAGAAAGCCTGGGCATGGGTGATGTAAAATTGGCAGCAGTTGCAGGTTTTTTTACAGGCTGGGTAAATGTTTTAGTGGCTCTCTATCTTGGGTTTGTTCTTGCCTTTGTTACAATTATCATATATAACAAGTTTCAAAAAACACAAATAAGGAATGACCATATACCCCTTGGGCCTTTTTTAGCGCTGGGCTTAATCTTGTTTCTTTTCTGGGGTGATCAAATTTTACAATTTTATTTATCCATAGTCTTATAAAGAGTAATTATGCCAAATTTTAAGTATAAAGCAATAAACCAGGAAGGTAAAACGGTAGAAAGTGTTATTCTTGCCGCAAGCCAGCTTGTGGTTGTGAAGCAACTGCAAGAGCTTAATATGACACCTGTATCGATTACTCTCGAGAAAGAAAAGAAGAGCATAAAAACAACGAACAAGGTTAAGGTTGATATAAAGGCCATACTGTTGTTTACAAAACAGTTGCAAACATTGCTCAAAGCCGGTATACCCATAATTACGTGTTTAAGTGTCATCAAAGAACAAGCCGAGTCAGAAAACTTTGAAAAAATGATCGAAGCCATTTCTCAGGATATTGAGGCCGGCAGTAAATTATCTGATGCTTTGTCCCAGTTTCCAAAGGCTTTTCCAACAATTTATATAAATTCAATCCGCGTTGGGGAAATAAGCGGAACTCTGGAAGACACACTCCTGCAGCTATCTGACTTTTTGGAAGAAGACGAAAAAATTAAAAAAGAGGTAAAAAAAGCATTGCGCTATCCCACGATGGTTTTTATCGGCATGATAGGGGCTTTCGTGGTTTTTACGACATTTGTAATTCCAAATTTTATTCCCATTTTTGAGATGAGTGGCTCTGAATTACCATTGCCAACTAAAATTTTGTTAGGCCTGTATTATTTATTTACGGATTATGGTATTCCTCTTTTAATAGGTATTGCCGCCGCTATTGCAGGGTTTATGACGTGGGCCAAAACACCAAATGGGCAGTATAAGGTCGATTTGCTCCGATTAAATATACCGGTAATGGGCCAACTTACACGAAAATTGAATATTTCACGCTTTGCTAAGCTGTTCCATACCATGAATAAAACAGGCATCCCAATTACACGGACATTTGAAATAATCAGGGATACCCTCGATAATTTAGTGTACCAGGACGAGGTGAAAAAAATCCAGGCCAATATTATCCGTGGCAACGACATAGCCTCTTCTTTAAAACAAAGCGCCTATTTTAGCAAACTACTTATAATAATGATTTCGATTGGCGAAAAATCCGGTTCTTTAGATGAAATGCTTGGTAATGTGTCTGAATACTATTATCAGGAAGTCACAGAAACCGTTGAGAACCTTACGTCGATGATCGAACCGATAGTTACTTTAGTATTAGGTGCAATGATGTTGTTCCTCTCGTTGGCCATTTTCTTACCAATGTGGAACATGATTGGGGCATTCTGACAGGATATGCCGAACATAATCCTAAATCTTTTAAAAAATTAATTAACTAAAGTAATAAATAAGTAGAGAGGTTTATCATGCGTAACAACCAAAATGGTTTTACTTTAATGGAGCTGATTGTTGTAGTCGTTATAATAGGTGTCCTGGCGGCTATAGCTGTGCCCAAATATAATGATCTGGTAACTAATGCGACATCCGCGGCAAATGATGCAAACAAGAAGGCCATTGAAGCGGCAATTTTGATGGAATATTCTGACAGGCTTATGAGTGATTCTTCTACAGATTTAGCAGATGTTGTAAGCGATTATAATGACGCTCCGGAAGATTTTTTCCTTAATGGTAAAGAGCCTAAGACACCGAGTGGCGGTTCATACACGGCTTCGGAGAGTTCGGGGACAATTTCTGTAACCTATTAAATTATACTTAAAAATGGCATATAGGCCAAGATTATGAGAAAAATAATCAGAGAAGAGCAAGGTTTAACACTTTTGGAAGTTGTGGTTTCTGTAATTGTAGTTGGAATTGCCTTGCCTTCTCTTTTTGTTTTAATGGGTAACCTATCTATCCAGTCTTTCCAAAACAGAATTATGAATCAATCCGTAAACCTGGCCAATAACCGTTTAGAAGAAATACGGGCTTTTAAAGATTCCAATTGGGATTGGTATAAAAGTATAACTGATTTTGAAGATACAGAAACTATTGATAGCCATACACGGATTACAGAGATAACACATTATGATGAGTGGGGCGAATCAAAATATGAAGCCTATCAGGTAAATGTAAATGTTTCACACCCAAAATTTCCTGATGGTTATAACCTCACCTTTTTTTTAACACTTTATTCGAAATAAAAAATGTCTTGTCCTGATTATATTTACAGAATTTAGTAAACTTGTAAATATAAAACAAAGGAGCCCCCATGTCAGCACAAGCGATAAGCTATCGGTATAGCGAAGCCTTCAAGCAGAAAGTAATAGGTGAAATAGAAAG
>JAJRVW010000093.1 GCA_024277115.1 Calditrichota bacterium
ATTTCTTTCACTAATCCTATATTTTGATTTTCTCTTTTTGCCATGTTTTTTCCTTTGTTTTTTTGGTCAAACTAAATTTAGGAAGGACATGGCAATTTTTCACATATTTGCCTTTTTACACAAATTTAAGGACGCAATCGCATAAAATATTTTATAATAACCTTGCAATATGGTTTTCTATAAAAATAAATTTAACTGTAGCTTTATTTATCTGGGGTGGTTTTCCATTTAATTTAGATCAAATATATATACCCGGTATTTTGGTATGGCGTTTGTTGAATATAAAAAAGTATCATGAAAGAGTTCTTCTTGCAAGTTAATTAATCCGTTTATCGAACTGTCTGGAAGTTGATAAGCGCATATGTAAACTTGTCTGGTTACATAGTGCAGAAACCCCGGAACCTGTTGAAGCAGAATAGTTTCATTGAATGTCCTGAAAGTTTTAATTACTATAATTTATTTCATCAAAAGCTTCCAGAATCGGACATGCACTAGCCGGTTCATGACCATGGCAAGAGCCAATTAATTTTGCTAAAGCCTTTTTCATTTGCTCGAGCTCGGTAATCTTTTCATCAATGGTTTTTACTTTTTCTACAGCGCGCTTACGCACATCTGTGCATGTCGTGTTTGGATCTACACGAAGTTCCAGCAGTTCCTTAATCTCTTTAAGCGAAAAACCGTGGCGCTTGGCAAGGGCAATAAAATGCAGGCGTTTAATGTCATCTTCAGTATAAAAACGATACCCAGAGGAATTTCGTTTCGCATAAGGTAAAAGCTCAATGCGCTCGTAATAGCGGATGGTTTCAATATTTAAGTTGGCTTCGTTGGCCAGTTTGCCGATGGTAATGTTTTTTTCCATTTTTCTGTTTCCGTTTTATCGTTGTGTCAATATACAAAACCTGTAGTAAGGTACAGTGTTTTATAAAAGTAAAATATTTGTCACAAAATGAATTTTTTATTGGAAGGTGCAGGAAAACCAAATGAAAAGAAACTATTGCAGTTTGTTCAACTCTGCTTCAATCGCCTTAATGACCTCGCCGATTAATTTTTTTAATGCCACGTACCGTTGGATGGTTTGAAATTTAAAAACCTGGTTCATCAGGAAGAGGTTTTGGAAGGCCTTGTCATTTAGAAGATTTTTGTACTCTTTTAATTTTAAAATATCTTTACGGGCATATAGTTTATAAAGCGAGAGGTTTGATTCTTTTATCAGAAAAGGAAGTATTTGCTCCAGTACCATGACCCGGTCAATATGAACATACTCTTTGATATTTTCATACTCATTGGCATAAAGGTTTACTATTTGAGTAAGTATTTTTTTGTTGGAAATAAGCCTTAGCTGGCCTGTGGCTTGGAGTTGCTGGAAATTTACATTGCGGATTTCAAAAGTTGTATAGTTGCCAAAGACATTTAAAGCTTGTACAATCGAATCCTGCTTAGCATTTTTGTTTTTAATGTTTTGCAAGAAATATCCATAGTATTTTTCATAGCTGTTCGAAAGTTTAATTTCTTTGCCAACCGTTGTTGAATCGGCAATCAGGTCGGCATGGATGGCTTGCAGGGCTTCAATTTCTGCCGCGCGGTTATCGCGGTTGTTGCGCCATTCGTTAAGTATAAACGAGAGGGTAATACCCAAAACAATTATTATAAATTCTATAAGATATTCCGACAAGCGATTTCTTAAATCCATTAAAATAATCCGTGTAATGTAATGGAAAGGCCACTGTAATTTGTTCCGTTTAATGGGCTGTCTTTACCGGAGCTAATATTACTTTGAGCATATTTAATATCAACCTGTGCAAAAAAACTGTTTAGGGAACTGTCTTCTTCCGGGTTAAAAAAAAGCTTAAAAAGCCCGCGACTGGAGACAACTACGGACGAATTATAAACATATTGAGGATATCCGGGCCCCTTCATTTTGTGAAAGCCAAGATAAACGGATTCCGCGATATTTATAAGGAACGAACGGTTAACCTGCACCAAATCATTTGGGTTCCCGGAAATTATGTTATCAACAAAATCAATATCGCCCAACCCGGATTGATAATTTCTGTTATCTGATTTAGAGTTATAAGCTACAAGTAAATCCTGCGCTTCGCGGGCAAATTTAAACTCCAGTAACTTTATGGATGTAAATTCCAGCTCTTGTTCTATGCCAATGGAGAAGCCAACGCCCAGGTTGGCTGTTTTAGGCAAAGGGTCGCCCGGCCCCTTACCACCATAGCTGATAAAATCACCGATGTTCCTTACAGCGTAGCCCAAATTTGCATTGGAAAAGAGGCTTATTTTTTTATCAAGATAAATGGCATCGTCTTTATTTTCAAGATGGCTTTTTAAGAGGGGCAGCTCGATCATCATACCAAAATCGTGAGCGGTCCCGGTCGCCATTCCGATACTGCTGATTAATGGCGCCAGTTTAGAGGTAATATCTTTATATGTATAGCCAAACGAAAAAGAGGCAAGGTATTCAAATCCAACTCCAAATGAAAAGGCACTATAATTTTCGGATGAGTTATACGTACCTAACACATCGCCACTGGTATTAGTGTATACATTTTTACCTAGGTTTAAAACGGTGTACATGTAGCCAATACCTACATTTAAATCAATCCCTTCAAAAAAGTCATTAAAAACTAACCCGCCGGTAACGGCTTTGCTTTCAAGAAATAAATCACTAAAATTAAACTGCGGGAGCCAGTCCATTTTTTTTGTGTAAAACTGTGCGGAGAAATTATTGTCCCTGCTAAAAACCCCTAATTGTGCCGGGTTGTAATAAAAACCGTAGGTGTCGTTACTTGGCAAAACACTATTTGCACCTTGCGATCCGCCTAAGCCGGGCGAGGGGCCAATCAATAAAAAAGGAACGGCGGCAGTTCCCGGGCCCTGGGCTAATAGTAAAAGTGGAAGAAACGAAAACAGGATAAACAGACGAGTAAAATTTTTCATTTTTAACCCCGTAATGTGGATAGGTGAGATTTAATATAACTAACGGGATTTTATTTTTCCAGTAAAAAAAAGGTACCACTACTTAGTGTCTGTCCATAAAGTAAGAAAATTAAAAAAAGTACTCCGGCTTCGTGGCTGTCATCCCCGATCCTCGGGATTTACAACCTGAGCGAAACCCCTGTTTTTTTGGGTGTAGAGAAGGATCCCATCATTTTCCCCGCCTTCTGCGGGCGTGCCCGACTACCGGTGGGGCAGGCATCAAAAAACGAATTCCCGATAAGAACACGAGGACAGGCAGAATGACACAAACCGGGACTTTATAGACAGACACTACTTAAAGCAACGGCATTCTTATGCTTTATCCTAAAAGGCGGCAGTGGTAATTAATTTGGCCCAAGTGATAATTAAGGTGGCCGTTTAGATGGACCAGAAAAAAAGTAGTTGTCATCTCAAACCCGAAAACCTGTTCCGGATAAATCTTTTCCAGATCGTTTGCAGCTAATCCCGAAAGGGTTTTGGAGACAATTTTGCGGGTGGTTTCAATTTCTTCAATTAGCTTTTTTGCGTTAATGTTTTTTGCGCTGAACTCATTTTCCCGATCACGGATATAACTGCTTTTTCCAAGAACATTTCCCACATAATATTGCAGGTTGCCGCAAAGGTGTAGGCATAAGTTTCCGGCTGTGTTGTTAATTTCTTTTTCAAGAAGCCACATTTTATTTTCATCGGGGTAGGCTGTCATTTCTTTTGCCAGGCGTTTTAGGTCGCGGTCAAAAAGGCTTTGTAACGATTCAATTAAAACAGTCATAAATTTTCCTTTATTTAACAAATGCTAATGTAAAAATCCCAAAGGATGCGATGATTATAGCGCGAACGGTGATAACTTTTTATTAACCCCGGAAGGGTAAAAAACTTGATTACACCTCATTATCAACCCTATTTATCAGATGATTGTTGTTTTATCCACGAACTGATTTTATCCATAAAACCCGTCACAAATTCCTTTTTAAGGAGAGGGTACTCGGAAATATTTCCCGTCTCGGCTCTTTGGAAAAGATGGTTGGCATCGGGGAAAGTGAGCAATGTAAGATTGTTCTTCCCTGCCCGTGCAAAAATCTGTTCCAGCCGTTCCACGTTTTGGCCGGCCGGCACTTGCAAATCTTTTGCGCCGTATAATGCAAAAACGGGTATGTCTATTTTACTTAAATCATTGGCCGGATCATAATCGATAAAAAAGCGCATCCAGGGTGATTGAACCGATTGGATTTGTGCGGAGGTCATTTGCTCGATATATGCTTTTGTGTCCGGGATTTGATTAACTTGTTCTGTG
>JAJRVW010000094.1 GCA_024277115.1 Calditrichota bacterium
AAGGCTTGAAACAATGAAATTTACCGAAGCAAAGTTAGAGCAGGCTTTTATTGAGCTTTTGGGAAATGAGGGTTTTCCGCATTTCTTGGGTAATACAATTTCCCGAACAGATGATGAAGTGTTGATTGAGGAAGATTTAAAAAACTATTTGCTTAGTCGCTATAAAAAAGAACAACTTACCGAAATAGAAACCCAATCTATTATTCTTCAACTCAAAACACTCTCATCTGCTGACCTTTACGAAAGCAATAAAAAAATAATGCGTTGGCTGGCTGATGGTTTTATCTTGAAAAGAGAAGACCGGACACAAAAAGATATTCATATAGAACTCATTGATTATTCAGGATTACCGCCACAAACACAAAGCCGTGATTTGGATAATATTGTAGCGGAACCAAATTCACACTATGGTAGCGACCATAATATTTATAAATTTGTCAATCAACTTGAAATAGTTGGAACTAAAAAGCGAATACCAGACGGCATTATTTACATTAATGGTTTGCCTGTTGTGGTTTTTGAATTCAAATCAGCTATTCGAGAAGAAGCGACAATACATAATGCTTTTGAACAATTAACCATCCGCTATAAAAGAGATATTCCCGAACTTTTTAAATACAATGCCTTTTGTATCATAAGTGATGGTGTAAACAATAAAGCAGGTTCATTTTTTGCCCCTTATGAGTTTTATTATGCTTGGCGTAGGGTTGCAGGACTGGCAAAAGATGTTGATGGTATTGATAGTCTATTTACGCTTGTTCAAGGGATGCTAAATCAAAATAGATTAAGAGATATAATTCAAAACTTTATCTACATTCCTGACACTTCAAAGAAAGATGAAAAAATAGTTTGTCGCTATCCTCAATATTATGCCGCTCGTATTTTATACGAGAATATTAAAAAAGCCGAAAAACCTGATGGCAATGGAAAAGGCGGAACTTACTTTGGTGCAACAGGCAGTGGTAAAAGCTATACAATGTTATACCTCACTCGCCTACTGATGAAAAGTGAGCATTTTGAAAGTCCTACCATTGTTTTAATAACAGATAGAACAGATTTAGACGACCAACTTTCTGGCCAATTTACTAATGCCAAAACTTTTATTGGTGACAGTAATGTTAAAAGTGTAGAGAGCAGAGCCGAGTTAAGAACCTTGCTTCAAGGTAGAAAAAGTGGTGGTGTTTTCTTAACCACTATCCATAAATTCACAGAAGATACTGAACTACTGACTGAAAGAACCAATGTAATCTGTATCTCAGATGAAGCCCATAGAAGCCAAACTAATTTAGACCAAAAAGTAAAAGTTACCTCCAAAGGTGTTAAGAAGACCTTTGGTTTTGCCAAATACCTGCATGATTCATTACCCAATGCCACTTTTGTCGGATTTACAGGCACGCCGATTGATGCCACTTTAGATGTGTTTGGAAAAGTAGTGGATAGCTACACCATGACCGAATCGGTAAGGGATGAAATCACCGTAAGAATTGTATATGAAGGTCGAGCAGCCAAGGTCGCTTTACATAATAGCGAGTTAGAGAAAATTGAAAAATATTATGAAGAAGCGGCTGAAGAAGGAGCTAATGAATACCAAATAGAAGAAAGCAAAAAAGCAACTGCCACTATGAATTCTATTCTTGGCGACCCTGACCGTTTGCAAGCCTTAGCAGAAGATTTTGTAAAGCATTATGACAATAGAGTTTCCGAAGGCTCTACTGTAAAAGGGAAAGCAATGTTTGTTTGTAGTAGTCGTGAAATTGGCTATGACTTTTATAAAAATGTAATTTCTCTAAAACCTGAATGGGCAGAAGTAAGGGTTGCAGAAGAAGGCGTTGAGCTGAACGACTACGAAAAAAGGGAAATCAAACCCATGGAAAGAATCAAAATGATTATGACCAGAGGTAAAGATGATCCAAAAGAGATGTATGACCTACTCGGAACAAAAGAGTATCGTAAAGAGTTAGATCGGCAATTCAAAAATGAAAAATCTAATTTCAAAATAGCCATTGTGGTCGATATGTGGCTAACGGGCTTTGACATTCCTTTCTTAGATTCTATTTACATCGACAAGCCAATCAGACAGCACAATTTAATTCAAACCATTTCACGAGTAAACCGAAAATATAAGGGGAAAAATAAAGGATTGGTTGTTGATTATATTGGCATTAAAAAGCAAATGAATCTTGCTTTAGCCAAATACAATAAAGGAGATGAGGAAAACTTTGAGGATATTCAAGAATCTTTGATAGTGGTTAGAAATCATCTGGATTTATTAGCCAAAGTCTTTCATAAATTCGATAGTTCAAAATATTTTGATGGCTCTGCATTGGAGCAGTTAAATACTTTAAATATGGCTGCTGAATATGCGCAACTAACAAAGGAGCTTGAAACTCGTTTTATGGGTTTGGTTAAACGATTAAAAGCGGCTTATGATATTTGTGCAGGAAGCGAACAATTAACTCAAATAGAGCGAGATTTTACTCACTTCTATTTAGCCGTTCGCGCAATTGTTTTTAAGTTAACAAAAGGAAATGCACCTGACACAGCACAAATGAACGCCAAAGTTCGTGAAATGATAAAAGATGCTTTGGAAAGTGATGGTGTACAGGAAATTTTTAAACTCGGTGATGAGGCAGAAACCGAACAAGACCTTTTCGATGAAGATTACTTGGCAAAAATTGACAAGATAAAACTGCCAAATACTAAAATAAAATTACTTCAACAACTCTTAGCAAAAGCCATTGGAGAAATAAAGAAAGTCAATAAAGTAAAAGGAATCGACTTTTCCAAAAAAATGCAATCCTTAGTTGAGAAATACAATGAGAGAAAAGAAGACGATGTTTTGTGTAGTGAAGTCTATGAGGAAATGGCAGAACATTTAACTAATTTGATCTGGGAAGTACAAAAAGAATTTACCGCAGGAGTTGAGTTAGGTATTGATTTTGAGGAAAAAGCCTTTTATGACATCCTGAAAGAGTTGTGCATTAAATATGACTTTAGTTACCCAGAGGAAAAACTCATTGACTTAGCAAAAGCCGTTAAAGATTTAGTTGATGCTCAAGCTAAATTCCCTGATTGGAGTAAACGAGAAGACATTAAATCTGCCCTAAAAGTTGGGCTGATTTTATTGCTGGACGAACACGGTTATCCGCCAGTTGAAAGAGATGAAGTTTATAAGGATATTTTTGAACAAGCAGCTAATTTCAAAAAGAATAGACAATAACGAAATGAAAGCCCACGCTAAAAGCCATACACATTGCCAAGTCGCTCGAAAAACCAGCCGCACGAGCCAAAACTTGTCAATAAGTATGTCTTTGCCAACGCTACAAACAGAATGGAAGATAAAGCACATACCCCCAACAAAGGCTATACGTAATTTGGGTAACGTACTGATATTAACACTTATAGCATTAAATAAAAGGCTCTATGTGAAATAGTGTGGGTAATCAAACTTCAATTTCCCCGCAATCAAATAAATCATGTTAATAAAATTGGTTGTGTTTCTATATCCACGCGCCCTTCTTTTAGCAAGTTGTATTTTTGAGTTGATGCCTTCCAACACTCCGTTTGATATCTTTTGTTGAACATAGTTTATTACGCCACTCCAATGTGCTTTAATGCTGTTCGCAAATTTTATCATTGGCCCGATATTATGTTCATGGGTTAAATCGCACCAATATGCCAGGGAACCAGATGCTTCTTCCACATCCTTATATTCCCAAAAATCGTTAAACAACTCCCTTAAGCGAACGGTTTCGCCAAGGGCAGGATATGCCTCCATTAACCTGTATTTCTCTTTTAACTTTGCGCTGGACAGGTTATTGTTGTTTTTAAGAAAAGTGTATTTATGGCCTTTTATAGCTTTATGGATTCGACTTTCCTGCTTACGGACTTCATCAACGGCCTCATTAAGCATTTTAGCAATGTGGAAGCGGTCAAAAACAATGGCCGACTGCGGGAAATTACGGGTTACGCCACTAATAAACGCAGGGGACATATCCATGCTTACATGCTTTATTTGTCCGGGCGGAACACCCTTTTCCCCTAAATGGGCCTTGAGCGCGTCGACCGCTTTTTCATCCTTGCCTTTACAGGCGTATATTACCCTTTTCTTTTTAAGGTCAACATTTATCGTGACATAAGAGTGGCCCTTTTTTCGCGATGTTTCATCTATGCCAATACATTCTACACTGGTTTGGTCATCATTTTTAAAGGCCCGCTTGATCCAGTAATTAAATATTGTCCACAACCTTTGCGGATATACACGCAAGATAGTTGCGGCTTTGTTTACCGGCATTTCGCTTTCGATAAGGCACATGGAAAAAGCTTCAAACAGTAAGGTAAAACCACTTTGTGGCCGCGCCCAAGGTACAGGGACTTGTACGGCCTTACCATCCTTGCCTATAATCCTTGGGACTTTTGCATGCAGGTAACATGTGTGCTCAAAGAAATTTAGATGTTGCCAGCTACGCTCCTGGGTGTCGTGTACAGGGCATTCATGGCCATTCTTGTCTTTAAATTTTGATCCCTTTTTAAACCGAAGGTAAATATCCAACCGTTTATTGACCTTTGGGTTTTTATCAAAGTCGATTCTTTCCACATACCAGGGGGGAACCAACCCTAGTGCAAGAGTAAATAATTGTACTGAATTCATGATGGGAATTTAACAGAATTTTTCTAAATTACCCACACTATTTCACATAGAGCCAAATAAAATTAGTAGTAAATTGAAAATTAATAGTTTCAAAATCCCAAACTACGCATAGCCAAATCGTTACCCCTTTTTCATGGAGAGGCCAATACGGCCGCGCTCCAAATCTATCGACGTAACCCGTACATCTACCACATCGCCTACGGCCACAATCTCCATGGGGTTTTTAACAAACTTATCGGCCATCTGGCTTACATGCACCAAGCCGTCCTGCTTTACGCCAATATCAACAAAGGCGCCAAAATCGACCACATTACGCACCGTTCCCTTTAGCATCATGCCCTCTTTTATATCTTCCATTTTCAGGACGTCGCTTTTAAAAATGGGTTTTTGCAGCTCATCGCGCGGGTCCAGCCCCGGCTTGGCCAGGTTTTCCAGGATGTCATCAAAAGTGGGCCGGCCAATGCCCAAATCCTGCAATAAGTTTTCTAATTCGGCCTGCGATTCTTTTAATTTCTGCTTAAGTTTTTTTCCCTCTTCCGCTACATTTTTTACGTCAAAATTTTTCAATAATTTGTGCGTGGCCGGATACGATTCGGGATGGATAGAGGTATTATCCAAAATCTCGTCGCCGTCCGGGATACGTAAAAAGCCCGCGGCTTGCTCAAAGGCAACCTCACCAATGCCATCTACTTTTTTAAGTTCTGCCCGGCTTTTAAAAATACCGTGGCTGTCACGGTGCGCGATAATGTTTTGCGCGGTGCGGCTGGTCAATCCTGAAATATGTTTTAGTAAAGAAGCCGACGCTGTATTAAGGTTTACCCCGACACTGTTCACGCAGGACTCCACCACATGGCCCAGCGCTTCCATCAAACGACGCTGGTTTACATCGTGCTGGTACAGGCCAACGCCAATACTTTTGGGATCGATTTTTACCAACTCTGCAAGCGGATCGAGCAGCCGGCGGGCAATGGAAATATTTCCGCGCATACTGGCATCCAAATCGGGAAACTCCTCCCGTGCAACTTTTGAGGCCGAATAAACCGACGCCCCGGCCTCACTCACAATAATATAGGCCACTTCCCTTTCCGCCTTCATTTCCCCAATCAG
Source organism: Calditrichota bacterium (assembly GCA_024277115.1). Taxonomy (GTDB): domain Bacteria; phylum Calditrichota; class Calditrichia; order Calditrichales; family J004; genus JABFGF01. The sequence continues at coordinate 5,759 of JAJRVW010000094.1, forward strand.
CTCGGCAACCATCTGTTCGGTTTCACGGCTGGCCGTCCCGTTGCCAATGGCGATAATATCCACATCATATTTCTCGACCATTTTGCGGACGATGCTTTTGGCCTCCATATATTTATTTTGTGGCGGGTGCGGGTAAATGGTGGTCCCTTCGATATATTTCCCGGTGCGGTCGATAACGGCCACTTTTGAGCCGGAACGAAACCCGGGATCGATGCCCATTATTTTTTTACCGCGGACCGGTGGTTGCAATAAAAGATTTTTTAGATTTGTGGCAAAAATCTCGATAGCGTGTGCATCGGCAATTTCAGACAGACTGGACCGAACCTCGCGGGTAATAGAAGGCGCAATCAAACGGGCATAAGAATCCGCAATGGCCAATTGCATCTGTTCAAAAAAAATAGAGTTTTTATTTTTAATATAATGGGCGGCAATTTCCGCGTTCATTTTATCGGCATCCACATCAATGCTTACTTTTAAAACGGATTCCGATTCGCCGCGGTTAATAGCCAGAACACGGTGTGGCACAATTTTGTTGATCGCTTCGGCGTATTCATAATAAGCCTCGTAATCGGTGCGTTCTTTTATCTTTTTAGCCTCGCTGCGCAAAACGCCCTGCGCAAATGTCATTTCACGGATGGCCTTACGCACATCGGCGTCTTCACTGATAATCTCGGCGATTATATCACGCGCTCCCTGCAAGGCATCGTCCACATTTTCAACTTCCTTTTCAGGATTAATGTATGCCCGGGCCGCATCTTCAACAATTCCATCATTTAATTCCTGGGCCAGGATAAGCTCGGCCAGGGGCAGTAAACCTTTTTCTTTGGCCACCGTGGCGCGTGTACGTTTTTTAGGTTTATACGGCAAGTACAAATCTTCCAGTTCCTGCATTTTGCTGCATTTTTCTATGCGGGATTTTAATTCCGGCGTAAGCTTGCCCTGCTCTTCTATTGATTTTAAAATGGCATCTTTACGGGTCTCCAACGCACGCAGATAATTTATACGATCTTCAATATCACGGATTTGTACTTCGTCCATACTGCCGGTTACTTCTTTTCGGTAGCGGGCGATAAAGGGCACAGTGTTGCCATCGTCCAATAGCTTGATAGTGTGTTTAACTTGCAGGATATTAATTTTCAGTTCATCGGCAATTATCTGAAACATGGTTTGTTCGGTCATATCAATCCTTATTAAATGAATAAAAGCCATCGGCTTTAGCAAAACGGGATGGCCAGGAAAATATTTAAAAAAATGGGGTGCAGGAATTTAATCAAATTGAAATTTGATGCAAGATATAGATGTTCTTTATTGACACTTTTTTAATTATATTGAAATCTCATGATTATAAAATAGAGTTAGAGTTAAAACAAAGTATATAAATCGACACAGTTGATTTATTCCAAAAAAGATAATGCAAAAACCAAAACCCTGGAAACTAATCGACCTGCTTAAAACCACGACCGGGTATTTCCAGAAAAAAAACATAGAAAACCCACGCCTAAACGCTGAACGACTTTTATGCCCCATTTTAAAAATGGAGCGTATAAATTTATATATCGAGTTTGAACGTCCCATCTCCGAAAGCGAGCTCAGCCAATACCGTGCATTCGTTTCCCGGCGCGCCAATAATGAGCCCCTGCAATATATTTTAGGCGAAACGGAATTTATGGGCCTGCCCTTTAAAGTTACGCCCGATGTCCTCATTCCCCGCCCGGAAACAGAGATTTTAGTTGAGGAAATTTTAAAATTAAAAGATCAAAACAAAAACCTAACAAATATGTTGGATATAGGCACAGGGAGCGGCTGCATCCCCATAAGCCTGGCACATTATTGGCCGCAGGCACAAATTACAGGGATTGATATTTCTGCCGAAGCGTTGGAGATAGCCAAAGAAAACAAAGAATTGAACAAAACGGAAAATATCACTTTTATCGAGAAAGACCTTTTTAATGATTGGCCGGATGAAAATCTTGCCCAAAATTTTGATATTATTATTTCCAATCCGCCCTACGTGACTGAAAAAGAAATTGACGGCTTGCAAAATGAAGTAAAAGAGTTTGAGCCAACCATCGCCTTAACGGATTTTAGCGATGGCCTGCGTTTTTACCGGCACATTTTTTCTTTGATCAATGATGGAAAGTTAAAGTGCAAATTCCTCTTTTTTGAGATGAGCGGTTCACAACCGGAAAAGATAATCAACGAAGCAAAAAAATATTCTTTTGAATCGATAGAGGTGATAAAAGATTTAACGGAAATAGAAAGGGTGTTGAAAATAGAAGTGTAATATTTTAAGTAAACCTTTATGTTTACATTTATCTGTGGTTTGTAAATATATGCATTTACATCTAAGTTAATTGAACAAGCAGAAAAATCAGTACATTCAATTATTAATAAAATGATCAATATAAATTTGAAATACCGGAATTATCCGGTGTGTAATTAAGGAATAAAAATGAAAAACGAAGAAATATCCCCCAAAATACAAAAAGCCATTTTGGCCTTACTTAAAGAAAATGCCGGATCGTCCCTGCCACGCAAACAGATCAGCCATTTTTTAAATATCCGTAAAAAAGAGTACCCTGTTTTTGAAGACTCTTTGCGCGACCTTGTCCGTGAAGGTGTTGTAAAAAAAACCAATGGCAACAGATATATGTCGCAGCAGGTATCGCGCTTTACGGGCGAGCTACGCACAGCCCGCGCCGGCTTTGGCTTTGTGGTTGTCGAAGACCTGGAAGACGATATTTTTGTATCGCGCAGCAACATGAACACCGCCTTTGACCGGGACACGGTTGAAGTACAGCTTTACGCCAAAACACGCGGCAAACGCCAGGAAGGGTTTATCACAAAAGTGCACGAGCGCTTCCGTAAGCAGGTTGTTGGCACCTACCGCAAAACAGAATATTATAATTTTGTCGTGCCCGATTCACCCAAAATATACCGTGATATCGTCGTGCCGGAAGATAAGAAACTAAACGCTAAAGATGGCCAGAAAGTTCTGGTCCGGTTTGACCAGTGGGACAGCACGCAACACAATCCCGAAGGGCATATTGTAGAAGTTTTAGGCGATGCAGACGCGCCGGGCGTAGATATAATTTCGGTTGCTTATTCTTATAACCTGCCTGTAAAATTTACAGACGAATTGGAAAAAGAGGCCAAAAAGGCCAGCGGAAAAATCCAGAAAAAGGATTTAGAAGGTCGCCTCGATTTGCGTGACATGGTTTGTTTTACCATCGACCCTGTGGATGCCAAGGACTTTGACGATGCCGTCTCCCTGGAAAAACTGGAAAATGGCAACTGGAAACTTGGGGTGCATATCGCCGATGTGAGCCATTATGTAACGCCCGGATCGCCCATCGATAAAGAGGCTTATAAACGCGGGACAAGCGTTTACCTTGTTGACCGTGTAATCCCCATGTTGCCCGAACACCTTTCCAATGATTTGTGCAGCCTAAAGCCAAAAGTTGACCGTATGGCTTTTAGCTGTTTTATGGAAATTGACAACGACTTAAAAACGGTCAGTCACCAGATCAGCCCATCGATAATCAACAGCAACAAACGCTATACGTACGAAGAATTCCAAAAAGATTTTGACGAACAGCGCAAAGTACCGCACCTGGAAATTATCAATGAAATGTTTAAGCTTAGCAAGCGACTGACCCAGCAACGGTTTGTGGAGGGCAGCATCGATTTTGAAACGCCGGAAGTGCGTTTTATCCTGGATAAAAAAGGGCAACCCGTGGAAGTGATCCCCAAAAAACGTTTGGGCGCCCATCGCCTGGTGGAAGAATTTATGTTAATGGCCAACAAAACCGTGGCCGAACATATTTTACAAATCAGCCCTAAAAAAGCCGCGCCATTGCCCTTTATTTACCGCATCCACGAGACGCCCGATCCGGAAAAAATGAACAAATTTTTTAACCTGCTCAAGGCGCTAAAAGTCCCGTTCAGGCCGGCAAAAAAAATCTCGTCGAAATATTTCCAGACTGTTCTCGATACAATCAAAGGCAAACCGGAGGAAGTAATCATCCGCGAAGTAGCTTTGCGCTCGATGATGAAAGCCATTTACTCTGAGAAAAACATCGGGCATTTTGGCCTCTCTTTTAAAGATTATACCCACTTCACATCGCCTATCCGCCGCTACCCGGATTTGGTTGTGCACCGTCTGTTAAAAATGTATGCCGATGATGAAATGAAGAATCCCAAAGAGCTGTTAAAGGACTTAAAAGATATGTGCCGGCAAACCTCGAAAATGGAACGGCTGGCGGTTGAAGCTGAGCGGGAATCCATTAAACTGAAACAATGCGAGTACATCAACAAACATATTGGCGATCAGTTCTTCGGCATCATTTCCGGTGTTACCGCTTATGGCATTTATGTGGAAATTGAGGAAACCTTTATCGAAGGATTCGTACAAATGACTCGGATGTCCGACGATTTTTATATTTATGAGGAGGCCAGTTATTCCATGACCGGGCGCAATACCGGGCGACGTATCAGCTTGGGTGACCGAGTTGAAATAAAAGTGGAGGGCGTAAACCTAGAAAAACGTGAGATCGATTTTGTGTTGATGGAAGATCCGGATTTTGAACCTTTTACCCCGGAAACCATTGAAGAGCCCAAGCCCAAAAAACGGCGCAGACAGCGGAGAAGGTAAAAAGGTTTTGTCATTCTGAACGAAACGTAGTGTAGTGAAGAATCCCAATGTTTTAAAAGATATGAAAATGTTGGCTTTCGCTGATGGGATGCTTCCTTCGTCAGCATGACAATTTCCGTGTCATTCTGAGACGTTCTTTGGCGAAGAATCCAAATATTTTATATGGGCAATTAAATGCACCATAATTATTACGTTTATATTTTGACAAATAAATATAATAAAGTCCTGTATACTGGTTTAACAAATGATTTGGTCAGGCGTGTTTACGAACATAAAAATAAAATCATTAAGGGGTTTACATCAAAATATAATTGCGAAAAATTAGTCTATTATGAATTTTTCACTCAGGTTGAGTTTGCAATAAAGAGAGAAAAACAAATAAAGGGTTGGAAACGGGTAAGGAAAATCGCTTTAATTGAATCATTCAACCCAAACTGGACCGATTTTTATGATACATTATTATGATATTATTTTCGTGGAGACTTTCGTATAGGGGATGCTTCGTACCTCAGCATGACAAACGGGCTTTGTCATTCTGAACGAAACGCAGTGCAGTGAAGAATCCTGTTGTTTGTCATGATTTGTTACAGCTTACGCGAAGAGGATGCTTCCTTCGTCAGCATGACAATTTTCGTGTCATTCTGAGACGTTCTTTGGCGAAGAATCCCAATGTTTTAAAAAACTATGCTGGAAATATTACTCGCAAGAAAAACTAAAATTGATGAAAAAAATATTTATAATTTTATTCCTCACATCGGCCTATTTATGTGCCCAGGAAAAAACAGCGGTCGACTCAATTTTGGCATTCGTCCCTGATTCGCTTACTGTGGCAGATACATCGTTGACTACTTCAATTAAGGTAAAACCCAAAGCGGCCATCGAAGATAAAATCCCCTACAAAGCGAACCATATCAGTATCAGTATAGATGGAAATCAAATCTACCTGACCGGCAATGCCCAAATCAACTACCAAAACCTGACCTTGAACGCCGAGAAAATTACAATCGATAAAAAGAATAATAAGCTTTTTGCGCGCGGCGTGGCCGATTCTGTTGATAAAAAAGGAAATACCATCTTTAAGGGCAACCCGGTTTTTGTGGAAGAGGGGCAAGAACCCATGCGTGGTGATGTGATCGAATACGATTTTTCAACCAAGCGCGGCAAGATAAAAGTGGGCCGTACAAATATGGAGCCGGGCTATTATAAAGGCAGCGATATTTTTAAAATTGCCGACAGCACCCTGCTGATCCAGGACGGTTATTTTACAACCTGCGATTTACCTAATGACCCGCATTTTTATTTCCGCAGCGATAAAATGCGCCTAAAAGTAAAAGACAAAGTGGTGGCGCGCCCCCTCTATTTTTATATCGCCGACATCCCTTTGGCTGTGCTGCCTTTTGCCGTAATTCCCAGCAAGGGCGGGCGGCACTCGGGGATAATAATCCCCAGCTACGGCGAAAGCCGGATTGGTGGCCGTTTTCTGGAAGGGCTTGGTTATTATTGGGCGCCCAACGATTATATGGACGCAACCCTGCAAACAACTTTTTATGACAAGCTTGGTTTTACCTTTCGGGGAAGTACAAATTATCGGGTGCGCTATTTGTTGAACGGCTCGGTTTCCGGGTCTTATTTCCCCAAAGACCCGCGCACCGGACAACGGCGTGAGAGGTGGAGTTTACGGTTTAACCATAGGCAAACCATTGACCCGACTTTTACAATCAGCGGCAGTGGCGATTTTACCAGCGACAAATCGTTCCGGCGGGATGTTTCGCCAAATTTCGGTGACCGTACAAAGCAAAATATAAACTCGCGCCTGACCATCAATAAAAGTTTTAAAGGGACAAAAAACAGCCTCTCCATGAGCTTTAGCCACAACAAAAATTTATTAACCGACGAAACCGATTACACCTTGCCCCGCGTAACTTTTAGCCGGCGGCAAACCAGTATTTATGAAACCCTGACCGGCAACACAGTTGGCTCCAAACGCGCCTGGTACCAAAATGTCCTCTTTTCGTACAATTCCAGCGCGCTGCGAAAGGGTTCGCATAAACTGGTCGACCCAAGTAATTTGGATACAACTTATGTCGACAAAGTTTCATCGGGCATAAAACACAGTTTGCGCTTTAATTCGCCTCAAAAAATATTAAAATATTTTAGTATTAACCCGTCAATCAATTATGATGAAGTCTGGGTGGACGAAATTACCCAAGGCACCCTAAACCCGGAAACAAACAAAATTGAAACTTCGCAGAAAAAAGAATTTGATGTACGCCGTACTTTTAACGGCAGTATCAGCCTGCGCTCAAAAATATATGGCCTTTTTGAGCCAAATATCGGCGAGCTGAAATTTATCCGTCACATTATTGATCCCTCGGTTTCCATGTCTTTTGCGCCTGATTTTTCCACGAATAAATATGGCTACTTTAATACGGTGGTAGATACAAACGGAGATGAAATTTTAGTTGATAAATTTCAACGTTCACCTTTTGGCGGCACCAATCGCGGGGAATCGCAACGGATGAATATTAGTTTTGCCAATCTGTTCCAGGCAAAATTTATTGACGATAAGGGCAAGGAAGAAAAGGTCGATTTTTTAAAAGCCAACTTTACCACCAGCCATAATTTTTTGGCCGATTCTTTAAAATGGGGACGTGTAAACTCTTCCTTTACCACCAAAATATTTGGTAAAAGTATCACGGCACGGGCAACGCACAGTTTGTACGCGCGTAGTAACGACGGTAGCAGAGAAGTAAATGAGTTTGTTTTTGAACGCGGCAACCTGCCGCGGCTGATTAGCTTTAATACATCTTTCGGCTACACCATTAACAACAAAACTTTTGCCCCCAAGATTGATGAGAATAAAGAAGGGTCGCGCCGGGACAAGCGCAATGGTAAAAATTCCAAGGATGGTAAAACGCAGGCTGATGCGGATTCTTTAGATGAACAAATTGATATTGAAGACACCTTAAAAAAGGAACGAGACAAAACTAAAAAGATAGAATTGCCCTGGTCGGCCACCTTTAATTTAAACTACAGCTTGCGCCCCGAGGCCACCTTTAACCAGCGCACTATAAACCTCTCTACTTCTGCCAATTTTAAATTGACCAAAAACTGGAAAATCCGCTGGCAGGCCAATTTTGATTTGGAGAAAAAGGATTTAGTCTACCAGTCGTTTAATATCTACCGCGACCTACACTGCTGGGAGATGTCTTTTAACTGGCAGCCCACACAGGATTATTACAGTTTCCAGATCAATATAAAAGCCCCAAGCCTGCAAGATATTAAGGTAACCAAACACCCGACGCGCAGTGTTTATAACCGGTATTAAATTAAATGGTTAATCGTTTGTTTAAATAGTAATACCAAATCCAAAACCCTAATCCAATTGTTCCAATTAAAAAAGCAAAAAGGGGATTATCTGCCCAAAGCCAATGCACGCCAGCATAGTTATCCCACGAGACATCGCCAAAAGAAAATGGCATAGCAGTAAAAAATATTGCAAACCCCATAATTATAGAACGTATTCGTACTAATCTTTTTGTTTTTTGTAATAGTACCATTTCTTCCTCCATTTTTGTTGTCTTGAGTTCAAGGGATTCGAACCCCAAAGCTTTTGTTTTAATTTTACTGGCAAACCCCGGGTTTTCTTTTAAATAGGTTTCTACTATTTTGCTGGAGTCTGCGCTTGCCTCGTTTGCAAAATAAAGGGGCAATAAGTCCAAAATTACATTTTCGCTGATTTCCATTTTCCCTCCTTCTATTCTTCAATTTTTAGTAATAGTTTTGTACGCGCCCGATGGATTTTTACTTTGACGGCCGACAAACTTAAACCCATCGCACGGGCAATTTCGGTGTAGGACATATTCTCGAACGAACGCATAATAATGACACTTCTTTCCGCTACGGATAAATTTTGCAGCGCGCGTTTGGTCACCTCCAACCGGGATTTTATTTCTTGTTCTTCTATAATATTGGCCGGTCCTACAATGTGCTCATCAAGGATTGTTTTTTTTCTTTTTGCTTGTTGCGATTTTAGATACAGGTTACGGGCAATTGTAAATAGATATGCTTTTACAGTTTGTGTATGTAGTTCCTGTTTTGCAGTCCACATTCGCAGAAATGTTTCGGAGGCGATATCGTTTGCCTCATCATAACTGCCCGATAACCAAAAAGAAAACCGGAAAACATCCCGGGCATATTTAGTATAGACTTCTTTAAACTTTGTTGTTTTAATGTTCATGACCATAATATACTTTTAAATTAAAAAAGTTACAGGAGGGTGATAATTTATTAAATTATCAGTTGATACTTTGACAGGATATATTTATACTTCAAACTCGCAAACCAGCACACCAATATCCAAAAGACAATAATATTTTTTATGAATAAATTAATTTTAGTTATTTCTATATTTTCTCTTTCTTCCCTTTTTGCCCAGCAACGCCCAACAGGCTTGCAAAAAACCACCATCGATGACGACGATAATTTCACGTCCGTAGGCAATATCGGGCTTACCATTACAAACTTTGGCCTTTTTGGTGACGGTTACGTGGAGCAAAGCCCGGTTGACCAGCCAAGCTGCGAGTATCCGCGCGGATCGGG
>JAJRVW010000095.1 GCA_024277115.1 Calditrichota bacterium
ATTTCTTTCACTAATCCTATATTTTGATTTTCTCTTTTTGCCATGTTTTTTCCTTTGTTTTTTTGGTCAAACTAAATTTAGGAAGGACATGGCAATTTTTCACATATTTGCCTTTTTACACAAATTTAAGGACGCAATCGGGATTGATGAAGAAGAAGTACAGATAATTGTTCAGGACAACGAAAAAATTATCGTTGTAGGGCGAGTGGACAATAATAATTTTGCCGTGCGATTTAATACGAGCGGGCAAATTGACAGCAGTTATGGAAATGCAGGTATTGCCTGGGTTGGTATGGAATATTCTGCAAGTTCCGGTGAACTGGCCTCAGCAGCATTGCAAAGCAACGGAAAACTAATCATGGCCGGTACACGGGAAACAGGGATATTTTTCACACACCAAATGGCATCTGCCCGGTTAACCACGGACGGGAAAATTGATTCCACCTACGGTACCAACGGTTATAGTATTTTACCCGACACAGGTCCGGTAAATGCCAACTGGAAAGCAGGGGAAGCACATTCCATTATTATTGATGAGAATGACCATATATTCCTTGGTGGAAAAATTAAAAATGGCAATTGGTGGCGATTTGGAATAATAAGCTATTTACCCGATGGAGAGATCGATACTACTTTTGCTGATAATGGTTTTGCTTATACAAGTGGCTCAGAGGAAAAAATAGTATCATTAGCTTGGGATGGTAATAAAATCGTAGCAGCCGGTAGTTTTTATATAGCCCGGTTTTTAACAAAAAACGCCACGGCCATTGAGGAAAATCATAATGTGACAACCACGGGCTCCTTTATCCTTAAACAGAACTACCCGAATCCGTTTAATCCATCTACAAAAATAGAGTATTACTTACCACAAAGCTCAAAAGTGCATTTAACTTTATATAATATTTTGGGGGAAATGGTTGAGACAATTATTACAAGGCAACAGCCCGCCGGTACGCACACTGTGCAATTCGATGGAAAAAACTTACCATCCGGAACCTATTTTTACCGCCTTACAACCAAAGATAATTCCATTACAAAAAGAATGGTTTTGATACGGTAGATTCTGTCTCGTTATAAAAAAGAAAGGGCTAAATATTTTACACATTTAGCCCTTTCTTTTTATTCTTCTTTTTGCAGGATACGTTTATCCACCGACCATTCACCACCGCCAAAGATGGCAAACACCACAAGCAAAACGAGCACCAAGGCCGTAAACTCAAAAGATTGGTTCTGGGTAAACAACCCTCGGGGCAAGCTGACAAAAACCAGTGCGCCTATTAGGATTGGGATTTGAATGAGCGCCCCGATTCGCGTCATTAACCCAATAGTGATTAATGCGCCTCCGCCAATATGCCCCAGGCCCACGATGTGTGTAATGAGTGTATTGGCAAAATCCAGATGTCCGGCTTCGACCAACGTTCCAATTAAAAAATCAGAATTTATTACGAAATGAATACCTTTGATAATCAGGCCAAGCCCGAGGTAAATCCTTATAGCTTCCAGGCCAAGTTTATAGTTTTGCCCGGCCCAACTTTGCAGTGCGTTTAATGATTTCATTCTTGACCTCCCGTTATAAAACTCATTGGAATGATTATAACGCAATGTGGTCAAGAAACATTAAACGAATTGTAAAATTTTTGGCGAAAGATATTACAAAACGGCAACAAGATTTTTAATTTTTTACATTTAAGAAGCTAAAATCAATATCTAAAATGCTTGATCTGCTCACCTTTAGTCTCAATATCTGTCATGGCTTCGATGCCAATTTGCAGGTGCAGGTCTACAAAGTTTTTTGTGACCATTTCATCGGACTTCTCGGTTTTAATCCCATCGGGCATCAACGGCATATCCGAAACCAAGAGCAGCGCCCCACGCGCAATTTCATTAACGTGCCCCACTATAAAAAAGGTGGCCGTTTCCATATCGATGGCCAATGCCGATAATTTACGAAGGTACTGTTTAAACTCTTCGTCCCATTCCCATACACGGCGGTTGGTTGTATAAACGGTACCTGTTCTGTACTCCATGCCATGGGCACAAATTTTATCCGAAATAAATTTATGCATTTTAAAAGAAGGCATGGCCGGGACTTCTTGCGGCATATAATCGTTACTTGTCCCTTCGCCACGGATGGCTGCAATGGGTAAAACAAAGTGGCCAATTTCCGCAGAGGGTTTCAGGCCGCCGCACTTGCCAAGGAAAAGAACGCCTTTAGGCTGGCGCGCAACCAACAAGTCCATAATTGTTGCCACATTCGCCGAGCCCATCCCGTAATTGATAATTGATAAACCGGCATTATTTGTGGCCATTTTCATGGGGCGCCCTTCTCCTTTTACCTCACAATCAAATTGTCTGGAAAATTTTTCCACGTAATCCTGAAAATTGGTCAATAAAATATAGTCGCCAAATTCATCAATTTGGGCGCCTGTGTAGCGCGGTAACCAGTTTTTGGCTATATCCATTTTTGTTTTCATTGCGTATCTTCCTCATCATTTAAATTTTTCAAATTTACAATTATCCGAAATAGCGTCCAAAATATTGTTCAGTGAAAAAATCGCTTTAAATGAACTTAACCCCTTTGTCCCAATCACCCTTTTTTATGGCGATTATGAAACCAATAATGTTTTTTTCATGGATACTTTAACAGCCAACAAAACCTACAATCTTAAAAACAACGCCTACTCTGTCCGCGCTAAATATATAGGGTATGTTGGGTGGACACTGTTACTGAATTTTCAGTTGATGGTGATAATTTAACTTTTGATGAAGATGAATATTGCGATGACTCCTGCTACGACGCCGGCGAAATCAATCTAGACGCAGAACTGGATTTAAGCCTGTTGGGCGGAAACTAAAAAGCCCTGTAATTTATTCAATTACAGGGCTCAAACTTATATTTCCAGGACCATTCGTACCGGGTCTTCTAAAAGCTCTTTAACCCGCTTTAAAAAGGTAACCGATTCCTTGCCATCGATTATGCGGTGATCATAAGAAAGCGCAATATACATCATTGGGCGGATTACAACTTGCCCATCTACGGCAACCGGCCTGTCTGTGATGTTGTGCATACCAAGTATCGCGGCCTGTGGCGCATTGATGATCGGCGTCGACATCATTGAACCAAAAACCCCGCCATTTGTGATTGTAAAAGTCCCGCCGGTCATTTCATCGATGGAAAGCTTGCCTTCCCGCGCTTTGGTCGCCAAACGGATTATTTCGAGTTCAATTTCATGTAAGCCCATTTTATCGGCATTTCGCACGACCGGTACAACCAACCCCTTGTCTGTTGAAACGGCAATGCCAATATCTGCAAAGTCATGATAAATCAATTCATTGCCATCGATCATGGCATTTACTGCCGGAACCTCTGTTAAGGCAATTGAGACTGCACGTGTGAACAAAGACATAAATCCCAGCCCAACACCATATTTTTCCTTAAAACTATCTTTGTATTGTGCCCGCATCTGTTTCACTTTTAAAAGATCGACTTCGTTAAAAGTTGTCAGCATGGCCGTGCCATGTTTGGCTTCCAACAATCGGCGCGCGATAGTTTTACGCAAGGTTGTCATGCGTACACGGCGTTCTATACGTTCACCATTGGGTTGATTTTTCTCTTCTGTGGTGACGGGTTCTTCTTTTGTCACAACATTTTTTCCGGCATCAAGGGCTTTTAACGCATCGGCCTTTGTTATTCGTCCCCCGGCACCCGACCCTTCAATTTTTTCAGGAGCAATTCCTGCACCTTCCAGGATATTGGCCGCAACCGGAGAAACCTTGTGATGGGCAGAGGTTTCAGGTGTGACCTTTTTTACCTCTGTTTGAGGGGCATCGGTATTTTCATCCTGTTTGTTTTCTTCTTTTTCCGGGGTGGCGCTTTCCCCCGCGGCATTCGTATCTATTTCAGCGATAGTCGCACCAATCAGAATTGTATCACCCTCTTCTGCCTTTTGATGCAGCGCGCCTGCTTTTTCTGCAACAATCTCAACCGTAGCCTTTTCTGACTCGACTTCACAGATTATTTCGTCTTCTTCAACAAACGCGCCCTCTTCTTTAAGCCACACACCCATAGTCGCTTCAGTAATCGATTCACCAATCGCGGGGACAACAACATCTAATTTCATATTTTTTATTCCTTATTTTTCAATCCATCAATCATCAAAGTTGGTTTTTATTATTAAAAAATTATATCATTTAAAATATTTATCATTTTTTTACACTAAAATTGTCCGTCCGGATGGGACTTTTTTACTTGCGTTATTACAGGTCTACAACGAGACCATCCATACGGGATTATATATTTCTTCAAAATTATTCACTCTTTGCTTCATATGACAGCTCTTTTATAAAACAGCATCAAAGTCTCGGAGAGACACACTCTTTGTAGCAATAGCAGATCCACACAAAATTAATTAGTCCCAGCGGGACGAACTATTTTTTCTCCTCAATCCAATCAAAAAGATATTTTTCATTATAATCTATCTTAAATTTCGTTAAGAACTCAATGTACTCTTCTTTAAACGATTTTATGTGGTGATGCTTTTGTTGTTTTCAATATATCTTATTACTTTATCAATATGCGATCGAGAATATGAGAACGCACCATATCCGCCTTGCCACTCAAATTTCCCCTTTATCCATTTCTTATCATTAATAAATTTAGAGGAGATTGCTTTGACATGCTGCATTAGTTCAGAAATGGACATTTTAGGATTTAAACCAACAAAGATATGCATATGATCGGGCTCATTATTTATTGCCAGTAATTTATGTCCTCTCTTTTGGACAATCCCGGTAATATACTTCTGAATTTCATTATTATGTTCTCGTGGTATCAAACTTACATGCCCTTTTACAGCAAATACAAATTGAATGTATAATTGTGTGTAGGTATTTGCCATATTTTTCTAAAAATGTTTTTGTAAATAGCTCGTCCCGATGGGACTATTTTTATTGTATTATTATAGGTCTACAAAGAGTATATCCCTACGGGAATTTTTTTCCAAAGATAAATTTCGCTTTGTTCTATTATTATCTATTGCCATGATAGAATCTATAAAAAGATGTAAATTATCGATAAAGATAGCTCTCTTATAACACTATTTTTTGCTAATTCGATAAAAGATAAATCCCTTTATCAGTTTTTCCATGTTGCTCATCCTAATAGAACTATTTTTTTGTGTTATTACAGTTTTGCAAAGAGTGCATCCCTTCAGGATTTTAATGTGCTTTCCGAAAACTACTTTTTTTATTTATAAAGTCAATTCTGAATACAATTTTAATTTGAGTCTCGGAGAGACCTACTATTTGTAGCAATAGCATGTCCACACAAAATTAATTAGTCCCGGCGGGACGAACTATTTTATGCCAAACGGCAATAAGCTACCAGGCAAAGGCATTCTCAACTATTTCCTTTTGCTCTATATCATGCTGTTTATGGAATCCCGTTGCCGGGGCAGCGCCCGCTTTTCTGTGGAGGCCTTTTATGCCCGGTATCGTAAACCAATGTCTGTAAAATGGCCAGGCGCCATAATTCTCCGGTTCTTCCTGAACCCAAAAAACGCTTTTGGCAGAACTGTATTTTTTAGCTATCTCGTCAATTTCCTTTTCCGGGAAAGGATAAAGTAATTCCACACGAATAAGAGTAACATCTTCCCGTTTATGTTCTGTCTTATAGGCCAGAAGATCGTAATAGACCTTACCCGTACAAAACACAATCCGTTTTACCTTTTTAACCGAGGCATCATCATCATCCAGCACTGGCTGGAAACCACCTTCTGCCAAACTTGTAAGGCTGCTGACACATTGTGGGTGGCGCAACAAGCTTTTAGGTGTAAATACAATCAACGGTGAATGAAATGGATATTTAACCTGTGAACGCAATAAATGGAACATGCTCGCCGGAGTGCTTGGTACGGCAACCCGCCAATTTTCATTTGCCGAGAGTTGCAAGAATCGTTCAATACGCGCGTTGGAGTGTTCCGGCCCTTGCCCTTCATAACCATGAGGCAAAAAGAGGACTAATCCGTTATTGCGTTGCCATTTTGCTTCTGCCGAAGAGAGGAACTGATCAATTACAATCTGTGCCCCGTTAAAAAAATCGCCGAATTGCGCTTCCCAAATACACAGTCCATTGGGCGTGGCCGAAGAGTAACCGTACTCAAACCCCATCTCACCATACTCCGAAAGCAAGCTGTTAAAAATACGACAAGGCGCCTGATCATTACTTACATGGTTAAGTGGCAGATAAAGTTTTTCCGTCTTCTCATCACGCAGGGTTGCATGGCGATGGGAAAATGTTCCCCGTTCCGAATCCTGACCGGACAAACGGATGGGATGCCCTTCATCTAAAATGGAAGCATAGGCCAAAAATTCTGCTGTAGCCCAATCCAGATCAGTACCATTTTCAAGTTTCGTTAAACGATCTTTATACAGCTTGCGTACTTTATTGATCAGGTTGTAACTCTCAGGTAATGTAAAAATTCTTTTACCAATTTCTTTTAGTTTTTTCTCGGGATAAAAAGTAAGCGGGATCGGATAGTAACGATTTCCCAATTCATCACTGTGCCAATCACACGAAAATTCAAAATCTATATCACCTGATTTCTCAGCCTCTTCCGAACGTACCTCTTCTAACTTAGCTTGTAAAATAGATTTAAATTCTTTCTCCATTTCTTTGGCAAGGTCTTTTTCAAATTTGCCGGATGAAAGTAATTTTTTATTGTAAATCTCGCGCGGATCGGGATGCTTGGCAATAGTCGCATAAAGCCGTGGTTGCGTAAAACGTGGTTCGTCCCCTTCGTTGTGGCCATAACGTCGGTAGCCCAGAAGATCAATAAATACATCTGTATGAAATTTTTGCCGGTACTCCAGGGCCATTTTCACCGTTAAAACGACCGCCTCCGCATCATCCGCATTTACATGGAAAACCGGCGAAAGGGTCACTTTTGCCACATCGGTGCAATAGGTGCTGGAGCGCGCCTGGAGGTAATTAGTTGTAAAACCAATCTGATTATTTATGACAATATGAACCGTTCCGCCTGTCCTATACCCGTCTAACAGCGACATTTGGATAAGTTCGTACACCACGCCCTGGCCGGCAATCGCTGCATCGCCGTGGATCATTATCGGGGCGATTTTATCTTCCGAGCCATGATATTCATGGTCAATTTTGGCCTTTACCATCCCGGCAACAATCGGATTGGCCACTTCAAGATGCGATGGGTTTGGCGCCATGCCCACTTTTATGGTTTTCCCGGATTCGGTTTCGACCATACTGGTGTAGCCCAGGTGATACTTTACATCACCGGAGAAAACCGAATCGGCATGTTCTTCGCCTTCAAATTCTTCAAAAATGTCTTCATAACGCTTTTGCAGGATGTTGGCTAAAATATTTAAACGTCCACGATGCGCCGTTCCAATCACAATTTCTTCCAGGCCAAGTTTTGCCCCATATTCGATGATCGCGTCAAGCCCGGGAATGAGCGTTTCGCCACCTTGCAGGGAAAACCGCTTTTGCCCCACATATTTAGTATGTAAAAATTTTTCGAAAATCACAGCCTCATTTAGTTTTCTGAGGATGCGCCTTTTTTCTTCAACCGTGCAGGATGCTTTGTTTTGAGTTGTTTCCATGCGCTGCTTAAGCCATTGCTGCTTTTCCGGCACACGGATAAACATATATTCCGCGCCAATGGATTTACAGTAGGTTTCTTCCAGATAATCTCGAATATCACGTAATTTTGCCGGCCCCAAGTTTAACTCGGCACCCGCATCAAAAACCGTATCAAGGTCCTTTTCGCTTAAATGAAAATTTTCAAGATCGAGAGTAGGTTTATACGGACGCCTCTCCCTTACCGGGTTTGTTTTCGTAAACAAATGGCCGCGTGTCCGGTAGGCATTAATCAGGTTGATAACCGCTAACTCTTTTAACGCGCGTTTTGTTATGATCTTATCATCCAGGACCGTTTCCGTGTCTTCGCCATTCTGGCCGTATTCATAGCCGGTAAAAAATATGCGCCAGCTCGCGTCTACCGAGTCCGGGTTTTCCAGATAGTCTTTGTACATCCGGTCAACATATTCCGGGTGCGCGTTATTTATATATGAATATTTATCCATATTATTTTTAGGCCTTTGTAAATGTGTATTTTTATTTGGATTTTATTTTAATTGAGTGAAAATACTCGGTTTCAATGCAGTTTAATGAAGTTTGTTCTCACATTATTTAATTGCGCAGAATATACGATAAAAAGATATTTTTCAAAACAGGGAAAAGTCACAGGAAAATTAAAAGAGGGTAACTTTTACGAAAATCGTGATTACTTAAACTAATAAATTAGTTATGAAAAAAAAATTCAGCTTGCCCTTTTTTGTTTCACTATACTTTTAGAGGCAAAATCGAGGTGCAGCGTTTCTTCTTGTGCAGCCTGAAGGACTTTGAAATAATGCAATTGCAAAATATAAATCAACGCACCAAACAATCCCCAAAAGAAATCAAAAAAAACATTGATAAATGCCGCTTGCTGTGAAGGGTGAAAACCCCGTAGCAGCTCAATTACAAGCGCAATAACAAGCAGGGAAACTATCAATTTGGTGACTGTACGTGTTGGATGGGCGCGGTTTAAATATTGGTATAAAATGTAGCCTACAATCGTGAACGAAGAGAAAAGCTGAATGGTACGGATAATATAATCAAGGTCAGAATTGCTGAATAAATCCGGTGGTACGAAAGTAAAGTCATAATTAAATGAAAACGATTTTATGGGCCAACGGTTCAACAAAATGAGATAGATGAAATAAACAGGCACTATCTTTTTTAATGACCTTAGTTCAAAACGGGTATCAGCCCGGGGCTTTTTTTTTGGAATAAAAATAAAAAGCAGAATAGTCACCCCAAGCGCCGCTGTAAACAATAAAATTATTTTAGGAAATTCCAATAAGGCCGGCAATGAACCTGTTATAAACCAGCCCAAAAACAGCAATACAAACAAAGCTTTATTTATCAGGTTTTGGTTTTGTGCCCTGTTATGGAATACATCGCTTATTAACAAAGCGCCCATCAGCCCCAAAGGTAAAAACAGTATGACGCGCTGCATTTCTTTTCCTATCGCCAGGCCACTGAGCCACAATAATGGGATAAGTAAAAATAATATATTCATCAAAGGGATTTCCAGAATAATTTTACCTGAAATATTAGACAGCCTTTTTTTAAGGCCAAGATAAAATAAGGCCCCCAAAAAGGCACCGGATGCATTAGCCGCTACGTCTATTAAGCTGGTCATTCGGCGATAAATAAAAATCTGGTTAATTTCCACGAAACTGCTCAACAAGGCGCCAAGTAAAAAAGTAACAAATAAATAATGCCGGTTTTTTTTGCCGATCACCGTATGGATTAAAAAGCCAAAAGGCATAAATAAAAAGACATTTTGTAGAACTTCTTTATAATTCCAAAACCAAATCAATCCATATTTTGAGGGAAGGTGGTAGCGAAATGGCGCCAGGGTGATCACCAAAATTATAATCATCATATAGGCAAAAAGAGCTGTGCCAAACAGGTTTGTACCACCCCTATTTTGTTTGTTTTGTATATTTTGCATAGTGCCATTTTCGAGCGCTCCGATGGCCACTTTATAAAAACCATCCACTGTGGGCTAATTTCGCGTTATAATATTTTAGTAATTTCAGATTGATTTGCACCACCCGGCTGCGGTAAATTCAATCACATAAAAAAAAATTAATATCTGGATCAAATGAAAAACCAAGTTATAAAAGATTATCTGTTTATTTTGGTTGGGGCTTTGCTCATGGGCCTCTCCATCTCTGTATTTATGATTGACGCGCGTGTCATACCGGGCGGAATATCCGGCATTGCCATGTCGCTGCATTATCTGGATGAGAGCATCCCGACAGGCCTGGCGCTTTGGCTGATGAATATCCCCTTGTTTTTATGGGGCGTAAAAGAGCTGGGATGGGGCTTTGCCAAACGGACCATTTTTGGTTTTAGTATCAGCGCGTTTACTATCGACGTTTTGCATGGCGATTTCCCCGGCCTGGAATTTATGGCCTTAAACAAAAGCACAGCGATTGTGGACTTATTAGAAAACGATTTTCTCTTTCTGATCATTATTGGAGCCGTTTTATTGGGCATTGGCATGGGCTTTGTTTTAAAACACCGGGGCACATTTGGCGGCGCCGATGTTGTTGCGGCAATCCTGCAAAAGCGTTACGGCTATAAGGCCGGCAACTCCATCATGGTGATGAATGTTTTTATCATTACCTTTGCCACAATTATTATTTATGTAAACGATCTCTCACCACACCGACCGGCGCTTTCTCTGGCCTTTTATGCTTTTCTGCTCACATTTATAATTTCAAGAATTATAGACATGATGATTGATGGGTTTGATTATGCCCGTTCCGCTTTGATTATATCGGACAAATGTGATGTGATCAGCGATGCCATTTTAAATCGATTAATGCGGGGCGCAACGGCTTTAAAGGGCCGCGGGCTTTATAAAAGGACAGAGAAAGATATTATTATGACGGTGATAACCCGACGGGAAATCATCCCCCTAAAAGCGCTGATTAAGGAAATCGACCCCGATGCTTTTGTCATTATCAGCACTGTGCACGAAGTTTTAGGCGAGGGTTTTAAAAAACGTACTTAATATGTCGACTTGCAATACCCATATAATTTTACCATATTAACCCACATGAAAACCACATTAAACATTGATGACCAAATCCTTGAAGAAGCAAAACAACTTACAGGCGTTAAGGAAAAAACCACATTGGTGAGGATGGGCTTACAAGCTTTAATCTCCAAAGAAAGCGCTAAAAGACTAATCGCCCTTGGGGGTAGCGAGAAAAAGAAAACGCCAATCCCACGAAGAAGACCCTGACTATGGTATTAGTTGATACGTCGATTTGGATTGACCACTTCAACAAAAGAGATGTCTTTTTAACTACGCTACTTTCTTCGGATCAGGTTTGCATCCACCCATTTATTATTGGTGAAATTGCCTGTGGTTTTTTAAAAAACCGGGTTGAGATTATAGCTCACCTCAACAAGCTTCCAACGATTTTGGAAGCAACGCCGGATGAAGTTTTGTATTTAATTGAAAAGGATGAACTCTTTAAAAAAAGTCTTGGACTCATTGATATTCACTTATTGGCCTCATGCCTGCTACAAAATGCACAATTAGCCACAAGAGATAAAAAACTTAGCGCGGTTGCGAAAGAACTGGGGATTTTACATCCATAAATCAATCTTATGAAAAACACTTTTACACATTTACTTCATTTTCTTAGCAGCCTGGCCACGGCGGCCATTGCTTTTATCATTCCGCTTCAGCTCAATCTGGATATAGAATCGGACATTATTTCTGCCATCTACTGGGTTGTAACAATCATCCTTGTTGGCGATTTTATAAATAATGTTTATCTCTATAATCAATTGAAAACTTCCAGCTCGCCCCAAAAAGTGCTGGAACACAAACAAACCCCGTTTCTGTTAGCTATTGACTTTCTCGGTGCAATTCCCTTCGGAATATTAACTATTTCACCATTTTTTGGCATGATCCAACTTGTAAAAATCATTCGGATTGCCCACTATCAGTCTGTCTGGAATAAACGTGCCGTTCGCCTGGGCGACTATCAAAAACTGGCCTTTTTTGCTTTTTGGATTCTTATTGTCACACATTGGATTGCCTGTGAGTGGCTCGCGCTGCATCATTACGGGACGATTAATGACAATGTCACGTTATATGTCAAATCACTTTACTGGACTGTTGTTACGCTTACCACGGTTGGCTATGGCGATATAGTCCCCACAACAAACCTGGAAACACTTTACTCGATGGGCGTAATGATTTTTGGTGTGGGAATTTACGGTTATGTGATCGGTAATATTGCCAATATTTTATCAACACGTGATCCGGCCAAACTGGCTTTTCAGAATAATATGGACAGCTTAAAGGCATTTGTAAAATACCGTGAGCTGCCCGTGGAATTACAGCACCGTATACGCGATTATTATGCCTATCTCTGGAAAAAGCGTCTTGGATATGATGAATCCGGCTTTCTTGAAAATCTGCCAACCGGTTTGCAAAATGAGGTGGAACTACACCTTAAACGTGAGATAATAGATAAAATCCCCTTATTTAAAGAGACTGGCGAGCAATTCTTAAATGACATTGCCCTGCACCTTAAACCGGTAATTTTTACGCCCGGTGATTATATAATCCGCGAGGGCGAAGAAGGCCACGAAATGTTTTTGGTCATCAAGGGCGATATTAAGATTTTTAAAAACGCTACACCGGATAAATCCATTATTTTAAAAGATGGTTCCTTTGTAGGGGAAATTGCCCTTTTAAGAAATGAACCGCGCATGGCCAATGTTCAAGCTGTTACTTATGCCGATTTATATAAACTTGAACGGGATGTATTTGAATCCGTTTTGTCCAAACATCCGGATATCGCCAAGAAGATTAAAGAAACAGCCGATGCGCGAATGAAGATGAACAAGTCCGATTGAAAGAGATAGCAAAAGTTCTTTCAAATTACCTAAAAGCAAATTATAAGTTCAACGCAGAGTCGCAAAGGACGCAAAGAAAACTAATACTTTATTAGAAAATAAAAAGCTTTTTGTGTTCTCTGCCCCGCTGTCAGCGGGGTTTAAATATTTTCGAGGCCGATGCCTTGCCCCATATGGCCTAAAAAAACTTAGAGACAATCTCTACGTTTTGGGCTGTAAAGATTAACGATTGGAAGATTATACTTTTACCCCCTCTTTAAGCTTTATTTTTTCGGTCTCTTCGCAACAAACCCATCACATAAAAATCGCAATATTTACCTTTATGGTACATGGCTTCCCGCAATGTTCCTTCAATCTGAAACCCGCGCTTTTTATAAGCTTTTACAGCCCTTTCGTTTTCAACAAAAACATGCAATTGAACCCGGTTTAAATTCAGTGTATCAAAAGCATAATCAATCATCAAATTGGTTACTTCTTTGCCATAGCCTTTAGACCAATTTTCTTTTGGGGCGATGGCAATATAAAAAGTGGCCATGCGCCCAATCCAGTCTATGCGGTAAAAGGCCGTAACACCGATCGCACTACCTGTTTCCTTTTCACAAATCGTAAACATGATTGTATTTGGATCGGCTTGTGCTTTCTCAAGTTTTACACGTTGCTCTTCCAGTGAAGTTGGCAAAGCATAGAAAAGAAATTCGCGCGGGTCAGGATGGTTTTCAGTGACAGCCCAAATATTTTTGTCCTCGGGTTCAGCTGCACGAAGATATATTTTATTACCGATAAGGAATGGATTTGTCATGTTGATAATAATTTTAAGGTTTCTGATTTAGTTTGGGACTGGCACTATTATTATACATCAAGCTGATTTCAACCTATCCAAGCCGCATACAACTCCGGCCTGCGGTCCCGTAAAAATAGTTTTTTGGCGTTGGATTCTTTTATTTCATCCAGGTTAAGATCGGCATATAAAATCTCTTCCGTCCCAGTACCGGCACGGGCAATTACTTCGCCTGCCGGGTTGCACACAAAAGATTCACCTGCAAAAGTCAGTTTATCCTCCTTACCAACACGGTTGCACAAAGCAGTAAAATAACCATTTTGGAATGCCGCCACCCGCATCTCCACCTCATATAAACCATCCGGCCACTCACCTACTGAACCGGCCTGTGGTATAAAAACAATCTCCGCCCCTTTTATGGCCAACGCCCGCATATATTCCGGATAATGGCGATCATAGCAAATGGCCACGCCAATCTTGCCATAGGCTGTATTATAAACCGGGGCGCCAAAATTACCGGGAGCGTAATAACCCGTTTCATGGAAATACTTATAGTCAGTGATATGCACCATCTGGGTCTTCCCCAAAAGGCTTCCATCTGCATCAATCACCGGCGAGGTGTCAAAGGTTTTATCACCATGCCGCTCAAAAATATTCAGGATTATTACCACATTTAATTCTTTGGCAAGCGCCTGAAACCGCTTAACTGTTTCGCCTTCAACCGATTCGGAAAAAGCCAGTAGTTTTTCGGTTGCCTTTACTTGTGGATAAAAACGCTCAAAAGCTAATTCGGCAAATCCGACAATTTTTGCACCATTGCCCGCGGCTTCTTTAACCGCCTGCAACCCCTTTTCCCTATTGGCCTGCCTGTTCTCGGTCGCTATTTGTTGTATCAATGCAATTTTCATAATTCTCCTTTTTTAGCAGATTATTATCCAACGATCGATATCAAATCTTTTAAGTCCTTTATTTCATACGTTGCCTTAATTCCTGCATTAAGTGAATTTCCATTTGTGTTGTACCAGCAGGTATCTATCCCGTAGTTTTGTCCGCCTAAAATATCCGAGCCCGGGTTATCCCCGATAATTAACACGCTCTCTTTAGGTGGATTTCCGATTTTGTCAAAAGTATAATCAAATATTTCAACATGAGGTTTGGCAAATCCGACTTCTTCAGAAATAATTATTTCTTTAAAATATTTTGTAATAGGCGATTTGAAAAAACGAGGCCGTTGAACTGATTTTAATCCATTTGTTATCAATAACAGATCGAAGGAACCATATAAACTTTCAATCAAATGCTCTGCTCCATCGAGCAATTGATGCCCTTCACTGAGAAAATTTAGATACAACTGACTGGCTTGTTCCGGGTTAGATTGAATATCGATGGCATTAAAAAAAAGTTTAAATCGCTGGACAGGAATTTCTTTTTGGGCTATTTCTTTACGCTCAAATTGTGCCCATATTTTTCCATTTATTTCAGAATATATGGCGTGGTAAGATTGATCGAACGGGACTTTTAGGAAAGCAAAGGTTTTTTCAATCGCATTTTCCTGAGCAGCATCAAAATCAAATAAAGTGCCATCCGCATCAAAAAACAACCAACTATATTTTTTCATTTTAATCCCTATTTTCCAATACTGAATAAATCATACATAATTGTGCTATAAGACGTGATGAATCACGTCTCTACATTTTGATAGAAAAAAATATTTTTTGCAAGTTATTTTTCTTACACCTGTCAGAGAATATAAGAACCATGGTTAACTAATCTACTAATTTATAGTGAAAGGAATTATTATGAAAGCATCCAAGATTTATTTATCTGCGATTTTAGCGTTTCTACTTTTTACAGGATTGTCACTTGCACAAAACCAGGGAAAGATGGGGCCACGAGGCCATAATGGCCCGGGATTTAACAAACAAAATATGGTAATGAACCTGCCCGGAATAACAGATAAACAGAAAGAAGAAATCAAGAAAATCCGCCTTAGTGGCATGAAAGCAATGCAACCGATAAAAAATCAAATCGGTGAAAAGCAGGCCAAGCTGCGCACACTTGAAACATCTTCCCAAGCAGACATGAAAGCCATCAATAAAGTAATCGAAGAAATCTCTGCATTGCGTACAGCCCAGGCAAAGTTAAGGGCAGGCAATCTGCAAAAGATACGGAATTTATTAAACGATGAGCAGCGTGTTATTTTTGACAGTAAACCTCACGGGCCACGTGGAGTGGGTCATGGAAAAAGTATGAGGCAAGGACATCATAAAGGCAATAGGCAGAATTGTGGATGTCAAGGAAAAAACTGGATAGAAAACTAACCTTTCATCTACCTAAAAAAAAGGCATCTCAAAGAGATGCCTTTTTTTAAATTCAAAATTCTAATAGCCTGCCACACCACCATCGGGGCTACGCGTATCGGCTGCTCCGGAAAGCACTCCATTTTCATAATCAATAAGAATACCCATCGCGCGGCCTTGCGTCCCTGACTTTTCCACCATTTTATGCCCCATATTTTGCAACAGCTTTCGGGTATCGGGCGAAAGTTGCCATTTTTCATATTTGGTTATATCCGGCAACCATTGGTGATGTATCCGCCCTGCTTCAATCGCCTGGCCAATATCCATACCATGATCAATAATATTTAAAATAACCTGCAAAGTTGTATTGATTATTGTCCGGCCACCGGGGCTGCCAATCACCAAAACGGGCTTGCCATCCTTTGCAATGATAGTTGGCGACATACTAGAAAGCATTCTTTTTTCGGGCTGTATCAAATTGGGATTTGTGCCAATATAGCCGCGGCTGCTCGTATATCCGGGTATCGGGTTAAAATCGCCCATCTCGTTATTTAAAAAAAAGCCAAGGCCTTCCGCAACAATTTTACTGCCCCACCATTGTTCGATTGTGTACGTTAATGAAACCGCATTGCCCTCATTATCAACAATAGAAAAATGGGTTGTATTATGTTCATCAAAAGCCTGGTTAAACCGGGAGGAATCACTGACCGATGCCCGAAATAAATCAATGCCTGCCCGTAATTTTTTTGCGTGATCCTTGGAAGTAAGCATTTGTAGCGGCATATTTTTATTAAAATCCGGGTCGCCTAAATATTGGGCTCGATCGGCAAAAGCACGGCGCATGGCTTCGGTTAATAAGTGCAGGTATAAAGCCGAATTATGCCCGGTTGCCTTTAGATTATAGCCTTCTAAAATATTGAGGATTTCCACGATGGCCACACCACCGGATGCCGGGGGCGGCATAGACCAAACATCATAACCCCGGTAGTTTCCGTGAATAGGTTTACGCTCCACGGCCTCATATTTGGCCATATCTTCTTCGGTGATGATGCCACCATTTTCCTTCATAAATTTTGCAAGAAGTTTGGCTGTTTTACCTTTATAAAAACCATCATGACCATTTTTTTGAATTCGCTTCAAGGTTGCGGCCAAATCAGGCTGGGGCCACAATTCGCCGGGTTGATAAAAATCCCCGTTTTTATTTTTAAATTTATTGATGGTTGTAGGGAACCTTGAAAGTTCTTCCGTATTATAGCGCGTTACATCGTTATAAATTTTCCATGTAAGCGGAAAGCCTTTTTCGGCCAATTCCACCGCCGGTTTTACCAAGTCGGCCCACGGCAGTTTACCATATTTTTGATGCGCTTTATAAAGACCGGCCACGGTTCCCGGCACACCAACAGCAATCAGGCTGTCATGGTTCGAATGGTTTAATATCTTGCCATTCTTGTCTAAAAACATTTTTTCCGTAGCAGCCAAAGGTGCTTTCTCACGAAAATCAAAAGTGGTTACATCCCCCTTTTTAGGATGGAAAACCAAAAAACCGCCACCGCCAATATTACCGGCTTGCGGCCAGGTAACAGCCAATACAAAAGCTGTGGCCACAGAGGCATCTATGGCATTACCTCCCTTTTTTAAAACATCCCGCCCAATATCCGAGGCAATCTGCGAGGCAGAAACCACCATACCATTTTTTGCATAAACGGGTACGCGTCCGGTAAAAGCAAAGAGTGTATTTGCAAGTAAAAGGCCCACAATAAGAATATTTCTGATTTTCATTATTACTCCGTTTTAAATTTACGGTAAAGTATTAATTTCATTTTTATAATAGTTTGAACTGCTTGTTTTTTGCAGCCTTTTTATCAAACGTCAACACATAATCACAACCGGCCTGTACGGAACAATTTGCGATTAATAAGTCCGAGAGGTCTGTACTCTTTTGTTTCGCTGCTAAGATTGTTTTATGAACAGCCTCAAGCTTTTCAAGCTTTAATACCTGCATGGCGATTAAATTTTCCAATGCAAAAATTATCTCTTCCCGGGAAAACTTATACACAGCCCTTAGCACCCAAATTAATTCTAAAAGAACAAGAATTGATACAAAATATTTTTCTTTTCTTTTTTCTGCCTTTTGGAACAAATGTAAGGTTTTTTTTGCTTGATTTTTATCATCATTTACAAGAAAGCGGACTAATAAATTTGTATCGACCCCAATCATACGTCACGGTCCCGGAAACTATTTTCAAGCTTCTTTTCCATATCTTCCACAGAAATTATTTCCTCATTCATTCTCGCAAGCAATCCGAAGACTTCCGCGGCAGGCTTTGAAATGGGCTGCACAAGTACATCGCCACTCTCCGTGAGAACAAATCCAATTTTATCTCCCGCCTGAACATGCAAAATTTCCCTAATTTTTTTAGGAATCGTAACTTGTCCCTTGGAAGTAATTGCAGCTTCTATCATAATTTATCCTTACTTTAAATTAATCCTTACCTCAAAGTAAGGAGACAACACAAAAACTGCAACACCAATTTTTACGGGCTACTCCATTTCCCAATCCGGTACTCGGCCCGGTGTAATGGGTGTGCCGATAACTTCTGCTTTTTGCTCGATGGCCTGTAAATCTTTTAACGCCAATTTAATTTTTACCAGCACAGGCGCAAATTCTTCCCCGGCTATTTGATAACTCTTTTTATGCGTTTCGGTTACCTCTGCCGTGGATGCCCATGCGCCATAAATTATTTCATTGATTCTATTATTTATCGAAGGTGGAACAGGCTCGCTGTGGCCACGGATAACCGCGTTGCCATTTAAATCGAGCGTGATTGTTTCCATTTTTTTCTGTAAAACTTGCAGGTCTTTTTGTAATTCTTTGGTTTGGGCAGGCGTATCAAACAATCCCTTTTTAAGGTGCTTAATGCGCTTATTCATTTCACCTACAAATTGATTCGCACCCCAAATGGCCCGTTGCAAGCGCGCTGTTTTTCTTTGAAACGCCAGTACCTCTTTTTTATTGGCGGCAGGCAATGTTGAATTATTTAAAGGAATACATTCAAAAATTTGTTCATCACCGATTTGTGTATACACGCCTTGCACTTTTTTCTCCACGGTTACCGTATATTTTCCCGGTGCGGCCAATGGTGAAAGTGGGCCTGTATCGAACACACTACGTTTTCTGGGTTTTAAATCCACCGGCGCAGATTCCGGATAGCGCATATCCCAGCTAACACGGTGGATACCGGCTTTAACAGGGCCGGTAATACGACGTACCACCTGCCCCGCTTCGTCTTTAATTGTTAAAATTATACTGGGCTTTTCTTCTTTTTCTTCTTTACTTAACGCTTCCCATGAAGGGTAATAATTGTCTTCTTTGTTCTTTTCTTTTACCTGGCGCACCTCTTTAAGAGATTTTAAGTCCTCCTTTAGATAGAAAGTAAATACAGCGCCCAATGGTGGGTTTTCCGCTATATAATAATTATCGCCTTGCATGGATTTACCTGCCAGGCCAAGAGGCGCACTCTCAATAAACATCAAGCTTTTTTTAACTGGAAAAGTTTTATCGCCGGTATCAAGGACTTGTTTACTAATTATACGAAGTGGCGAATAATCATCGAGAATATAAATCCCCCGGCCAAATGTACCCAAAACCAAATCGCTCTCACGGCGTTGAATATCTATGTCGCGCACCGTGATGGTTGGTAATCCGCCTTTTAACTGAACCCATTTTTTTCCGCCATCTACAGTAAAGAAGACGCCAAACTCTGTCCCCACAAAAAGCAAATCAGCATTTACATGATCCTGCGCGATAGTGTAAACAGTGCCCCGCTCAGGTAAATTGCTTGCTATGGATTTCCAGGATTTCCCCTTGTCGGCGCTACGCAAAATGTATGGCTTAAAATCCCCTTTTTTATGATTGTCAAAAGTCGCAAAAACAACCGCTTCTTCATGCAAAGAGGCTTGCAGGTCACTGACATAACTCCACTCCGGCACACCTTTAAAATCTGCTATTTTGCGCCAGTTTTTGCCACCGTCTTCCGATACCTGTACAAGGCCATCATCGGTGCCTGCATAAAGCAAACCTTCTTTCAGAATAGACTCATCAAAAGAAACAATATTACCAAAAAAGGAAGTCGACTTGTTTTTAGCGATGGCATCAACACTCCAAACTTTGTCCATCACTTTTAATTTATTGCGATCAATTTGGCGTGTAAGGTCCGGACTGATTGCCTGCCAGCTATTGCCACGGTCATCCGATTTAAAAAGAATATTTGCGCCAAAATAAAGGCGTGTATTTTTATGTGGACAAATCAGTAAAGCCGCGTCCCAGTTCCAGCGTAAGGCCGGCGCGCCCTTCTCCGCCTGAGGCTGAATGGAAACCATTTCACCGCTCCGTTTATCAAAGCGTACCAAGCCGCCATATTGATACTGGGAATAAATTATATTGGGATCGGTCGGGTCAACCTGTGTTTCAAAACCATCGCCAAAAACGGTTACAAACCAATCGGCATTGCGGATACCATTAATCGAGGTATTGCGTGAAGGCCCGCCCAAAGTGGCATTATCCTGTGTACCGGCATAAACATTATAAAAGGGTGCGTCATTATCGGCTGTTACCCTGTAAAACTGGGTGATGGGCAGATTATCAAAAAACTTCCAGGTCGCCCCTTTATCAAAAGTTTCGTATACACCGCCATCACAGCCGGCCAGCATATAATCGGGCTGCTTGGGGTTTATCCATAAGGCATGATTATCTACATGCTTGTATTTTTCGCCTACTTTTTTCCAGGTTTTGCCACCGTCCAAAGTAACCATCATCCACGTATCCATGGAGTAAACCCGGTTTACATCCACCGGATCGCAAACTATTTCCTGGTAATATTGTGGGGAACCACTGATGTAGCCATTCATCTTTTTCCAGTTTTCACCTGCATCGGTAGAACGGTAAAACCCCTTTTGGTCCTTATTTGCCTCAACTATGGCGTAAACCACATCCGGGTTTACAGGTGAAACAGCCAGGCCAATCCGCCCCATTTCCCCGGCAGGCAGACCTTTTTTTAATTTTCTCCATGTTTTACCGCCATCCATAGATTTGTGCAAGGCCGAGCCGGGACCACCGTTGATCAGCGTCCAGACATGACGGCGGCGTTGGTAGGTGGCCGCATAGATTATATCTGGGTTGCGCGAATCAAAAACAATATCTGTAACACCTGTGTGTTCATTAACCTTAATGATGCTTTTCAAGTTTTTGCCGCCATCGCTGCTTTTATACAAACCACGGTCGCCACCGGATCGCCACAAAGGCCCCTGTGCCGCTACAAAAATTGTGTTGGAATCACGCGGATCAACTAAAATTTTGGCAATATGCTCAGAGTTTTTTAATCCAACATTTTCCCAACTGGTACCACCATCAATCGACTTATAAAGGCCATCACCATAGGCCACACTGCGCTGACTGTTGTTTTCGCCAGTTCCAACCCACAATGTAAGCGGGTTATTGGGATCCATAGTTATGCAACCGATTGAGAAAGAATTTTCGCCATCAAAAACCGGTTCGAATGTCGTTCCTGCATTATATGTACGCCACAATCCCCCCGAGGCAGTCGCAACAAAAAAATGGGCCGGGTTATCCGGGTTTACTGCAAAATCACTGATACGTCCACTTGCCAGGGCCGGGCCGATAGAACGAAACTTAAGCCCGCTAAAGGTGGCAGAATTCAGGACAGTTTTATCTTTACTGAAACTATTTTGGGTAAAAAGAGAAAGGATAAAAATTGAGACGAGTATTTGAATACGCACAATGGCCTCCAGAGGAAATGTATTAATATTATTTTAGCGGGATGAAAAGTAGCGTAATATAAGGAAAATATTTATTTATATGAAGGTGTCAATAAATAAAAAAAGCGGGATGGACGTCCCGCTATTCAACTACTTTATAATGCGTGCCATTTATGGCCATATTTATAAAAAGTAAATCGGTGGCCGATGCATCATAACTTACTTTGGCTTCGCCGGCTTCATGGGAAACACTGACATCCTGCACGCCATCAACAGATTTAATGGCATTGGTGACTGTTTCTTCACACCCGCCGCACATCATACCCGATATTTTGATTGTCGCTTCTTTAACTTCCATTTACAATGCTCCTTTATAGATTCTATATACTGGTTTTATAATGCTAAATCAAAAACCATATATTTATTGAAAGAATTGAATTTATCATTCAAATTGATAAATGACAAGTGCATGGTTCCAGTTTTAGTTTCCTCAACTTGAATAAGAAAAGCGATCCCGTTAAATTAAAAAATCATTTATATAAAGAAGAAAACCATGCCCATAGATAAAAAACTACTCGAGATTTTGTGTTGCCCTAAAACAAAGGTGGATGTGATTGAGCTCTCCCATAAAGAATTAGAGGAGATCAATAAAAAGATTAAAAACGGTGCATTAAAATATGCTGATGGAAAACCTGTAGAAAAGACTTTGCAGGAAGGACTGATCACCAAAGATAAAAAAACTGTTTACCGTGTTGATGATGATATTCCTGTGATGCTAATTGAAATGGGAATCCCGCTATAAAAATTTATATGCGGAGTGTGGCCGATTCAACAATTCAATTTCTGCGTTTCTTAAATATCGAACAAGGAATTTTGAATTTCCAATGAAGATGTAAATCTTTTTACTTCTTCATTCAGCATTCTGTGTTCCTTGTTCATTATTTGTCAAGTCCTGAAATAGGTTTACAGTATTTTATTTACTAATTGTTCTTTTTCTCTCCAATTATCCTTTCTGTTTGGTTCTGAAAGGACCGAACAGTTTTCCCTGTTTTGCGAAGCAAAAACAGGGGCGCGGGGGCGG
>JAJRVW010000096.1 GCA_024277115.1 Calditrichota bacterium
CTGAGAACAATAAAAAAATCAGCGGGTTAAGTAAGGAAGCCAATGACTATTTGATGCGCTACCACTTTCCCGGGAATGTACGCGAGCTTGAAAATATTATCAAACGGGCCGTTGTTATGGCACGGGAGGAAATTATTACCACCGCCGATTTACCAAACGGGCTTGCCTCGGCAACTGAAAATGAAATCCTTGACCCGCTTAATTTTTCTGTGCCTTATCCCGATAAAGTGGCCGCCTTCGAAAAAGTAATGATTGAAAAGGCCCTGGAGCAAAAACAAGGCAACCAAAGCCGCGCCGCAGAATTATTGGGCATTTCCGAACGGCATATCCGGTCGCGGATGCAAAAACTTGAAATTATAAATACCAAGCGTTTAAGCTAAACTACAAAGGTTATCATTATGAGCACAAAACTTACTCTCATTTTATCTATCCTCATAGGCGGAAGTATATTTTCCACAAACCTTTTGGCGCAGGATTCCACAAAACACAAACCTAAAAACGCCAATCACGGTCAGTTTTTTATTGACGAGGATGGCGATGGCTATAACGACAATGCTCCGGACCATGATGGTGATGGAATCCCCAATGGCCTGGACCCGGACTGGCACAAAATGAAAAAAGAGATGGCCCATAAAAAGAAAAAGCGCTTTATCGATCTTGATGGCGATGGCGTAAACGACATTATTGGAATGGACGATCCCAAAAACATGAAAATGGAAAAACACTATAATAAAAAAGGGGGCTCCATGGAAGGTAAAGAGAAGGGCCATCAAGGACATGGCAAGAAAAAGCACGGGAAGAAATAGCTATCGACCAATTTAAAGGATGGATACCTTCCAGTTTACGGGCAAGACGTTCCAGCTATAGCTGGAACGTCTTAATTTAATCTTTGCACCTGAATCATAGAAAATCCATAGAGCGAGGCAACCTTCCTTATTACCCTATTGGGTCTTAACAACTCCCCTTCGTATAACCAGAAACAAAGCCACCCAAACCACCGAACGAAAAATCATGGCCATGATACTTTGATGGGCCACATCTGAAACAAAAACCGTTCCAAGTAAAAGGAGCACGGTAATATGGGCCACGGTAATAATCCCTGCCAGCAGTGCCCCTTTGGCCTTCTCCTTCCAGATCAATACCCCGGCTACCAGCGATACAATCCCCATAAAAACATTATAAGATATAAGCCAAATATGCGTGGCATACCCAGGATCAAACACACCTAACAAGACCCTGCTTCCTGTAATTACTGCCATCAGGCCAAGTATCCCGGCGACGGTGGCAACAATTTTTAATGAAATATTTTTCATTATCTTTTCCTCAAAATAACACAGGGATGTCACTGATTTCAACTCGACATCCCTATTCAAATATATTTTTATTTATCAAAAAGCTCTTTATTTTAAAAGCTGTATTTTACTTTGGTATAAAGCATATCATTTTTATCATATTGGCCAAAACTGCCCTGATTGCCGGTAAAAATATTGGCACCAAGCAAAATTTCAAACCCATCGGTTAAGTCGTAATACAAACGTGGACGGATCAAAGCATCCTCATTATTAAGTCCGATGTATGTAAACAACTCCAAAGTCAATGTCTCGCGTAAGAAATCCCTTCTTGCCAAAAAGGTGACAGTATTATCATATTCATCTTGTGTGATGTTTTCATCATAATCCACGATAGCCTGCTGAATAAACTGGCTGCTTAATCGGACATCCCAGAGTGAATAATCTATGCCAAGCAAATAATGGGCATAATCTTTTTTAACGACGGCATCACCATCAAAAGGGTCGGTCGAATTAAAATATTTACCCTGATAATATGCACCTTCGCCCCGTACAACCCATCCGCCAAGTGTAGTGCTGAAACTACCGCCACCAATGGTCAAACGGTGATGTCTTGGTGTAACTGTAAGCCCGGTTAACTGCTTTGTTTGCGGGTCAATCGTTCGTGTAATGTGCATCGTCGGGTCATCGTCCCAGGCGTACCCGGCCATGATTTCAAAATCCACAAGCGATGTGAGGGCCGAATATTTTGCAAATACCTCGCTGTTTTCCAACGATCCTTTGACTTCTTTTTTAGAGTTATCAAAAACAGGCTGAACAGGGAAATTAAGGTCAGGGAACCAAAGTGAACCCATTTCAGGAAGGGCCGTTGGAGTAAAAGTAGGAATCCAGACAAATTCCAACGTGTTATTCCCCCGATAATAGTTGGCTTTTACCGCGGTTACCCCGGTGCGGATTTCATCAAAATCCTGCAAAAGGAATTCACGCAAATCTTTGGGTGAAATTATATCGGTAATAAAAACACCGTCAGCCTTGCCCCAAATTATCTGTTGCTTTCCGATACGCAAATCTATGCTATTAAAAAATATATCCATATAAACTTCGCGCAGGCCAATTTCCAGATTATTGTCATCATAATAATACATATACGGATTGGCCTTAAATGACACCATATCCTGGCTGTGTTCAACATTAAGGTTCAATGTATTTTGCAGGATTGAATATTCATTATCACCCTGTGTTAGTACACCCACATAGTTCCGCACATAGCCGTTAATACTAAGTGACTGGGCGGGTAAGGAGGAAACGAGCATAATGGCCAAAAAAAATAATTTTGTTGTCATTCTGAGCGAGACGCAGTGGAGAGAAGAATCCCTTTTGCCACAAGGGATACTTCGCTGGCGCTCAGTATGATAGGAATATTGTTTAGGACTTTCCAGGTCTCGAAGACCTGGAAGGTATTTCTGAATTATCGTTCTCATTTCAAACCTCGCTTCATCATCCGTTCTGTAAATTTATTATCCGCAATGCCACCATCGATGGTAATATTTTGTAGCTTCATATTTGTGGTATGATTTTTTTGTTCATTGTGCATTTCAGATTCTGTGATTATCCAAAACCCTTTAATCTGCTCATATTTTTTTACAGAAAGTGTTTTTAAAAATTCACCATCTTCGTCATAAAACTCTTTTTTTAGGCCAATCCATTTATCCTTTATAATCCAGGTGATGGTTTTGGAATACATGTATTCTTCATCTTTCGGGATACTTTCAACAACGTAACAATCTTCACCGTTCAGTTTTTCTTCACGCAATAATTTATGCGTATCATCACTTGGATGACGGTCGCCCAAATCATCATAGGTAAAGTCTGAACCCATAAAACTATCGCTTTTACTGTCACTGGAAATCCGCTTTGTTTTTTTCAACGCAGGGAGATAGATCCACTGATCGTCGTCTTTGTTTTTTTCATCATAACTCCAGTTCATAAACGATGTATTACGCACATCCGCCGGGGCCATAAAAAACATGATTTTCTTTTCGACCTTTTTAAACTCCTTACTAAACTGTTTAATCTCACGCACACGTTCATCGCCTCTGGAGTTAATCAGAGTCATAGTTAATTCCGACTGGATGTTATTGCCTTCCGGCCTGTTATAAACATTCTGGATTATTTCCAGCCCACTAGGCTTATCCTGTCCAAGTGAAAATAGCGGCAACATTAAAAAAAGCATTGCTAACAGGGATTGAATTTTTAGATTCTTCATCTTAATTCTCCTTAGTTTATTATCTGTTTAATTTTGTTTATTACTTGATTTATTTCATTTTGTGTTAC
This sequence comes from Calditrichota bacterium, assembly GCA_024277115.1. Lineage (GTDB taxonomy): Bacteria > Calditrichota > Calditrichia > Calditrichales > J004 > JABFGF01. The sequence continues at coordinate 3,624 of JAJRVW010000096.1, forward strand.
TGCCCCGGCATGTTGAAAGAGAATGCTTCCCTCTGCATCAAATAACAGGATATTTACATCATCATCGATTAAACCCCATTTTTTAACAAGAACCCTTTCCTGGTCCAGGACATAGGTTTTATTTTTTTCAACCTCTGCCCGGTCTGCTATTTTCTTGCGTAAAATAAAATCTGGTACAAAAGTGGCCGATGTATTTACCACAAAAACCATCCCAAATTTATTCTTATCGAGCTGTAAGGAATCGAGTGTATCGATTAAAAGGCTTACCTCGCCTTTTTTATCCGGATCTACATAAAACAGAATATTTGTTTTTTCACGCATCGAAAGACTTTCCCATCCGGTTCCATCGGGCATGCCGCCTGCTTCACCGCTTATTTTTACATCAGGCAAGGTTGCTGTTTCGCCCTCAATGGATAAAGCTTGCTCTGCAAAGCTAAAGTAGAATAAAAATGGAATAAGCTTTAAAAATCTATTTCGCATCGATAGCCGCCTTGTTATTATTTTTTCTTAAAATAAATATTTGATACATATAATATGATAAACATGATCGTTACAGTCCCTAAAAAGCTGGTAAACATATTCAGGGAAACCAATGCGCCCAGCGAACGGTTTGGCGGAAAAACAGATGCCAAAAGTACAAGGAAACCGGCTATCACTACAAAGGCATTAAATATAATTGCCCGGCCGGAGTGCAACATTGTTTCACGGATCGTGATTGCCTTATCCTGCGTTTTAAGGGCGTATATTTTATAGCGCTCGATAAAGTGCACCGCATAATCAATCCCTATCCCGATGGCAATACTGGACACCAACGCAGTGGTCGTGCTTAATGGAATGTTCATAAGCCCCATAATCCCGAAGCTGATCAGCGCCGTAATAACAATTGGTACCGCGCCAATTAGCCCGATGTAAAAATTCTTAAACATCAGAGAAAGCAGCACGACAATTATAATCAGCGAGAGTACTAAACTTTTTATCTGCCCTTCCAGGATCAGATCGGTAAAAACCAAACCTTTATACCCCGAACCGGCATATTTAATTTCGATATTCTCTGCGGCCAATGGCGCTTTAAATTTCTCAACAACGGCGATGGCTGCATTAATGGCCTTCGAATTATCACTTTTTAACTGGAGTGTTACATTGGCCTTATTATATTTGTAGTCAACCACTTTCCATAGATTTTCCGGATCACCGGACATCTCGTATAAAAGCAGGTACTGGGCAACTAGCTCGTTGGATCCAGGGATGGCATCAAATTCTGCGCTGTCGGCGTGCATTACTTTGTTCATCCGTTTAAGATAGTCGGCCAAAGAAAAGCTATTGCCAACCACGGCCAGTTTTTCTGCTTCGTCCTGCATTTCATCAATAAGCCTAAGGGCTGCGGGTTGTTTAAAGGTATCTTCATCTTTGCCTTGCAGGATTATGTTTAAGGTGCTTGTCCCGCCAAAATTTTGATTGATAAACTCATCGGTCAACACGATATCACTGTCTTTTTCAAATTTTTCGAGAAAGCTGGAATTTATCCATACTTTGCCAATTCCAATTATGGAAATCACAGCAATAAGCGCTACAGCTATAATCGTGATATATTTATAGCGCATCAGGTTTTCAGCTAATTTAAATGCGATATGATCACGTTCTTCGTCTTCCTTTACAACAACCTTTTTACGCTTTGGCAAACCAAAAAGCAATACACCGGCCGGAATCAGAACCAGAGAAAATAACATCGCGGCCATCACGCCAAAAGCTGTAAACAGTCCAAAATATTTAATCGGGTAAACCTCGGATGTTAAAAGAGAAATGAACCCAACAGCGGTTGTTACAGATGTCATCACAACGGGTTTCCACATGCCGTGGATCATATCACGCACTGCTTCCAACCGGGTAGCTTTTGGATGACCCAATAAATAAAGGTCGAGATGACTGTAGAGGTGGATCCCGTCGGCGACACCAATGGCTATCAGCATAACCGGTATCATTGTCGAAACTGCATATATCGGGATATTTACCACGGCCATCAAACCAAATGTCCAAACTGTACTAAACAGCACAACCAGCATGGTAAACAGCGTATTTTTAAAACTGCGCATAACCCAAAGCAGCACAAGAATAATCACGACAAGGACGATTGGCACCATGCGTTTCATATCGGCCGGGCCAAGCAAGGCCATAGTCCCTTCGACAATCGGGCGTCCGGCTACATGTAAAATTTCGGGCCCTTCAAAACTTTTAGCCAAATTGAGGATATTATTATAAAATTCCTGCGAGAAAACATCGTCCTTTATTTCGGCAATTATCACGGTTACTTTTTCATCTTCCGAAACCAGGCGTTTATAGATCATTTCATTGGAGCGTACTTTTTGTTGCAACTCCTGTAATTTTTCCTCTGATTTTGGCACCCGCTTATAAAAAGCCTTAACATCCATGCCGTCATCGGTCCCGATAATATTATCAGCCGTATATAAAGATGTGACATCCTCTTTTTCAATCTCATCCATTTTTTGCAGGGCTTTGGTTAAATCTTTTACCTTTTTGAGAGTGCCGCTGTTATATATGCCCTCTTTATTCTCTACGGCGATGATAATCCCATCATTGATATTAAACCATTCTTCTGCCTGGTTGCTGTAAACAAAAGCGGGATGCTCTTGCGGCATATATTTATCGAGGTTTGTTTCCATGTGCGAATTTGCCGTCATTGCCTTAAAGAATAAGGCCGAGATGACCAGAATGACCACCATAATAAGCCAAGGGAAATTAAGTACCCTGTTTAAAAACTTCTCCATCATTTTTCCTTTCCAATTATTAATATTGTTTTAATTAGTGAGCACTCACTCACTTTGGTTACAAAAAAAGTTATAATTCTATCATTTTTCTAATACCGCTCCATAAAATGGCACCCTCTTGTTCGAGATCAAAACTAAAACCGGAAAGATGCCAACGTGTAACAATAAAACGCAAAGTACCGATCAGCATGGTTGAGATGGCAATGGCGGAAATATCGTTTCGGATAAGATTGTTCTCTTGTCCTTTTCCAATAATTCCCTGAATCGTAGCCTGGCTTGCCTCCATGATTGAATATACTTCGGCCGCCAACCTTTTGTCATTTTGGAAAATCTCTTCAGCGAAAATTACAGCCGTTAAAGCAGGATTATCGGCAAATTGTTTAAAGCGTTCTGTAAAAATCATTCCAAGTTGTTCAATCTGGGATTGATCCGATGATTGAATATGACCCAGTGCCAACGTTTTATTGGAACGAAACTGCTCCAGAACCCCTAGCAGAATATCCATTTTACCTTTGAAATGCCGATAAAGGGCACCTTCTGCCAGACTTATTTTTGCCGCTAAATTTTTAATTGTAAATTGCTGAATCCCTTTTTCGGCGATTAATTCAATCGCGGCTTTAATAATCTGCTGTTGTCTTACTGATAACTGTTTCATCTTAGAAATCCATAAGTATGTGAGCGTTCACTCGCAATATACGAAATAAATTTCAGATGTCAAACAACAGAAAAAATTTAATCAAAAAACTGAAGGGGATTGTTTAATTCGGTGGGAATGATTTTATAAAATAGCAAAGCCGGACAAGTAAAATATTTGAAAAACTATCACGGACCTTAAGCGGATAAATCGCCAAGCAAAACAGAGAGACAATTTCAAATTTCCGGGCTATAAAAATTAGCTATCGCCTTTCCGCTCCGTAAAAAAAATTCTGTAATACATAAAACTAGAAGCAAACAAGGCCGAACCAATACCAATGTAAAATGGAGCTAAAATATATTTGGGAACATAAGCCGAGTTGCGAATATAAATCCCCATACTCATCATTAATAGAATAAGTGGATACATTTGCCAGCGCTGAAAAGCAAAAGCACATACATGCCTGGAATATGCAAGGATACGCGATGCATTCTTTTTTGCAAGCCTCATAAAACCAAACCGGCTTATAACAACGCCTAACAATAATCCAAGGATTATATCAACAAGAATGATCTTTTCCGAAAACAAAACAAACCATTTTGAAGCTATAAGTAAAAGTATAACTCCCGCAGAGCTCCAGAAAAGACCGGAAATAATAAGTAAATAAGATTTTAAAATAGCTGGTTTCTTGAGCATATCGCCTTAGCCCACTTTCCGTATCACTATACTACCATATTAATATATTTTAAAGAAACGACAATATAAAAAATTAATTATTTTATTTCATACTTATCTTCGATAAATTACCCGCAAACAGAAATGGCACAGCAGAAATTTATTAAAATCTTCTCGACCTAAACAAAACATAAATTAAATCTTTAAAAGTTACAGCGCAAAGGGGGTTTGGTATGAATAAAAAACTTATGATTATAATTGGCCTGCTTTTAGTAATCCAGCTTTATCCGGTTAACCGGGATAACCCGCAATCTGATCCTCAATTAGAGATAAAATTGCAGCCAGAGGTTAAACAAATCATAGAAAAAGCGTGCTACGATTGCCACTCAAATAAAAGCAATTGGCCATGGTACAGCTATGTTGCACCAGTCTCCTGGTTTGTGGCCAGCCATGTGCAAGAAGGCCGGCATGAAATGAATTTTTCAGTTTGGCAGGATTATACCCAAAAACGCAAAAGCAAAAAACTGGGCGAGATTGTTGAAGAGATCGAAGAAGGTGAAATGCCTCTACCGCCTTACAAAATTACCCACTCTGAGGCTAACCTGAGCGATGAGGAGATCGCAACAATAATAAATTGGGCCAAATCTGATTCGCTCTATCGTCCCGAAAAAGATCATAAGGAATAGACTTTAATCGCGTAGAGCCTGTTGCAGCACACCATTCTAAAATAAACCATCAGTCCTCTTCCATAAACCGGGCGAGGGCTTTCTCCCTTTCGGAAAATTTTTGGTCTTTTAAGAATTGCGTAGCGGGTGCAACCCTTACATTGCACTCATTTTTTGTTAAGGGACAGCGCTCGCATGTTTCGTTTACTTCCACGCTCAGAATTTTAGGATCATCGCAAAACTTTACAGTCCGCCTAATTTGCTTATTGAGCATAAACCCGATGGTCATCGCAGAATGTTTATTATTGTCCAATGCCAGCGGCCGTGCCAGGCTTATTAAAAGAAACTCATTTCCGCTCCCCATAAACCGCGCTTTCTGAATATCGATAAATGGCAGGTTGGCCGGCCCTACCTTGCTTTTTTTTCCCAAGCGGCCAAGCAGGTTAAACGGAAGCCAACGCCTGCAATAATGCTCATTTAGCCCCAGGCTGTAGGGAACAAGTTCATCGGTCATATTCAGCTCTTTAGTAAGTTTAAAACGCCCCGAGCCTGCCTGTGTGGTAAACCGCAAATAAAATAATTTTTCAAGATTAAATAATCCGGGCAAAAGTTGGCTCATCCGGTATAAAAACATTTCCGGGGTGGCATCATATTTTCTTAGCAAACCCAGTAACAAAGAACTGTCCCACTTATTTAACGCGGCAAATTTTTGTAAATCCGGTTTCAGCCTTTTTTGGGGCAGCATCAAGGCGCCGGAAAAATAAGAGGCCTTGAAATTATTTAATAATTGGTCAAATGATTCCACCTTTAACCAGGATGAGGTTTTTGCCCTTTCTTTTAATTTTAGGTGCTCATATCCCAACTCACGGCCAATAATAAAGATTTTTTGTGACTCTGTAAGCCTGTCATTTATAAAAAGTGACTTTGTCTTCCCCGCCTTATAAATAGAGCGATAGCCCGATAAATCAGGATTATTACGAATTTTCCCTTCGTCGATTATATAGCCATATTTTTCTTGCAGGATTGTTTTAAGCTGCAAAAAATTAAGCCCACGATTAGCAAGGTTTTCTTGCCGGATAAATTTATCTGCTTCCTTTTCAATTTCAGGAAAATAATTTTGGTTTAATTTCTGAAAAGTTCGCAACGCCGCAAACAGGAAATTCTCAACATTCATGTTATAAGCCCTGCTTATCTCCAAAAAAGTTTGTAAAAAGGCTGTGGCTTCTGTTGGGGAATTGCTAAATAAATTAAGAAATGTCCGGGCCGAGATTCCAAACAGGTCAAAAGGGAACTCTTTTATAAAAGATGAATCCATCAACGCCGTTAACGGATCGAGGGACTTATCAACCTGTGTAGAAACGAGTTGGTCAAATTCAACATCCAATGCCTCGGCAAGTCGGAACATCTTTTCAGGCTTGGGATATTTTTTTCCCTGCTCAATCTCACTGATATAAGAAATGGCCACACCTGATTTTTCAGACAATTGTTTTAATGAAAGTTTTTGCCCAAGACGAAAGTTCTTAAGCTTTAGCCCGAAGATTATACGTAACTTATTACTGGTTACTTTTGTTTTCATATTGACATCAATAATTAATATACTAAATAGAATTTCTCATATAGCGAAATTTTACAAAAGGATTAACTAAATGTCAAATTTCTAAAAAAACAATTTTTATTAAAGAATATTTTCATTCAAAACTCAATATCTCTTGATATATAAGGGTTTACAATTCTGCAAGTCATCTAGTTCCTATAATAAAGATTTATTTGCCCGTGTTTGACAAGGTGATCTAAGCCAATAAAAATATTATTTTTTCTCTTTTAGCGTAATTTCGCTTGACAAGCCTATTTCGCATTTAATATATTGCACCGTCACCAAGAAAAGGAAAACTATGTCTGCCACACAAAACCATACCAATGGCATTACCATCCGCGATAACCTTGCCGGATTATACAGCGATGTTTATACCAAAGAAGCGCTCGATGCAATAAACTTTCTTGCACAGTTCAATAACGAACGCCTGGCGCTCATGCAGCGGCGCAGCCAAAGACGATTAAACCGTTTCGACAAAAAAGAACAAATTAATTTCCTCGATCCCACTGAAAACATACCGGGCACACAAATTTTAGTAAAAAACGCGCGGGACGGGAAATTTGATGGATCGACAATTCCCCATGACTTAAAGCGGCAATGGATTCAGGGAACAGGCCCGGCGGCCAAACCTAACAGCCCTGTGGAGAAAAGCATCCGCAATGTGGCCTATGCCCTGCTCTCCGGTGCGGATGGCTGGATGTTTGACGGTGAAGATGCTTTGGGCCAGGTTACGGCCATGTCCCTGGACAACCAGCGAAATTTAAAACTGGCAATCGATAAGGCCCCTGTTTTTTTAGAAGCGGCCAAAAATGTTTCGCTTGAAATGAACCGCTGGGCAAAAAGCTTTTTTGGGCACGAAATTATCAAAGATTGGAAAGAACAGCTCAATTTTACTACAAAAATCTTCAGGGCACGCGGCTTGCATTTGGATGACCGCCACATTCGTGATAAAAACCATCTGGCCCTTTCAGCATCAATTGTTGATATGGCGCTCTATGTGACCAATAATTATAAAAAACTGCAATCGGAAAACGCCTCAATCGTTTTATACCTGCCTAAAATCCAAACTGCCGAGGAAGCCGCCTTTTGGAATAAAATGATCAGCGCGTTGGAGGGCCACCTGCAACTTAAAATGGGCACAATTAAAGTCTATGTCCTCCTGGAGCAACTCGAAGCCACTTTCCAGATAATGGAAATCCGCGCCGCATTGGGCACACATTTTGTCGGGTTTAATACCGGCCGTTGGGATTATATCAACAGCGTTTCCGATGCCCTTGCCTGGGATAAAGATTTTATCAACCCCAATATCGAAGAAATTGGCATGACTTATGGCTATATGCGCAATTATGAAAACCGGGTGCGCTGCTGTGTTAACACGCCGGATATAAATGGCAATTTTGCTTTGTGGCAAGGCGGGATGGAACCCAATATTCCAGTTGGTTCGGAAAAGGGTGTTGCCAATAGTATGGAAAAAGCAGTCGCCGGTGCGATCCGTGAGCAACAGGAAGGTGCAAGCGGTAAGTGGGTGGCGCATTGGAAAATGGTACATATTGTGCGGCCGGTTTGGGAAAAAACAGGTAAAGCAAACCAGCTTGGCAGAAACTTCCCGCCCCTTAGCTACACACAAAAAGATGCAGAAGGATTGATGCTTTTGGAACCTGCCGAACGCTCCATCCGGGGCGCGCGCAATTTACTTAGCGTGGCTTTGCAGTATGGCAATGCTTTTGGTCAGGGGTTGCAGGCGGCGGCTTTAAAACCTGCTGATTTCTTCAGCAACGATGATATTTTATACCTGATGGAAGACATGGCCACGGGGGAAATCCGCATGAGTATTCTATGGGAATGGCTCCATAAAAAAGCAAAATTAAACAGGGATGATCCCGGTACAAGTATAAAAACAGGCGATACTTTTACGCTGAAAGTTTTTAACCAACTAATGGACGAAGAGTACCAAAAACTTTTAGATGCAAACTCCAGAGACGTATATGAAGAATCTAAAACCACAACTTTACCCATAGTGAGGGAAATAGTAAGCCGCTATATTTTGGATGAGGTCAAAATCCCCTGGTATATCGATTTACTCAATATTAACCTGAACAACCCGAATTTTGAAACCGCCAAAGAGCGAATCGAAAAATACATTAATGCTTATAAAAAGGACGGGACACGGATTACGGAAAATCTTGATTTTGAATCATAGTATAGCATCATGGCTCGTTCAAAAGGAACCAGAAATAAATCAGGTTGATGGCCAGCCACACCAAGCGTCATGTTGAACTTGTTTCAACATCCCCAACCGGTTTGTGTAAGCAAGATAAATCCAGGGCGATTGAATCTGACAAAAAATGCATCAAAAGCAGAACAAGTTTATAAAACAGGAGAATCAAAATGGACCAATTTAAGAGCGATGTGTTAGAAATGAAGGAATGGATGGCGCAAAAACGGTTTAAAGGAATCCAGCGTCTCTACTCGGCACAGCAGGTAGTGGAACAACAAGGGACAATTTTTAATGATTATTCCATTGCTAAAAATGCGGCAGGCGCCTTTTACGAAGTCCTGCGTGAGCTGTACGCAAAAAAAGAATCCATCACTACTTTTGGCCCTTACACGCCCGGCCAGGCGGTAATGATGCGTCGCCTTGGATTAAAAGGCATTTATCTTGGCGGTTGGGCCACTTCGGCAAAAGGCTCAATTACTGAAGACCCCGGCGCGGATTTGGCTAGTTATCCTTTAAGCCAGGTTCCTGATGAAGCCGCTCCCATCGTCCGTGCCTTGATTGCCGCCGATAAAAACCAAAAATACCTGCGTTCACGCATGACCGAAGAAGAATTAAAAAATACACCTGAATTTGATTATCGCCCCTTTATTATTGCCGATGCCGATACCGGCCATGGTGGTGATGCACATGTCCGTAACCTGATCCGCCGTTTTGTGGAAGTTGGGGTGACCGGGTATCATATCGAAGATCAGCGTTCCGGCACAAAAAAATGTGGACATCAGGGCGGAAAAGTTTTGGTGGCCATCGATGAACAAATCAAACGATTAAATGCCGCCCGTTTCCAGTTGGACACTATGCGTGTAGCCGGTATAATCGTAGCCCGTACGGATGCCGAAGCAGCGACTTTGCTTGACAGTAACAGCGATGGACGCGACCATCCTTTTATTTTAGGTGTAACCAACCTGGCCATCCCAAGCTATAGAAGCTGTACACTTGCCATTTTAAAAATGTTTTTTGAGGCTGGGGTTGAAGAAATTAACGGCCACCTGCTTTATAATTTGTCGGACAAGGAATACGCTTTGGCCAACAAATGGTTCGAGCAAGCAGGCCTTGCAGGGAAAATAACCTCGGAGATAAAAGCGTTTGTAGAAGGGAAACAACCTTTGGTGGACAGAAGCCTGAATGCCGCGCTTGATTTATTTATAGAGGCTTGGGAGAAAGATTCCGGCTTAACAACCTTGCCCGAAGCGGTGGCCGAAGTGATGCATTTTCATAATGAAGAAGGACTTGAGTATGCGCTTTCTATAGATGCGTGGCTTAACTTTTCTAAAAAGGCTTCATTTTTTGAAATGGAACAAAAAATCAATGAATTAGGGATTGATGTTACCTGGAACAGTGAACTTTCCCGCACACCGGAGGGCTACTATCAGGCACGTGGTGGTTTGGAATATGCCATTGCCAAATCCCTTGCTGTAGCGCCCTTCTGTGATTTGATCTGGATGGAAACAAAAACAGCAAACCTGGAATATGCCAAAAAATTTGCCGATGCCATCCATGCGGTTTACCCGGACAAAATGCTGGCTTATAATTTATCGCCTTCTTTTAACTGGGACACAACCGGCATGAACGATGAAGAAATGCGCCAGTTCCCAATCGAGATGGGTAAGATGGGTTTTGTGTTTAATTTTATTACTTATGGTGGCCACCAGATTGACGGCCTTGCTTCGGAAGAATTTACAACCGCGCTGCAAGAGACCGGCATGTTGGCATTGGCAAAATTACAACGCAAATTCAGGCTATTGGAGTCACCATACAAAACACCGCAAACCCATGTGGGCGGGCCACGTTTGGATGGCGCTTTAGCCGCATCATCCGGGCGGACGGCAACCACCAAGGCTATGGGCAAGGGCTCAACCCAATCACAGCATCTTGTACAGACCGAAGTGCCTGTTAAGCTTTTGGAAAGCTGGTTGGAGATTTGGACAAAGCAGTACAATATCAGCAGCACACTCTCTGTTAAATTAAGACCACACAGCGCCGGTTCCGGTTTGCTGGAGTTGAGTACCTGGGACGAATACGGCAATAAAATGTCGGATATTGTTTTTGCCAACATCCAGGACCGTCGTGGAAACAATATTTTATCCGTGCGTGACCAGAACACGCTTAACCCCGATTTTAGGATGAAACGTTTTATGACCCTCAACCAAATATTTTTAATGCACCGTTATAAAACAAACTCCTTCCATTATGTTACACCGAGCGAAGATAATAAGCGTCAAACCGAGGGGATGAAAAAGCTGGGGATTTTTAAAGATGTAAGCAAAGAGATTGGTGATATTATTGTAGCGACTGTTGATACGCAAAAAGTAAACGCGTTGTTGGCCGAAGACAAAGAAAAGCTAAAGAAGTTGATTGCTAAAAAATAAAGTTTTGGTGACGTTCCAGGCTACTCGATCCCGAACGTCTTTACGGCATCATATAAAAAACCTGCGGAGCAAAGCACGGATGCCATTGCTTGAAGCGATGGCACCCTTTTCAAGTGCGAAGGTCATCCTTCCTCTGCGCTCTCCGTGCCTCCGTGGTATAAAAGAACAGCCAGAATAAAAGGACTTTCCTCCAAAGAACGGCTCAGAATAAAAGCTATGTGTACTGATCGTCATGTTGAACTTGTTTGTCCTGAAAAAGGTTTACTAAATCAACAACTTTTTTCAGGACACTTCAGAAAATAAAAAAAAAATTAAGTATAAAATGATGGTTTAAAATTATTCGAAAGAACTTTCGTTAAAGATTGCTCTTTTTTTTCAGATTCTCTATTCCAATATCACTGATACTTTTTAATTGAGGTGCCATATACCTACAATTCAGGTAGGTCACATTATGCGGGATATTAAATAAAGCTTTTTAATTGGAAATCATTTTACTCTAATATTTGTTTAAATTGAAAGCTATACTTAGGGCATTTGTTTTAAATAACTTATACTTATCTATAAATTTCCCTGTATAAAACATATCCTCCTTAATATAAATTAAAACAAACCCCAAAAGTAAAGAAGACACTTTCGGGGTTTGATAATACTTTCCTAAATAGAATTAAATAATTTTTTTAACCACTTACGAAAAAAAATTCCAGTTTTATATATCCGCTTTTGCTATCTGCCTGGATTCTTCTTCACTTAATACATTAATTGGTATCGACTTGAGAGTTTCCTCGTTCGAAACACCGCTAAGGCTGTGATATAGAATTTTTTTCCCAGCACTAATACCTTTTATCTGATTAGTCTTAATCGGGGTACCTTCAACTTTATACCCCATTACACCAACAATAAAAGCATATTGATAATAGGATACGACACCGTCAATTAGTGCATCATACCCAGGCCCGGCACTTTCAATAGCCCTGTCAACAGCCTCTTTTAAGTTTGGAACTCCAAAGGGAATAACAAAAACAACAACTTCATCTTTTCCCTGAACACGTTGTGCTGTTTTGTCAACATTCATCGTAACATTTTTACTGCTAATCACGGTAAAGTCTATAATCCGCTGAGTACATCCATTAAGAACAAGCAGCAAAAAAGCACCAATTAACCATACCAAAACTATTTTATTCGTCTTTCCCATACTTATGCCTCCTTATAAGAATATTAATTGAACCAACTATTTAGGAATTTAAATCAAAATCTTTTAAATGAAATATAAATTAAGTTGAAAAAATATGCCAAACTAATAAAAATATAGAAATATAAATTTAGGTTCCTGTTGGTTATTTTGATTTTCATAAAAACCATTGACCATCATTCCGTCCTAAACCAGACAAGTTAGGCTCCCCCGAATTTTATGTGATAACCACAGTTCGGGCATTTGTTTTTTATTAGATTGTTTTTAATTACATCATGCCAGTTTCGCTGGATAAGCAATTCATCACACGACGGGCAATAGGTGTTGCTGCCATCGCCCAAAACATTGCCTGTATAAACGTACAGCAGCCCACATTCATGCGCAACTTGCCTGGCTTGTTCCAATGTTTGGATTGGTGTCCGGCCAAGATGTGTCATTTTAAACTCGGGATGAAAGGCGCTAAAATGGACAGGAACTCCATTTCCCAAATTATCAACAATCCATTTGCACATATCCGATATTTCCCCCATGTCATCATTTAATGTCGGGATTATTAGGTTCGTAATCTCGATCCACACATTTTGTTTTTGGATTTCTTTAATAGCGGATAGCACGGGTTTTAAATGCGACAAAGTAATTTTTTTATAGAACATTTCTGAAAAAGATTTCAGGTCAATATTGGCCGCGTCTATGTTTTCGTAAACCTTCGGGATAACAGACGTAGTTATATAGCCGGCGGTCACCATCACATTTTTAAGATTTTTTTCTCGGGCAAGTTTGGCAATATCCATGGCATATTCCGCCCAGATGGTTGGGTCGTTATAAGTATAGGCAATACTCTTACAACCGTTTCTAAGCGCGCTTTGAACAGCAGCTTCCGGCATAAAATCACCTGCCCTGTTTTGGTCGTACTTCGCTTTGGAGATATCCCAGTTCTGGCAAAACTTGCATCCCAAATTACACCCGGCCGTCCCGATGGACAAAATATCTGTGCCTGGTAAAAAATGAAATAGGGGCTTTTTTTCGATGGGATCAATCTGAACAGCGTAAGGTTTGCCATAGGCCAGATTATATAAAGTACCGCCGATATTTTTACGGATAAAACAAAACCCGGTCTGCCCTTCGCCAATCATGCAATCGCGCGGGCAAAGGTAACAATGAAGTTTTTGATTGGGAAGTAATTTATAAAACTTTGCTTTTTTCATAATAATTAACCACAGCTGTCCTAAATAAATCTATAAAAAGAGTTTTTTGTTGAAATTATTGAGGTTATGGGCAAAATAATTAGAAAATTCATTTAAACTCCCAAAATTGATAAAAGTTATAATTAAGTATAAGCCCCAGGATGTACCTTCGTGAAATCGCTAAATGTATAGGAAAAACGACATTCGTGTACTAGTGGCGAAGAGCATTTTAACCTTAACCATTTTGTTTAGGAAAGATGTAATAATCAAACTAAAAAAAATGTGTATTCAATGAAAATTTGAAAAACCCGGACAAAGACAAACGAGGAAGATTTGTTTGATATAAATTAAACTAAGATATACTTTAAATCCCGCCATGCAATCAACATAACTAAACCTGTAAAGCGATGAGAAACAATGTTTTTAAAGATAAAAATTAATCTAATTTTTCATTTGCTCTTTCTACTAGCCAGCCTAGGATATTCGCAACAGCCGCCAGCCAAAGCACTCAATTTTAAACACCTTAATATAAATGACGGCCTGTCACAAAATGCTGTTTATGCCCTGGCACAAGATCATTCCGGGTTTATTTGGATTGGCACAAAAGACGGACTAAATCGTTACGACGGATATAATTTTACAATTTATAAACATAACCCAGCGGATAGCCATTCCATCTCAAACAACTCGATAACCGATCTTTTTGTGGACAGCCGCGGTATTTTGTGGGTTGGCACCTTGGAAAAAGGCCTAAACCGCTTTGACCGAATTAACGGGACTTTTGAGCGTTTTGAACATAACCCATCACAACCCAATAGTATCAGCTCCGATCGCATCGAAGAAATAAAAGAAGATTCGCAAGGAAACTTATGGATTGGAACTTATGATGGTTTAAACATGATCCCATCAAAAGCAATTACTTCCGATTCTGTTTCATTTATCTCATTTAAAGTTGAGGGTACAATCCAAAACGGTTTTAGTCCCAATAATATCATCTCTATGCGGGAAGATGCAAAAAATGTTTTTTGGATTGGCACCGCAAAAGGCCTTTACAAATTAAACCTTAAATCTGACTACAAGACCAACAGCAAATTTGAACACTTTCCCATCAAATTGCCTTATCCGATGGAGCCGCTCGACAAAGCAGTTTATTCCCTTTTATTGGACCGGAAAAATATTTTATGGGCCGGTTTGGCCACAGGCCTTGTTAAGATTGATCAGGAAACAGGCGCCTACACATATTATCCCCATAAATATAAGGCTTTTCGCAAAGGCTGGGGCGCGATTGTGGAAATGACTGAAGACGAGAGTGGAAATTTATGGATTGCCACTCCTACCGAATTGATGGTCTTTAACCCATCCGAAATCAGCTGGACTTCTTACCTCCACGATCCATTAAACCCGGAAAGCCTGAGTAGTAATGGCCTAACCAAGATTTTACGTGACAGATCCGGCATAATCTGGATTAGCAGCAATGGCTTTGGCGTCAATATTTATGATCCCCGCATGAACAGGTTTCCTACTTTCCGACCAGCGCCCGATTTTCAGACCAGGCATAAACGGTTTAGTATTTATTCTATTTTCGAAGACAAAGACAAAACACTTTGGATTAATGGTGATGGCCTTTATAAATGGGAGAGGGAGACAGGCGTATTTAAAAGTTTTGAAACCGATCCGTACCACCCTCAGGATTTCGGCAATACCGGTGGCTGGTCGACCATCCAGGATAGTAGTGGATATATTTGGGTTGCCGGGCATGAAGGCCTTTATCGCTATGGTCCTAAAAAGCAAACCGTTAAACATTACACCGTAAAAAACGGCTTAAAGGAAAAAGTGACCTATCAGGTTTTTCTTGAAAACCAACATACAATCTGGATTGCAAGCGAAAATTATTTTAGCAAACTGAACATTAATACAGGAGCATTTACACATTATCGATACAGGCAAAATCCGCGAAGACGCTATGTGCCCATCACCCATATTATTAAGGGCAAGCAGGGTTTTTTCTGGCTTGCCACCGATGACGGACTTGTACGGTTTAATCCCGAAAAGGAACAGTTTAAATATTACAGACATATCCCAAATAAAATAAACAGCCTTTCCAACAACATCGTCCTCTCAATCACAGCCGATCCTTTAAGTGACAGTATTTTATGGTTGGGGACTGCAGGCGGTGGCTTAAACCGCTTTGATTATAAGGCCAACTCTTTTAGTAGTTTTAATGAAGAAGACGGTTTACCCAATGATGTGGTTTACGCCGCCCTGCCCGATAAAAATGGCAACCTTTGGCTAAGCACAAACAAAGGCATTTCGTGTTTTAACCCCAAAGAAAAAAGCTTCCGAAATTATGATATCCGGGATGGCCTGCAAAGTAACGAGTTCAATACCAGCGCATCTTTTTTAAGCAAATCGGGCGAGATGTTTTTTGGCGGTATAAAAGGGATTAATTATTTCTATCCCGATAAAATTATTGACAATCCATACAAGCCCAATGTTGTAATAACAGGGATGCGCCTTTTTAACCGGTCTATTTCCCACAAGTCGCACCCGGAAATTCTTGACAGCCTGATCACCTCCAAAAAAGAAATCAATCTCTCATATTTAGAGAATGTGTTTAGTTTTAATTTTTCAGCATTGGATTATTCCTCGCCCGATCGCAACCAGTACGCTTACAGGATGATTGGTTTTAATGATGAATGGATTCCCTCCGGAACAGAGAGGAACGCCACCTATACAAACCTGCCGGCCGGGGAATATATTTTTCAGGTGAAAGGCTCAAATAACGATGGCGTTTGGAACGAAGAAGGAACAAGAATAAGAATCATCATCACGCCGCCGATCTGGAAAACCTGGTGGGCATACGCTTTTTACCTGATTGTATTTCTTGCCCTGCTCTTTTATATAAGAAAATACGAGATGAACCGTTTACAACTTAAAAGCCGCTTACAGGTAGAACAAGTTGAGGCAGACGGTTTGCGTCAATTGGACCAAATGCGCTCGCAGTTTTTTGCCAATATTTCCCACGAGTTCCGTACACCGCTTACTTTAATCCTTGGCCCGTTGGAAAATTTATATGACAAGGTTAAAAACGAGCAGCTCAAATTAAGCATCAAAACCATGCAACGAAATGCCGGGCATTTATTAAAACTGATCAACCAATTGCTCGATCTCTCAAAACTGGATGCCGGAAAAATGAGTTTGGATATCCACAAAAATGATATTATCCCTGTTGTGCGTGGAACAATAATGGCTTATAAGTCCCTGGCCGAGATGAAAAATATCCACCTCGAATTTTCGACCGAGTACAAAAAGCTAATCGCTGATTTTGATAATGAAAAAATTGAGACCATTATCAACAACTTACTCTCCAACGCCTTTAAGTTTACACCAACCGACGGAGAAATTAAGGTGGCAATTACGGTTTCATTGCAAAAGGAAAACAGACTTCTCATTAAAATTTCTGATAGTGGGAGCGGTATTTCAGAAGATCAGCAAAAAAACATATTTAACCGTTTTTACCAGGTTGACGGCTCATCGAAAAGGATGCAGGATGGTACGGGAATTGGCCTTGCCCTGGTTAAAGAATTAGTGGAACTGCACGGTGGAAACGTTGATGTGCAGAGCAAGCCGAATAGCGGCGCAACTTTTTCCATAGCCCTGCCAATCCTAAAAGAAGATTTAAAAAAATCAGAAAAATATGAATCCCTTAACAAAGTTCAAATCGATGCCCTTAATGAAAGTGCCGAAGAGCTGGATACGCAGCAAGAACCGGACATCATCGAACAGCCATCACCAACCCCGAAAGAAGTTAAGGACAGTTTGCCCATCGTGCTGGTTGTGGAAGATAATAACGATGTACGCGCTTATATCCACGAACACCTGCAACATAATTTTAATGTTGTCGAAGCAAATGACGGCCAGGTGGGGGTCAAGGCCGCTATCGAAATTATCCCCGACCTTATTATCAGCGATTTGATGATGCCCAAAATGGATGGCTATGGTTTATGCAAAAAGCTTAAAACAGATATGCGTACCAGCCACATCCCGATTATCCTGCTGACCGCGCGGGCAGGCAGTGAAGATAAAATTGAAGGGCTGGAAACAGGCGCCGATGATTACCTGATAAAACCATTTAATTTTAAAGAGTTGATCGTCCGGGTAAAAAACCTGATCGATAACCGGCGTAAGTTGCGTGAACGTTTTAGTAAACAAACGGAACTTAAGCCAGCAGAAATAAGCGTCAATTCCGCCGATGAGGTTTTCTTAAAAAAAGTTTTAGCCAGCATTGAAAATAATCTCGCAAATGAAAAATTTAACCTCGAATCACTTTCAAAAGATACCGCCATGAGCGAGCGGCAACTTCAGCGAAAAATTAAAGCCCTCACCGATCAATCCCCAAAACAATTTATCCGCACCATGCGCTTGCAACGCGCCAACGAACTCCTCACAAAAAACGCGGCCACCATTTCCGAAATCGCTTATATGTGTGGTTTTGGCAGTGTCTCCTATTTTACCCGTTGCTTCCGCGAACAATTTGGTATTACACCTTCCTCCGTGACGGGGAACGCGAGTGGCAGGAAGAATCAGTAGCAGTGGCAGTTTGCCTGCTGCAACTTTATAGCGATCATCTCATAACGGGAGTATAGTTATGACCGGTAGTTTTAAGGATTAAAAGTATATAAATTGGCCTACCAATTGGCCATGGAAATTTATGAGCTCAGTAAGTATTGGAGAAGGGTACAGAAAACGGCGCTACCCCATTTCACATCCAAAATGACTGATTCGGACGGAGAAGCAAGCGAGGTAACTTTTTTCCTGGATTTTGCTAAAGATTGCGGTTATCTCCAATCGGATATTCGCGCATCATTAATTCAGCGTTACTCAGAAGTTGGAAAAATGCTTGGCAGTATGATAAATAATCCAGAAAAGTTTTTACCAAAAAGCAGCTAAAACTGTAGCAGTTGGAAGCATACCAAATAATGGATACTGCCACTGCTCTCTTCAACTTGTTCCTTCTGCTTCTGCTGCTTACTTCTTTTTGTCGGATTTTTTATACAATTTGGCGTATTTGTTATAACAGCCCACGGTTTCATTTCCCTATCTTATTCTACTTTTAATCCCACAAATAAATGTAATTTTCTAAAGGTGACTCGATGAAAAAGAACCAACGGATCGATTAAATCGATTGGCTGCGTGGATTTGTAATGATACTGATGGCATTAGACCATGTCCGCGACTATTTTTCCGCATCCGGCCAAAACCCTATGACCGACCCTGATGTTGACCCCATGTTATTTTACACACGCTGGATTACACATCTTTGCGCCCCAACTTTTGTTTTGCTGGCAGGTGTCTCTGCCGGGTTAATGGCCAAAAAGAAAACACCGTCGGAGCTAAGCCGGTTTCTATTCACCCGTGGAATATGGCTGATTTTTCTTGAGATGACAGTGGTAACATTGGGCTGGAAATTTAATTTTTCAAATAATCCAGGTATTATATTACAAGTTATTTGGGCCATTGGCGTGGCCATGGTTTTCTTAGCCGGCCTTGTACATCTTCCAAAAAACATTGTGGCATGGATCGGCATTATTATAATTGCAGGCAGCAATTTATTGGATGGAATTTTCCCGCCATCAAGTTTCTCAGTTCCAGGGGAATTTTGGCAAGGAATCCACAGTCAGGTTTTATTGTTACCGGGCGGTATATCGGTAATAATTGCTTATCCTGTTCTTGCCTGGATTGGTGTAATTGCCGCGGGATACGGTATGGCGCCTGTTTTTAGCTGGGAAGTAAAGAAGAGACAAAACTTCTTACTTATACTTGGCGGAGGCTTACTCCTCTTATTTGTCTTGCTTAGGGCAACTAATTTTTATGGCGATCCACATCCGTGGCAACCTGGCAATAGCATGTCACGCACAATCATAAATTTCCTAAATGTAGAAAAGTATCCGCCTTCATTACTATTCCTTTCGGTTACGCTAGGGTTAACACTTCCGCTTTTGGCCGTTATAGAAAAATGGCGGCTTCCCTTACATAATGCTTTGGTCACCATTGGCCGTGTGCCTTTTTTTTATTACATCGCCCACATTTATTTAATTCATTTTTTAACAATCATTGGCGCCAGCTACCAGGGGTTTCCTATGGATGCCATGTTTGTATCTGTGATACACAAACCCGAAGGATACGGATTTGGACTGCCTGTTGTTTACCTGGTTTGGATTGGGGTTGTAATTGCGCTTTATCCGTTATGTAAAAAATATAATCTGTACAAAACCAATAACCGCGATAAATGGTGGCTGAGTTATTTATAAAACAACAAATGCTAAACCGGATTTTATACAATCTACACTAATTTAAAGAAATACGATTACACCCGTTTTATGACTGGTCTTTAAAATTTTTATATTAGTTATTTTTATTATAGTTGGATGCAAAAATGATAAAAAAAAGCGGTAGAAAAAAGATCAAGTTACATGAATTTTATAGGAACTAAACGCATATCTGGGACCGTGAAAAGCTGGAAATTTGATGAGGAGCTTTGATGTGTAAGAATATAATACCAGCTTGAATATGGGATTCAGGCTAAGTGATTATTTTTTATCAACTAAAAGCATTCAGCAGAAATTCAAATTTGAATAAAATCATTCCTAAAAAAGTGTGTTAAAAATACTGGATAATTCGGGATAGATTAAAAGAAACAATTTTTTATTAATCCCGGGAGAAAAATTATGGAAGCACTTAATCGACTGATGGAAATAGACCCAAACTATATTCTTGTTGGCCTTATTGTAACCTTTTTTGTGATGGAAACGGCGTTCAACAAGCCTGCCCATAATGGGGATAAACTTAAACATTTAGTGCAAAATATTTTATTCCAGTTAATTGTTATTGCAATGGGCTCAGTCCTCGGCTATATGCTCGCAACCACATTTGACTGGATAGAACAAAACCGGTTTGGACTATTTTATTGGATAGCTGTCCCCTTTTGGTTCAAAATAATTGCCGGGGTTTTCTTACTTGATTTTGCAGATTATTGGTTTCACCGCCTGGACCATAAGGTGCCCTTACTATGGCGCCAGCATCGCGTACATCATAGCGATACCTCGATGGATGCTTCCACCGCCTTAAGGCAATTCCCGACCGAGTTGATTTATTTTAGTTTAGGTGAATTACTTATCTCAGTACTTTTTGGAATTGATATCTTCTCGATGAACATCTTTCTCTTTTTAATCCTACCGGCGTTCTTCTTTCAGCATGCTAATCTCAACTATCCGGAGTGGTTGGATAAGCTGCTGGGCTGGCTCGTCGTTACACCCAATTATCATAAAGTGCATCACGAGCAAGATCAGAACTACACAGACACAAATTATGGAACGTTATTTATTATTTGGGACCGGTGGTTTGGGACATTTAAAACTAAGCCTGTCCAAGAGATAAACTATGGCCTCAAGGAATTTGAAGGCGATAAAAAGCAATCCTTTTGGTATCTGGTACGAAGCCCTTTTATGCATATTGAACGCAACCTGGAAAAAAAATCATAAAAAGACAAGCGGAAAATTTAATCTATTTACGCTTAAAGCTTGCCACCATAAGAGAAGGCCTTGCGAGACAGGCACTGGAAGAAACTGAAAAATTAAAAACAGTCTTAAAAACTACAAAAGGAGAACACCATGTTACCAGAATCACCAACTTTACTCATCGCGGCCGGCATAATTTTAGTGATTGTAGGCATTATCGGCGGAGGCCTGAAAGTAAAAGAAATCTCCATCCCGGCCATGGGTAAGTTTGCGCGCACAGCCGGATTGTTAATCGGCATGATGTTAGTTATTCTTGGAATGGCCATGGAAGAACCGGCCACAGATGACCATCATGAGGACGGCCATACGGACGATCAGGAACAATATGAAGACTCTGACGAGGAGGATTATGATACGTATGAAGATAACGAAAGTGATGAAGAATATGATGATAACCATGACATGGAAGATGGCACCGACGAAGATTATGAAGATGACGAAGACAACCACTAGAATCTAAAACATTAAGAATTGTTCAGCAAGGAGAGTAACATTGCAACAAGGTATGAAAACAATCGGGCTTATATTTTTATACGACCAAATGAGAGAATCTTCTTTTGTAATACAAAAGCTCGAAAGCACAATAACATTAGAGGGAAAAATAAATGAAGCAGCCTGGAAAAAAATTGATCCCCTGCCCTGGTAACACATTGGCCGGAGTTTGGCAATACCGCTTGTCATTCTGAGGAAAACGCAGTGGAGAGAAGAATCCCATTGTTTTACAAAAAAACTCTGGATTCCGCAGAAGGGATCCTTCGTACCTAAGGATGACAATACCGCTTGTCATTCCGAGCGAAACGTAGTGAAGAGAGGAATCCCATCCATAAAAAGGACGGCTAAAAATTTGGAATCATCAAAAAGGAATCCACATGACAAGCTATATTAAACTTATCAGCAGAGATGTAATCCTGATACTGATTTTATCAGCCTTCACATCCGGCGCACTGGCCCAGAAGGGTGAATCATTCAAATTTGAAAGTTTTACTACAACTGACGGACTCTCCAATAATGCCGTACAGGTGGTCTATCAGGATAGCAAGGGCTACCTATGGATTGGAACAGACGATGGGTTAAACCGATACGATGGTTACACTTTTACAGTTTACCGCAATGACCCAACCGACAGTACCAGCCTTAGCCAAAACTCAATCTGGACAATCTATGAAGATAATAAAGACCAACTGTGGATAGGCACAAAGGATGGATTATGCCTGTATAACAGGGACCACGATAATTTTATCGTGCACAAATACCGGACGCCGAACCAAGTTACAAGCATAGGTGAATGGACAAATTCGATACTAAGCATTTATCAGGAAAGCGATGATAAATATTGGCTTTCCACAGTGATGGAAGGGATGGTCCTATTTAATCCGCAAACAAGTCAGTATGAATTTTTTCCACCCGATTGGATGATGAAGGAAGGTACCAATTCCAATGTACTGATCCGTATAATCCCCGATAAATTATCTGCCGGTACAAAATTATGGGTGGCACGCTGGGCTCACGGCCTGGTCAGTTTTGATTTAAAAACAAGGGAATATAAACGTTTTAAACATAATCCCCAAAACCCCAATAGCCTGGGGCATAACGAGTTACGAACCATTTATCAGCAAGATAATGGCATCCTGTGGATAGGTTCCCTTGGTGGCGGATTGGATAAATTTGATCCGGCCACAAGTGAATTTACCCATTTCCGGCACCGGCCAAATGATCTGCACAGCCTTAGTGATGACAAAGTGCGGGATATTGTAGAAGATATGGACGACAAAAATATTTTGTGGATTGCAACGGAAAACGGTTTAAATAAATTTAATATCAGGGAAGAAAAATTCAATCGATTTATAGGAGAAATTAATGTTCCGGGCGTGCTGAACAACAACGTGGTTACCAGCCTGCAATGGGATCGTGCGGGCGTTTTATGGATTGGGACAAACGGCGGTGTAAACAAGATGAACCCATCGCAGATTGTTTTTAATGAGTATCTAAAAAACAAGGACATCAGCCTAAAGAACACAGAAATTTATGCAGCAAAACAAGACTTGAAAAATCCGGATCACCTTTGGATAGCAACCTACGGCGCCGGGCTCTATCGCCTGGACAAAAAAAAGAATTCGCTTGAACAATTTAACGGGAAAAATACAAACGACGGGATCGCCAATGACAGCATCCGTACCATATATCTTGACCCTAAAGAAAATAACCTGGTCTGGATTGGAACATGGGGCGGTGGGCTTAGCCGCTATAATACAGATACCGGGCAATTTACAACCTTTAAAAATGACCCTAAGGACCCGGGGACAATTAGCACCAACAAGATACGCCGTATCTTTAAAAGTCGCGCTGGCGATTTGTGGATTTCCACGACGGGCGGTTTAAATTATTTTGATCGAAACAAAGAAACTTTTACCCGTTATCTGCACCAGGATACAAGTTACACAAAAGCATTGATGGCTTTTATTGAAGACAAAATAAGTGACAACCCACCGCT
This sequence comes from Calditrichota bacterium, assembly GCA_024277115.1. Taxonomy (GTDB): domain Bacteria; phylum Calditrichota; class Calditrichia; order Calditrichales; family J004; genus JABFGF01. Next base: position 27,060 of record JAJRVW010000096.1, read on the forward strand.
GGCATCCATCACAAAAGCCAGGGATTTTGAAGACAAAACAATTCCATTTTCTCTGGAGAAGAAAACACGAATACTACTCACCGCAACAGGTGAAGGCGAAGACAAAATGTATGATTATGGCCTGTTACTGGACGAGGAAGATAAAACCCTTTGGAAGATGAATGTGCGTGAAACCCGGCATGCCGGCGGTGGAGAGAAAAACCGCATTCAACTTTGGCTGGGGCTTCTGGAGAAAGGCGACTACAAATTAAAGTATCGTTCGGACGACAGCCATGCGTATAATAGTTGGAATGTCCCTGCGCCTTCGAACCCGGAATGGTGGGGAATACAAGCACTTGCCCTATCAGAAGAAGACCATAAATTTATAGAGGCCAATTTACAAAAATATGAAAAGCCAAACAGTATTATTGCCAGCAGCACTACGGCTATAGAAGAAGACAGCTATGGCATGTTATGGATTGGCACAATAGGAAAAGGGTTGAGCAGGTTCGACAGGCGCATCGGCAAATTTACCAATTACAGTTATCAGTTAAATGACCCAAAAAGTCTTAGCAATAATCAAATTAATGATATGCTTCTTGATAAAAACGGAATTTTATGGATTGCCACGCAAGAGGGTTTAAACCGCTATGTGTACGAAACGGATTCCTTTATTCGCTACACCATAAAAGACGGATTGCCCAATAATCATGTTGTCTCCATTTTGGCTGATGCGGATCATAAAATTTGGCTGGCCACGCTGGACGGCATTGCCCGCTTTGATCCCAACGATGTGCAAAAGGGCCACATACCAACATTTGTGAATTATACCAACCAGGATGGCCTGCCCTTTATTCAATTTAAAAGCGCCGCGAAAGAACTTAGAAATGATGGCGCGCTAATGTTTTCAGGTGATGGCGGCATTGTTACATTTTATCCTGGTGAATCAAACGCTATAAAGCCACAAACTGTCATTTCCGTATTTTATCTTTCTAATAATAAAGTTAAACCCGGTTCAGACACACCTCTTTCAAAAGCGATCGAAGAAACATCTGAAATAAACCTGCCTTATGATCAAAATATCATCGCCTTCGAGTTTACCGCCTTGCATTTCGTCCGGCCCGATAAAAATAAGTTTCTCTATAAATTAGAGGGCTTTGAAAACGATTGGATCGACGGCAATAGACGCTATGCGCCCTACACCAATCTTGATCCGGGCGAATATGTTTTTCGCGTCAAGTCGGCCAATAGCGATGGCCTGTGGGACGAGGAAGGCACTTCGATCACCTTAAATATCTTTCCGCCCTGGTGGCGCACCTGGTGGGCTTATGGCGGTTATGGATTACTGCTACTTGGGATCGTTTTTGGCATTGACCGTTTTCAACGCCGTAGATTAATGGCTAAAACAAAGGAAAGAATGCGTATCCGTGAGATGGAACTACGCGCCGAGGCCGCCGAGTTGCAGGCCAAAGCATCCGATGCTGAACGTCGTGCCCTGGAAGCTGAAAACAAACGAAAATCTGAAGAATTAGAAGAAGCGCGCCAATTGCAGCTTTCTATGCTGCCAAAGGAACTACCACAACTTCCCCACCTTGATATTGCCGTATATATGCAAACCGCCACAGAGGTCGGCGGGGATTATTATGATTTTCATGTCGGGCTGGATGGTACATTAACAGTCGTTATTGGGGACGCCACCGGCCATGGCATGAAAGCAGGTACCATGGTCACCGCAGCCAAATCGCTGTTTAACAGTTATGCGCCCAACCCGGATATATTATTTTCTTTTCAGGAAATTACCCGTTGCATAAAACAACTCAATATGGGCAAGATGTCCATGTGCCTGACCATGCTCAAGATCAAAGGTGGGAAAATGCAAATTTCCACTGCAGGTATGCCGCCCTCTTTTATTTTTAGAGAGGATACAAAAGTAGTGGAAGAGCATCTTTTTAAAGCCATGCCTTTGGGCACCATGATGAAATTCCCCTACGAGGTAAAAGATACCACGTTAAAAAAAGGCGATACTATTTTGCTGATGAGCGACGGCCTGCCCGAACTGCAAAATGAGAAAGAAGAGATGTACGGTTATAAACGCATCCGCAACGGTTTTGAAGATGTGGCCGAAAAAGCCCCGGAAGAAATTATTACTTTTTTAAAAAATGAAGGCAAAGCCTGGAACAACGACCAGGACCCGGATGATGATGTGACCTTTGTGGTTATTAAGGTAAAGTAAAGTATTATTAGAATCGATGCCATCGCTTTAAGCGATGGCATCGGGGAATAACAACAAGGCCCTGTCATTCTGAGCGGAATACAATGGAGCGAAGAATCCCATTGTTTTATAAGAAGAATCCTGTGGATTTCGCTAACTCGTCAGGACGGACAAGCACGATCAAGATAATAAAAATAAATTAAGCAGAACAGGTAAAAAATGAATTTTAGAATAGCAATTTTAGCACTTTTAATTTTAACATCTTCCAGGCTAAGCGCCCAACGAAGTTATCTCTTTGAAAATATTTCTATCCCGGAAGGGCTCTCAAGTGTTGAGGTTCAATACATATTCCAGGACAGTAATGGATTTCTTTGGATATCAACAACAGATGGATTAGACCGCTACGACGGCTATTCGATGAAAGAATTCAAAAATGATCCAAACGATTCAACAAGCATTGCTAAAAATTATACTGGCGCGATAACAGAAGACAAAGATGGATATATCTGGATAGGTTTAAATGGCAGCAATATAGTTACAAGGTTTAATCCGAATACAGAAAGCTTTAAAAGTTTTCCTTTGGAAACAGGCAATATTACAAATCAATCTGAATTTTATTCGGCCAAAACGGATGCGAGAGGTATTGTATGGTTCGCAACTAATAACCATGGTATGCAACGATTTAATAGATCAACAAATGAATTTGAAAAAATATATCTTGATACTACTAAAACAAACAATTTACGATGGGGTCAGGTCTATGATATTATTGAATTAAGAAATGGCAACATTCTGGCTTCTGATTATCAAAACGGAATAATGATATATAATGAGGACAGAAACCTATTTACACCTTATCATCTTAAAACAAATTACAGCCCAAATGGAGTTGTAAAAATATATGAAGATAAAACCGGGAATATTTGGTTTGGAGGTCTTAAAAAACTAATAAAATACGCGCCTTCTTATTATACAACGGAGAATTATAATATAAGCGAATTGTTCGAAGGGCAAATTAAGTATAGATATATTACAGGGATTACGGATGATGATGATGGTTTTTTATGGCTGACTGTTTATTCTACAGGATTGTTCAGGCTGGACCCCAAAACAAAAAGTCTAAGAAAATATGATTTCAGTTATAGTAAAAGTGATATGGGGCAAAACATAACCTGGAAACTTTATAAGGACAGATATGGTGTTATATGGATAGGCACCTGGTTTGACGGTTTAACAAAGTTCGATCCACTCAGGGAACCCTTTAAGTTTACAAAGCTTAAAACCAATGCAAGGGTTGCATCAGGCGTGAACAAAGTAACTGTAATTGCCGGTTCTCAACAAGGTCATGAAATAATAGTGGGAACAGCTGCACGAGGCCTTTTTACATACAACCATAAAAACAAAAAATCTACACATCTAAATCTAAAATTAAACCCGGCTACCCTGCAAGACGGTACTATCAATATCCAGGCGCTAGTAAAAGATGGCAATGAAAATATTTGGTTTTCATTCAATAACCAGGGACTTTTTAAGCTGGAAAAAAACAACGCGCTTACTTCCATTGAATCACCAAATAAAAATAAAGCGTCTGTTTATACTGCAAATGATATGAAGGTTGATCTGTCTGGCAATATCTGGATTGCTTCACGTCATGGATTTGAAAAATACAACCCGACGAATCATACATTCTCGCTTTTGCCTACCATAATGAATAAACAAATGAGTGAAAATTTTAAACAAAAGTTACGGGATATTCCCGAAAAACATGATCCAATTGCAACCATCACAAAAGTCGGTGAAGCCTCAAATCTGGAAAAAAGTTTCACACTAAACCAGGATCAGAAAATGCTAATTATTTGTGTTGGTGAAGGACGAATGACAGGCGGAAATAATGTACTTTATGATAAAGGTGCGTTATCAACTTTGACAGGAGAGAATATCTGGGCAATGAATGATTTATCAAAAACATTCAATGTTGGCGGCGGGTTTAAAAATCGTATCGCGATTAAATGCCTTGAATTAAAAAAAGGCGAATATAAACTTAGATTTTCATCCGATGTAGGACACTCTTACGGAAATTGGAATGTCAGAGCACCGCAGGATTCATCATGGTGGGGCATTCAAATTTTTAAGATTAACGATTCCGAATTCAAGAATATTAAAACCATAAATGAAAATGAAATTAATTCAGGTAAATACATGCCAATGGAAGTAGGTAACAGTATTGAAATTAGTAAGCGGTTACAAAATGTGCTTTGGTTAGGTTCCTTTGCTAATGGATTTTTTAAATACAATCTTGCTACAGGTGCATACAAACAATTTAACTTTAATAGTAAGAATGTATTTTCTACAACTAATAATATTTCTTCTATAATTGAAGATAGGGACGGTATTGTTTGGATTGCCACCTCGAGCTCCCTGCTTAGATTTGATCCAGGAACAGAAAAAATTGATACATTTGATAAAAAAAGTGGCTTGGTTTCAAATCAAATTAGCTCAATTATTGAGGACCTTCAAGGAAATCTTTGGATCAATACTTCATCCGGCCTGACAAAATTGAATAAGAACGCCCCTAAAGAAAAATGGAGTTTTGTCAGCTTTAACACATCTGATGGCTTACCCGGTTACAGTTCCAGTAAAGCCAAATGGATTACTGAAAAGGGTGAAATTATTTTAGGAAGTAATGACGGCTTAGTTTCATTCTTTCCGGGAAAGATTAATGTTACCCCGCCTGATATTGTTATTGATGATATAAAAATTTCAGACATTTCCCTTAAATCAGATTCAGTAGACGTAAAGATTGAAACAAGCATAGCAAAACTAAAAGATATTGACCTTGCTTATAATCAGAACAATCTCGCATTTGAGTTTTCATCCATTCATTTTTCAAGACCGGCCAAAAATAAAATTTTATACATGCTGGAAGGTTTCTCCAATAACTGGAAAACTTCAGACAGAAACTTTGCATCCTTCACTAATTTGGACCCTGGCGCTTATACTTTCCGAGTTAAAGGGTCAAATGGCTATGGCATCTGGAATGATGAGGAGAGATCAATGCAAATCAATATTTCTCCACCATGGTGGCTTACATACTGGGCCTATTTTGGATATTTTCTTATTGCAGTATTGATTATTTTTAGTATTGACCGGATTCAACGGGCACGTGTTAAGGCGCAGGAAAAACACCGCGCTGAATTGGCCATCCTGGAAGCTGAAAATGAGCGCAAGTCCATAGAATTGGAAGAAGCACGCCAATTGCAACTTTCTATGCTTCCAAAAGAGTTACCGCAACTACCCAATCTGGATATTGCCGTGTATATGCAAACCGCAACCGAGGTCGGCGGGGATTATTATGATTTTCATGTCGGGCTGGATGGTACATTAACGGTCGTTATTGGGGACGCCACCGGCCATGGAATGAAAGCCGGGACCATGGTCACCACGGCCAAAACCCTTTTTAAAAGTTACGCTTCCAATCCCGATATTCTGTTCTCTTTTCAGGAATTTACCCGCTGCATAAAAGAAATGAACATGGGTAAACTTTCCATGTGCCTGACCATGCTCAAGATCAAAGGTGGGAAAATGCAAATTTCCACCGCAGGTATGCCGCCCTCTTTTATTTTTAGAGAGGATACAAAAGTAGTGGAAGAGCATCTTTTTAAAGCCATGCCTTTGGGCACCATGATGAAATTCCCCTACGAGGTCAAAGATACCACACTCAAAGCCGGCGATACTATTTTGCTGATGAGCGACGGCCTGCCCGAACTGCAAAACGAGAAAGAAGAGATGTACGGTTATAAACGCATCCGCAACGGTTTTGAAGATGTGGCCGAAAAAGCCCCGGAAGAGATTATTGCCTTTTTAAAAAATGAGGGAAAGGCTTGGAACAACGACCAGGCCCCGGATGATGATGTGACCTTTGTGGTAATTAAGGTGAAGTAAAGTATTATTAGAATCGATGGCATCGGGGGATAACAACAAGACCGTGTCATTCTGAGCGCAAAGCAGTGAAGCGAAGAATCCCCTTTTTTCAATGATAGGATGTTGAATCAAGTTCAACATGACGGACAACTTTGTCATTCTGAGCGCAAAGCAGTGAAGCGAAGAATCCCCTTTTCACTGACAGGATGCTGAATCAAGTTCAACATGACGGACAACTTTGTCATTCTGAGCGGAATGTAATGGAGAGAAGAATCCTGTGGCTGTCGCAGTAGGGATGCTTCGTTCCTCAGCATGACAAGCTTTACTTAAGAGAATGTTGATCCTTGATAAGGGGCATAGGGGGATGACAACAAGGCCGTGTCATTCTGTACCGAAAGTAGTTGAGTGATGAATCCTTAAATAACCTAATTTTGATAGAATAAATAATCATGCATATTTGTTATAGAACTTTAGTTTGTTTTATTTTGCCTTACCTTACCCAAAAAACCACATTGATCCCATCAATCGGAGCCAATTCTATGAAACGTATTTTTTATATATTGATAATCATTTTTTTGATAGCAACCGGAAGCACCTTTGCCCAAAATGATGACCTAATCTTCGAGCGTATCAATACCTCTCATGGCCTATCCAATAATACTGTAAAAAAAACCTTACAGGATAGCAAAGGTTATTTATGGATTGCCACACAAGACGGCCTGAATAAGTATGACGGTTATTCATTTATCACTTATCGAAATGACCCACAGGATACCACAAGCCTAATCAATAACTCGGTCTGGGACATCCACTAAGACAAAAAAGGAAATTTATGGATTGGCACAGAAGGGGGATTAAGCAAATACAATCCTGAAACGGAAAGTTTTAAAAATTATAAATATGTGCCTATTCCAAACATCCCATTATCAGCCCGGCAATGGGCAAATGCAGTACTCTCTATTTGCGAGATAGATAGTATCTATTTATGGTTGGGGACTATCTTTAACGGCTTAACAAAGTTCAATGTCCAATCCGGGCAATTTACACATTTTCTTCCGGACACGATTGCTGCCGACAATGTAGTTTTATGGATAATTGGTGACAACCATAATAAAAATTTATTATGGTTTGGGAATGGAAACAGGAATGATTATGGTTCTTTTAATATTTCTGAACAACGCTTTAGCATAACAGACGGGCTGGGTAAAAAGCTAAATGATGGCAGGACATTTTCCATGTTTCAAGACTATAAGGGAATACTTTGGATAGGGACAGAAATGGGGGGGCTGATTAGCTACGATCCAAAAGAAAAACATTATATCCATTTTAAGCATGATCCGAAGAATCCTGAAAGTATAAGCACTGGTGGTATCTGGGACATTTTTAAAGACCCTGACAAAAAGGATATTTTTTGGATTGGCACACAAGGCGGTCTAAACAAATTTGATATAAAAAGCAAAAAATTCACCCATTATAACTCAATTATTCAGGATCCCACTACCCTAAGCTCTGATTTTGTCTGGAATACTTATAAAGACCGCGCCGGGGTTATGTGGGTAAGCACATCTGGCGGATTGAATAAAGTTGATCCGGGGCGCGTCCCCTTTCACAATTATAAGCAGATCGCAGGCAAGAACAGCCTTAATAATGATTTTGTTGCCGGGTTAACATCCTCCCTCGCCGATAAGAATTTAATCTGGATTGGCACACGAGGCGGTGGGCTTAACCGTTTTGACCGCAAAACAAACACATTCACTTATTATAAGCATGACCGTAAGAACCCAAGTTCAATTTCCGGCGATTCAGTCTTAGCTGTTTATGAAGACCCTGACGAAGCCGGTGACTTTTTATGGATTGGTACCTGGGGCGCCGGGTTAAACCATTTTGATATTAGAAACAACCGTTTTAAAAAATATAAGATGAATAGCACTGACCCGACAACGCTAAACAGCAATGTAGTGCGACGTATTTATAAAACGCGCGATGGCGCTTTATGGTTGAGCACTTCATCCGGTGTAAGCAAATTTGACCGCTCCAAAGGTAGTTTTACCCGTTACCTGCAACGGGATACCTCCTACGTGGACGAAATACAAAAGCTGCTTATCGATTTGGTTAATCAAAGAGAACCCGTCTCTTCAATATTAAAAGTTGGAGAAGATGCAAACCGGGTACAATCCTTCAATTTAACAACTACGCAAGAACTACTGATAATCGGGATGGGTGAAGGCCTAACCACTATGTACGATTTTGGCTGGCTTGAAGATGGTAATGGTAAAAAAATCTGGGAGATGGATTATAAGCAAAGCAAGCATGCCGGCGGTGGAGAAAAAAACAGATTGCAAGTTGGTTTGCTTTCTCTAAAACCCGGTACTTATAAATTACATTACAAGTCAGATATTGGACATTCCTACCAAAACTGGAACACACAGCCCCCAGAACATCCCAATATGTGGGGCATCCAGCTTTTCAGTTTAGATAAGCAAGAAAAGAACCTTGTAACCCGGAATATAAATAAAATTAATAAACCAAATTCTATCGCCAGTGGCAACGTAACTGAAATTTTGGAAGATTCTTACGGAATGCTCTGGATGGCAACTTATGATGGCGGATTGAGCCGCCTGGACAGGAAGAGCGGTCTTTTTACAAATTTTATAAATAATCCTTCGCAAATGACCAGCATAAGCAGTAACCAGGTAACCAGTTTGTACGAAGATAAAATCGGTTCCTTATGGATTGGTACAAATAACGGTCTGAATAAATATGATCCGGGAAGCAGAACGTTTAAGTCATGGTATGTAAAAGACGGCCTGCCCTCCAATACAATTATAAGTATCCTTGAAGATAGTGATGGAAACTTATGGCTGGCAACCGGTAATGGTATTTCAAAATTTGACCCGGAGGATGAAACGGATCATGGCGGTCTCACCTTTATCAATTATGGCATTCAGGATGGCTTGCAGTACAATCAGTACTTCAATAATTCAAAACACCGTGCAGCCAATGGCGAAATGTTTTTTGGCGGGTTTGGCGGGTTTGTCTCATTCTTTCCAGGTAAAAAGAACCCTTTGCCACCACGTACAATAATCTCAAAATTTTTATTATTTAACCAGGAAGTTCATCCCGGAGAAGATTCCCCTCTACAAAAACCGATTAGCGAAAGTAAGGAAATTGAGTTGTCTTATAATCAAAATGTATTCTCGTTCGAGTTTACCGCCCTGCACTTTTCACGCCCGGAGAAAAACTTATATTTGTACAAAATGGAGGGTTTTGACAAAGACTGGATCGACGGCCATCGCCGCTTTGCACCCTACACCAATCTTGACCCCGGCCTGTATACATTTCGTGTAAAAGCGGCCAACAGCGATGGCGTTTGGAACGAGGAAGGGGCATTGGTTAAAATTAATATTTCGCCTCCCTGGTGGCGCACATGGTGGGCCTATACCGGATATGTGCTTTTATTGGGCCTTCTTATTTTTGGATTCGATCGTCTTCAGCGAAAGCGCATGATAGCAAAGTCAAAAGAGCGTTTAAAAATGCAAGAGGCAGAGCATCGCGCGGAAGCAGCAGAATTACAGGCGCAAGTGGCCGAAGCGGAGAATGCACGTAAAACAAAAGAGCTGGAAGAAGCGCGTCAACTCCAGCTTTCCATGCTGCCCAAAGAATTACCACAATTGCCTAACCTGGATATTGCCGTATATATGCAAACGGCCACAGAGGTCGGCGGGGACTATTATGATTTTCACGTGGGCTTGGATGGCACATTAACTGTTGTTATCGGAGATGCAACCGGCCACGGCATGAAAGCCGGGACGATGGTCACCACGGCCAAAACCCTTTTTAAAAGCTATGCATCCAACCCGGACATTCTGTTTTCTTTTCAGGAATTTACCCGCTGCATAAAAGAAATGAATATGGGCAAACTTTCCATGTGCCTGACCATGCTCAAGATTAAAGGTGGTAAAATGCAAATTTCCACCGCTGGCATGCCGCCCTCTTTTATTTTTAGAGAGGATACAAAA
>JAJRVW010000097.1 GCA_024277115.1 Calditrichota bacterium
ATTAAAGGAATAAGAGATAGTAAATGACTCCACGTACAGAAATATTAATCTATCAAACGGAAGACCATGAAACGCGGATCCAGACCCTTTTGCACAATGAAACGGTTTGGTTAAACCGACGTCAAATGGCGGAACTGTTTGCGCGGGATATTAAAACAATTGGGAAACACATCACTAATATTTTTGGTGAAGGCGAATTGGAAAAAGAATCAGTTGTCGCAAAATTTGCGACAACTGCGGAAGATGGTAAAGAGTATCAGGTAGAACACTATAATTTAGACGTTATAATTTCTGTTGGATACCGGGTAAAATCACACCGTGGTACACAATTCAGGAAATGGGCCACAGCTCGGTTAAAAGAATATATTATAAAAGGTTTTACCCTGAACGACGAACTTTTAAAACATGCCGGTACTGGAAATTATTTTGAAGAATTATTACAGCGTATCAGAGATATTCGTTCATCAGAAAAGGTTTTTTGGCGAAAAATTCTTGATATATATGCAACAAGTATTGATTATGATCCGGCAACTGAAATATCAAAAAGTCTATTTAAAAATATCCAAAACAAGATGCATTGGGCAGCTCATGGGCAAACAGCTGCAGAAGTAATCTATAACCGGGCAAACTCATCTGTGCCTTTTATGGGACTTGCTTCTTTTAAAGGAAATCAACCTACAAAAATGGAAGCTGGTATTGCAAAAAACTATTTGAATGAAAAAGAACTTAACATCCTTAATCGAATAGTTACAGCCTATTTAGAGGTTGCTGAACTACAAGCCTTAAATAAGCAACCAATGTATATGAAGGATTGGCGAGAAAAATTAGATGCGTTTTTAAAAATGACAGGCAAGGAGGTCTTGGGCCATGCTGGGAAAATTAGTCATGAAATGGCCTTTGCCAAGGCGGAAAAAGAATATAACGCATATAAAGAAAAAAATATAAATGAACTCTCGGTAGTTGAAAAAGATTTTATTAAACAGATAGAAATGTCTGTAACAAAGCTAAAAGGAAAAAAGTAAAAATAGGTTACTAAATGCAAACGAAAGTTGACCAAAAATGATCACCGAAGACCAACTGGAACAGCTCTGTCTCGAATGGTTCAAATCCATCGGTTATACTTATGCCTATGGCTATAGTATTGCACTCAATGGAGGGAACGGCTAAGTTGTTGGACAATTTTACTTAATAAATGATAAAACTGTAAATGAGTAACCTTAACGCTCTGCCTATAAAGATATTCCATATTACACATATTAACAATCTTGCAAACATTATTGCAGATGGGTGTCTTTGGTCCGATTATCAGCGGATTGAAAGAAATATTGGAAACATAAATATCGGTTATAGCCATATTAAAGAAAGAAGGCTGCAACATCCGGTATCTGTTGCGCAGGGCGGTACACTTGGCCAATACACGCCATTTAACTTTTGCCCCCGATCGGTCATGCTTTTTGTAGTGAACCTGGGGCACAACAATTATGCAGGTGGCCAAACCGAAGTTGTTCATTTGGTTTCAACCATTGGGTCGGCAATCAATGCCAAACGTCCCTGGTTTTTCACTGACCGCCATGCGGACCTTGACTATTCATTGCAATACGATAATTTGAGCCATATTAATGATCTTAACTGGAAGGCTATTAACAGAAGGATTTGGAACCATCCGGATACAAAGGAACTAAAGCAGGCGGAGTTTTTAGTTTATGATTACCTGCCTTGGACCTGTGTGGACCAAATAGGCGTTTTAAACAATACGATTTTACAAAGAGTTCAAAATATAATAAATTCCAGTCAACACAATCCAAACATAACAGAAGAGCCCGATTGGTATTATTTATAACGGGGTTTAAATTATGATAGAATTAAAAACAGGCAATATTGTAAAAGAGGAACAAGCCGAAGCCATTATCAATACGGTAAACACCATGGGGATAATGGGAAAAGGCATTGCCCTTCAATTCAGAAAAGCGTTTCCCCAAAATTATACTTTTTACCGAAAGGCATTTGAGCAGAACGAATTGGCCCTCGGCAAAATATTGGTTTTCGAAACCGGGACGATCTTTAACCCAAGATATATAATTAATTTCCCTACCAAAGAGCATTGGCGGTATAAGTCAAAACTTGAATATATAACAGCCGGGTTGCAAAGTCTTGAAGAAGCGGTTCGCAAATTCAAAATCAGTTCCGTGGCTGTCCCGCCTCTTGGTTGTGGGTTGGGAGGTTTGAAATGGGATGAAGTTTTCCCTGTAATGGAAAAAATGTTTAAAAAAATGCCGGAAGTTAAATGGATTGTTTTCGAACCAAAAGGTACGCCTAAGCCGGAGAGTATGCCGGTTGCAACCCGGAAACCAAAAATGACTGCGGGCAGGGCAGCTGTTATCGGGCTGATTAACCAATACCTTGGCTCAGGGTTAGATTATCCTGTTTCACTGCTGGAAATTCAGAAGCTGGTCTATTTTTTAACGGCAGCCGGCGAACATTTGCCGCAAGTAAAATTTGAAAAAAGCCACTACGGGCCTTATGCAGATGTTTTACGTCATGTTTTGGAACGCATTGATGGTCATTACACAATCGGATATGGTGATGGGAAAAACAAACCTACCACGCCAATAAACTTGAAAAACAATGCAGGTGAAGAGGCGGAAAAATTTCTTGAAACACACCCTTCGACTTTGCGCCATATAAAAATTGTTTCCGATCTTGTTGATGGATTTGCATCACCTTCCGGTATGGAATTGTTGGCAACAACACATTGGGTTGTTATGGAAGAAAACGCAGATGCAAAAAATGATTACCAGCAGGCAATAGAGAAAATACGAAACTGGAGCCCCCGTAAAGCGCAATCAATGAAATCAGAGCATATTAAAATTGCCTGGGAAAAGCTTCGTGATAAAGGCTGGTTCGAACGAAGTGCGCAAGTCTGATTATTTGTACCACTTTTATTAACTGCATTCGACCTAGGTTTTAAATGATTACTGAAGATCAACTGGAACAGCTTTGTCTCGAATGGTTTAAATCCATCGATTATGATTATGTTTGCGGTTATGATATCGCCCCCGATGGCAATTCTCCCGAACGTGTTGATTATCGCCAGGTGATTCTTTATGACCGTTTGTTAAAACAATTACAGGTCATTAATCCGCATATCCCTGCGTCCGTTTTAGAACAGGTTGCCGCCCAACTCAGCAAAGCGGAAACGCCCATCCTAATCAAAAACAACAAAGCCTTTCACAAGTTTCTGCTGGAAGGCGTGAAGGTTGAATATACACCCTCACCCTCAATCCCTCTCCCTGAAAAAGGCGAGGGAGGTAAAAAGGTTGACTATGTACGCTTGATTGATTTTTCCAATGTGGACAACAACCAGTTTTTAGTGGTTAACCAATTCACAGTAATCGGCATAAAAGGCAACCGCCGCCCGGATATTATTGTTTTTATAAATGGGTTGCCCATGGCCGTTCTGGAACTAAAAAATCCCGCTGATAACAATGCCGATATCTGGTCTGCCTGGCAACAACTGCAAACCTACAAAGCCGAAATCCCCGATCTTTTTATTTTTAACGAAGCCTTGATCGTTAGTGACGGACTGGAAGCGCGGCTGGGTTCATTGACCGCCAACAAAGAGCGTTTTATGCCCTGGCTTACCCTAATGAACGAGCATGACAAACCCTTTTTTGAATATCGATTGGAAACCCTGGTGAAAGGCTTTTTCCACCCGGAACTGTTTTTAGATTATCTCCATTATTTTATCCTGTTTGAGCAGGACGACGGGACGGTTATAAAAAAGATCGCCGGCTATCATCAGTTCCACGCCGTGCGCGAAGCCGTAAGGGCAACGATTATTGCCGCCGAGCAACCCAACCCCAAAGTGGTTAGCGACAGGCGGGCGGATTATGGAGAAAAAGTTGAAGCCGGTTCGGGCAAGGCAGGTGTGGTGTGGCATACACAGGGATCGGGCAAATCCATTTCCATGGTCTGTTATGCCGTAAAGCTACTGGCCCAGCCTGAGATGAACAACCCCACAATTATCATTGTTACCGATCGCAACGATTTGGATGGACAGCTTTTTAACACTTTCAGCATGGCGGCGGAAGCATTAAAACAAACGCCTGTACAGGCATCCGGCCGGGATAACCTGCGTGATATTCTGGAGGCGCGCCAGGCAGGGGGCATTATTTTCACCACCATTCAGAAATTTGCCCTGCTCAATGGTGAACTCGCACATCCCGTCTTAAACCGTCGTTCCAATATTGTGGTGGTCAGCGATGAGGCGCACCGCAGCCAATATGGTGATAAGGCCAGCTTTAATCCCAAGACCGGCGGTTATACATTCGGTTATTCCAAGCACCTGCGCGATGCCCTGCCCAAAGCTACTTTTATCGGCTTTACAGGCACGCCCATTTCCATGGAAGACAAAGATACACGCGCCGTCTTTGGCGATTATGTCTCCATTTATGATATACAGGATGCGGTGGATGATGGCGCGACTGTGCCTATTTATTACGAGTCCCGTCTGGCCAAGCTGGATATTAAACAGGCGGAAATCGAAGCGCTAAATGATGAAATTGAAGAAGTAATCGAAGAAGAAGAGAATATCAGCGAGCGGGAAAAGACAAAATCCAAATGGGCCGCTTTGGAAAAACTGGTAGGCAGCAGACCAAGATTAAAACAAATCGCAAAAGACCTTGTTATCCATTTTGAGAAGCGCACAGAAAGTATATACGGCAAAGCGATGATTGTTTGTATGAGCCGTGAAATTTGTGTGGATTTATACACGGAGATTGTGGCCATAAAACCCGAATGGCATGATGACGATCCAGCCAAAGGGGCAATTAAAGTTGTCATGACCGGCTCGGCCTCTGACAGGGAAAAATTACAACCGCACATTTATAACAAGGATACAAAAAAATCTTTTGAAAAACGTTTTAAAGATGCCAATGATCCCTTGCAATTGGTTATCGTACGCGATATGTGGCTGACTGGTTTTGACGTTCCCATTTGCCACACCATGTATATTGATAAACCCATGCGCGGCCACACCCTTATGCAGGCCATTGCCCGTGTAAACCGTGTCTTTAAGGATAAGCCCGGTGGTCTGGTAGTGGATTATATCGGTATCGCCAATGAACTGAAACAGGCATTAAAAACCTATACCGATTCCAAAGGAAAAGGCGCCCCGACATTTGATACCAAAGAAGCATATGCAATTTTATTAGAGAAAATGGACATCCTGCGCGGTATGTTTAATGGTTTTGATTACAGTGCATTTGAAAATAAAGCTTTGCAATTATTGCCGGCTGCCATGAACCATGTCATTGGCTTAGAAGATGGCAAAAAGCGTTTCATGGATATTATGGCCGCTATCCGCAAATCCTATGCTTTGTGCAGCACAATGGATGCGGTGGAGGGTTTAAAGAAAGAGATTGCTTTTTTTGCCGCCGTTAAATCGGCCATCAGCAAATTTACCACCACCGATAAACGACGCAGTAATGAAGAGAAGTATTCGGCCTTAAAACAGATCATCGATAATGCCATCGTTGCGGAAGGTGTCGCCGATGTTTTTGAATTGGCCGGATTGGATAAACCCAATATTGGCCTTCTTTCCGAAGAGTTTCTGGAAGATGTAAAAAATATGCCGCATAAGAATTTAGCGATTGACCTTCTTGAAAAGCTCTTGCGCGATGAAGTAAAAGCACGCATGAAGACCGATGTGGTGTCAGAGATGAAATACTCCGAGCGCATTTTGGAAACCTTGCGTAAATATCATAACCGGGCCATTGAAACAGCCCAGGTAATTGAAGAGCTTATACAAATCGCCAAGGATATGGCCATCGATGAAGAGCAGGCACAAAAGTCCGGATTAACTTCCGATGAGATTGCTTTTTATCGTGCCTTGATCCAAAATGAAAGCGCTGTCCGTGAACTGGGAGATAACAATCTGCGTGAACTGGCCAAGTATGTAACCATGCAGCTGCGTAAATCCACCACCGTTGATTGGCAGGTAAGGGGTAGTGTCCGTGCCAGGTTGCGAAACTTGGTGCGTCGTGCCTTAAGAAAATGGAAATACCCACCGGATCAAGCCCCGCAAGCCATTGATTTGTGTTTAAAACAAGCTGAGGCTTTATCGCAGAGCTGGAGTTTGCAAGAGTTATGATTTACTAATTCAGGTTAAATGGGTAAAATCGCACCTGTTTTTTTCAATGCCCTAAAATGTAGTTTTACATACTAAAAGTAAAAAATATTTGACATAAAAAGTAATAAACCCTATTATCAACGAAATCAAACAAGAATAATTTATAACAAAAAAACAATGATTAGTAATACAATAAAAAATCTTTACACTAAACGCAGCCCTAAACAGATCAATAAACGTAAACCGTTTATGGAGGATGTAAAGTAAAAATATTGTATTTATAAAATAAAACTACTAACCCCTTCAGGATCATCGGAGGGGTTTTTTTGTATAGAATAGTGTAAAAAGACAAAAATCCTCTTTCGGTATCTTCCGGGAGAGGATTTTTTTTTACAAGAAAATGAAAATACCTATAACTAATGGTTTTATAAAACTAAGAGGAGGATTTAAAATGAGTAAAATGACAGATTGCCCGGTATGTGACGCGGAAATAAAGTTAGAAGAAGGCACAGAACAAGGTGAGCTTTTATCATGTGCAGAATGCGGCAGTGAACTGGAAGTTATTAATATTAATCCTGCGGAGGTTGCAGAAGCGCCGCAGGAAGAAGAAGATTGGGGTGAATAGATAATGTTAAAAATTCTTGACGCAACTTTACGCGAAGGGGAACAAACCCCGGGTGTTTATTTTGATGGACACATCAAACTGGCTATTGCCGATTTACTGGATGAAATCGGGATAAGTATTATTGAAGCCGGCCACCCGATGGTTACTCAAGAAATACACGATGCAGTAAAACAACTATCAGGGCACGGACTTAGAGCTAAAGTTGGCGCCCACTCCCGTTCATTAAAGCAAGATATTGATCTGGCATTACAATGTAATGTTGATTTCTTAGGTATCTTTTATTGCGTATCCGAGGCCCGTTTAAATCATGTTTTTAAAAAGGATATTTATACAGCCATTGATCAGATTGCTTCGGTTATTGAATATGCAAAGCAAAATAAGCCCGGTTTATTAATTCGCTACACCCCCGAAGATACAGTGCGCTCACCCTTCCAAAACGTGGTTGATGCGGCTGCGGCTGCGGTAAATGCCGGAGCTGATATTATTAGTATTGCCGATACAACGGGCTTTATGATCCCCGGGACAGAAAACAATTTTTATGATTATGTTTCACGTTTAAAAGAAACATTAGCTGCAAAAGGATTATCGCCCATGATTGCCGTTCATTGTCATAATGACCGTGGGTATGCTTTAACCAATGCCATAGATGGTTTTAGGGCCGGGGCAGAAATAATCGATGCAACGGTTTTGGGGCTTGGTGAACGGGCCGGTATTGTGGATTTAGCCCAATTGGCCGTCACCTTAAAAAATGATTTTACAGTAGAAAACAAATGGGATTTGAGCAAATTGCCTGAACTCTACCATTTGGTTAGCAACTACTCCGGAATTCCTATTCCGGCAAATTTCCCAATCATCGGTGATAATGCATTTACACATTGTGCGGGTGTGCATTCCCATGCGGCCGTGAAAAACCCAACTCATTACCAAAGCCTTGATCCACAAATTATTGGCAGAAAAATGTCGGTTTCGCTTGATCATATGTCGGGGATATCATCCATCGAGTGGGCTTTGGAAAAATTATCCATTGATGCAGATAAACCTTTAATAGAACAGATACTGAAACATGTAAAATCAATTGGGCAAAAGGGACGGAGGGTTGATCTATCCGAGCTTAAACATATTGTGGATTGGTGTAAAAAAACTGTTGTTGCGTAAGGCGAGAAGCGTAAAATGAACCACTACTTCGTGGATTTTTTTATTAAAAATGTAAACCGGTTTACGCTTTTGAGCAGAGAACAAAGATTTAAATTGCGATGAAAAAGATTATCACTATAAATAAAATGTATAACAACGTATTAATAAACCCAAAGGTAGGTTCAAAAGTTTTATAAAAACATGATTATAGCCAAAACCATCAACATCTGATAAGCCCGGTACGGGTGTTATATTGCACACCACAGGGTTAACACGGATTGAGCATTGTTTTATCTATAATCATGGGATTAAAATAAAACTTTTGACGCTACTTCCTCAAACAGTAGGGAAACCAATGAAAATAGGATTTTTACATTCACTCATCAGTATGGATGAAAAATTTCTTTTGAATGAGTTCCGGTCAAGAAAAAATGTTGAACTGGAAATGATCGATGATAGGAAACTCATATTTAATATCGGCCGGAATGATTATAGTTTTGATGCAATTGTGGAGCGCTCCATAAACCATTCACGAGCGCTGCATGCCTTAACATTATTTGATAACATGGGTATAAAATGTGTGAATACGCCGGATGTTGCCTTAACCTGTGGAGATAAATTATTGACATCGAAGGCATTG
>JAJRVW010000098.1 GCA_024277115.1 Calditrichota bacterium
ATTTCTTTCACTAATCCTATATTTTGATTTTCTCTTTTTGCCATGTTTTTTCCTTTGTTTTTTTGGTCAAACTAAATTTAGGAAGGACATGGCAATTTTTCACATATTTGCCTTTTTACACAAATTTAAGGACGCAATCATCTTTTTCCAAACAGTTATGGATTAATTTAAAAGGATTCTTACAGAATGACAGATATAATTTATGCACTTGTTCTGTGTTGCGAGGTTACAAAAAAGTTGTCATTTTTTTCTTAGATATTTAAAGATAATTTTGTATTTTATTACCTGATTTTTTATCAAAACTTAAAGTTAGGAGAACCATGGAACTATCTGCACAAATTTACGAACTTGCCCGCAAATATGAAAAATATACGGCAGAAAATCTTTCAAAAATAATAAAACACAAATCACTCAGTTTGAACGAAAAAAGTGTGGTCGAAGAAATCAAAGGGCTGATGGAGGAAGCAGGCTTTGACGAAGTGCGCATCGACGGGCTGGGCAACATTATCGGGCGCATTGGCAACGGCAAAAAAGTGCTGGCCATAGACGGGCACATCGATGTGGTTGACATAGGCAATCTGGATAATTGGGATTTTGATCCGCTTGGCGGGGAAATAAAAGATGGTTTTGTTCATGGTCGCGGGACCGTGGACCAGAAGGGCGGTCCGGCAGCATTTATCACAGCCGGGCGTATCATTAAAGAACTTGGCGTACCCGATGATCTTACTGTTTATTTTGTCGGCTCAATCATGGAAGAGGATTGCGATGGTTTGTGCTGGAAATACATCATCGAAGAAGAAAACCTGAAACCGGATTGTGTGATTGTAACCGAACCGACGAACCTTAATATATATCGTGGGCATCGTGGCCGCATGGAAATTGGTATTTCTTTCAACGGCGTTTCATCGCACGGCTCAGCACCCGAGCGTGGTAAAAATGCTATTTATATGGCCTCCAAAGCCGCTTTGGAAATTGAAAAACTCAACGAAAATTTAAAACCGGATCCTTTCCTCGGTAAGGGTACTGTGGCCGTTACAGAAATCAGATCGACCAGCCCATCTTTATGCGCCGTCTCCGATTATTGTTATATGCACCTGGACCGCCGCCTGACCTGGGGTGAAGATAAAAAACTGGCCGTGAGCCAGATCGAAGAAATCGTAAAAGAGTTGAATGGCAAAGTAGAGGTGCTGCATTATGATGTGGAATCTTTTACCGGCAAAAAATATGGCATGGAAAAATACTTCCCGACCTGGAAACTGGAAGAAGACCATCCGGTCATCAGCAAAGGCGTGGAAGTTTACGAATCCCTTTTTGAGGAAGAACCCAAGGTGGACAAGTGGACCTTTTCAACCAATGGCATTGCCATCAATGGTCTGCACGGCATTCCTGTAATTGGCTTTGGCTCCGGCAATGAGGTGCTTGCCCACGCCCCCAATGAAAAAGTACCAGTTGAACATTTGGTTAAGGCCTCGGCGTTTTATGCCTATTTTTGTATGAAGTTTTAGAGGAAATTGTGGCAGGACGAATGGATTCCGATCCCGCCAGTGGCGGGACGGAATGACGGAACATGGAAAACGACAAACATAAAAGGAGTAAAAATAATGGTATCAAATTTAAAAGGAAAACACTTTCTCACATGCGATGATTGGGACAAACAAGAACTGGACACGGTTTTTGAAACGGCATTCGATTTAAAAAAGAAATTCGCTCTGGAAGAGCCGACCCGCTATTTACGCGATAAAACCCTGTTCATGATTTTCTTTGAGCAATCCACCCGCACCCGCAACTCCATGGAAGCCGGGATGACACAGCTTGGCGGGCACGCGCATGATTTAACCGCCGACAAAATGCAACTTTCCCATGGTGAAGCGCCCAAAGACACGGCGATTATCTTGTCGCGCATGGGGCATGGCATCGCATCGCGTAATTGTTTTTATGGCATCGGCAATGAATATCTTAATGAGATGGCCGCCTATTCCGGAAAACCGATCATGTCCCTGCAGGATGATATTTACCACCCGTTCCAGGGCCTGGCCGACCAGATGACTATTTTTGAACATTTTGGCCGAAACACTAAAGGGTTAAAAGTAACCGTTTCCTGGGCCTATGCCGATACGCATTCCAAGCCGCTCTCCGTGCCTCAAACCCAACTTCTCCTTTTTCCGCGTTATGGCATTGATTTGACCATCGCCCATCCGAAGGAATTTCCTTTAAGCCAAAATATAATCGACCAAGCCGAGAAAAACGCGCAGGCCAGTGGCGGCAGTATCCGTTTTACCAATGATATGGACGAGGGTTTTGAAGGCGCGCATATCGTCATCCCAAAAAACTGGGGCGGATTTGGCCACTATGGTGTGCAGGAATATCTGGACAATGAAGAAGCCTGCAAAAAAGAAATGGCGGAAAATTTAGCGAAGTACAAAAGCTGGATTTGCGATGAGAAGCGCATCAAACTGGCTGATAAAAATGTAAAGCTGATGCACGCCCTGCCGGCGGACCGTGGCAACGAGGTGACCGATGAAATCCTAGACAACCCGGACATATCCATCGTTTTTGATGAGGCCGAAAATCGCTTGCATACAGCTAAAGCCATTATGGCGCTGACGATGTAGCGTTTTATAGGCCATTCATTCTTTTCCGGGTTTCAAGACCTTCCAGGTTTTGGAAACCTGGAAGGTCTCGTAAACAGCCTGCGTCATTCTGAGCTTGTCTCAGAATCCAACCGGGGTTTGGGCTTTTGCAGAGACGGATGCCGAATAGTCCCGTCATTCTGAGCTTGCCTCAGAATCCCTCAAACGAGAGAAAAACAACTTGGGCTATCGCATCAAGGGATTCCGAACCAAGTTCGGAATGACGGTGGGCTTGCGCAGCTACGGATTCCGGTCCCGCCATCGGCGGGACGGAATGACGAATACGGCTGATTCATGATCGGGGCATGGCGAAGTGGGAGGACGGATGCCATCGCTTCGAGCGATAGCATCCATGGTTTGCCGAAAGATTTCACAAGATTCATTAGAGGAAAAAGAGATGCACTATCAATACGCTTGTTTTAACTGCCATAAAAAATACACACCCGAAGAGATTGAAAAAGATAATAAGTATCTCTGCCCAAGCTGTGGAATGGCAAAGAAAAACAAACCTTTAAAAGGCGTTTTGCAGGTTGAGTACGATTTAGATTTTATAAAATCCAAACTTTCCCGGGAAAATATTTTAAAAAATATACCGGGTGCTTTTTGGGCATATCCGCAATATTGGCCTTTAAGTTCATTATCTGCAACCCGGGCATCTCTATTGGAAAAACTGCGATTATCCTCCAACCCTGTTCTAAAAATGGGCATTAACGGACAGGATGTTTTAGTTTTTGACGATACACGCAACCCGACATTTTCTTATAAAGACCGCGCCACATCGCTTGTTGCCCTAAAAGCCCTGGAACTTGGCATCAAGGAAATCACAATGGCTTCAACCGGGAACGCCGGCTCCTCGCTTGCCGGGATTTGCGCGCGGCTTGGTTTAAAGAGCCATGTATTTGTGCCAAAAAACATTCCCACGGCAAAACGGTTACAAATCCAGGCCTATGGGGCTAATTTGTATTTAGTGGATGGGGATTACGATACAGCCTTTGACCTTAATCTGGAAATCACGAAGCAAAAAGGTTGGTATAACCGCAACACCGCACTAAACCCTTTAACCATCGAAGGCAAAAAATCCGGGGCATTTGATATTTTTATCTCTTTGAAAGGCAACTTGCCCGATTTGATATTTATCCCTGTGGGCGATGGTGTCATTTTATCTGGCATATATAAAGGTTTTTTAGATTTGCTCAACCTGGGCTGGATAGACAAAATCCCACAACTCATTGCCGTGCAGGCAGAAGGCAGTGATGCAATCGTACGTTATTTTGAAGAGGGTATTTTCAACTATAAACCAGCCCACACCAAGGCCGATAGCATCCATGCCGGTGCACCAAGAAATTTATACATGGCCGCGGATGCAATCAAAAAGAGTTCCGGTAAGGCTCTTCGTGTTTCCGACGATGCGATCAGCGCGGCGCAAAAAATGGCTGCACAAGATATGGGCATATTAGTTGAACCCGCCGCTGCCGCTGCCCTGGCCGGATTTTTAAAGTTGAGGGAATCGGATTCGACCATTTCAGCACAAAAATGTATGCTGCTGTTTACCGGTAACGGGCTTAAAGATTCCCAGAGCTTGGAGCGCTGGAATTCTGTTCCAGAAGCAAAATCTGGCGCGGAATGGAAAAAAATATTATCAGATGAATAATCACCCTAAAATAAATGGTCTTATTATAAGTGCAGGATTGTCCAGCCGGATGACGGAACTAAAGGCGCTGATGGCTTTTAAAGGAAAACCTTTTCTGGGAAGCATCATTCAAAAACTTGCTTCTGTGTGTGAATCAATTGTGGTTGTAACGGGGCATGAATCTGAAAAAATTCAAAAAGAAACCCAAACTTTTTTAAACGGACAAACGCATCTTGAAAATAAAAAGATAATCTGGAGCTTCAACCCCGATTATCAAAAAGGGATGTTTAGCTCTCTCCAAACAGGTTTGCAGGCTTTAGAAAAAAATGCCTGGGTTTTGTATCATTTTGTTGACCAGCCCACACTTCCCGCCAAATTTTATTTTGACTTTATAAGTGAATTGGATGATAAATACGATTGGCTCCAACCCACATATCAGGCAAAAAATGGCCACCCCATTTTATTCTCCCCCAATGTGGCACGAGACATTTTAAACGCCCAGACGTCACAATCTTTACGTGAAATAAAGAAGAATAAAAAAATTTCAAAAAAGTATTGGACATGTAATTTCCCGCAGGTTTTGCAGGATTTTAATTCGATCGAAGACATAAAAGTCGTTTCATAAACTTATCTGCCTGGCGCCATACTTTTAGAAGTGTACAATGTTCGCCGCAACAGTAGCTTGTTTTTTATTTCTAAATTGGACATTCGTTGATCAGTGCTTAGATTTCAAAGATTTAACAGGATGCTTCAATTTCAATCTGATGATTGTGACGAATAAACACATAATAATAGATATAGTCTACCCTTTAGCCTTTTGTTACATCCATAACAGCATCGATAATTTGCTTATAACCGGTACAACGGCAAAGATTACCTGTAATTGCCTCTTTAACTTCCTCTTCTTTCGGGGAAGGATTTTTATGAAGGAGGGCATGAGCAGACAGGATCATCCCCGGTGTGCAAAAGCCGCATTGAACCGCGCCATGCTTCAGGAATTTTTTCTGCACAGGATGCAATTCTCCCTTGGTGGAAAGGCCTTCGATGGTTAAAACATTTTGCCCTTCCACCTGGCCGATTAACAGCAGGCAGGAATTAACGGCCTGGTCATTCAGCAAAACTGTGCAGGCGCCACACTCACCGATGGCACAGCCTTCCTTTGTCCCGGTCAGGCCAAGTTCTTCACGCAGCACATCGAGCAGGCGGCGATTGTATGCGGTGGTGATGGTTATATCTTTGTTGTTTAGGTTAAAAGTTATTTTGGGCATGTTTTATTGTTCTGTTTAGTTAGTGTTGACTGTCATTCTGAGGGAAATACAGTGTAGCGAAGAATCCTATTGTCTGTTAAATTCTTCATTTCGTACAACTCTGCACAGAATGACAAATGTTTCAATATTTGATTTTTAAGAATAATCCTAATCTGTTACCTTTTTCAATAGCTGATAAAACGTTTGCTGTAAAACCGGTATTTTGTATGTGCTGCTCCAACGCAGGCCATTGGCCTTGGTAATTTTTTCGGCCATCTTTTTTGCAAGTAATTTTAATAATTCATCAGAAATTTTTTGCCCGTTCGCCCATTTTTCTAAATCAGGGAAACGCTCACCAATGGGTGTAACAGCGCCGCTGGCAATTCTAATTTCTTTGATTTTGTCCTCTTCAATTTGGGCAAGTACGGCAAGGGAAATGCGGCTGATGGCAACACTTTTACGTCGGCCCAGTTTGTAAAAATCACCACGTAACTCTGTGTCTGCTTTTGGAATTCTTATTTCGGTGACAAGCTCGTTGGGTTTAATCAAAGTTTTATAAGTGCCCGTTAAAAAATCTTGCAAGGGCAGTTCCCGTCCGGAGTTTTGTGATTCAATTTTTATGAGTGCATCATAGACCAGCAAGGGCGGTACGGAATCTGCACAGGGCGCGTTGTTTACAAAATTACCGGTAAGGGTTGCCCGGTTGCGGATTTGCAGGTTGCCTACGGTCGAGGCGGCCTTTACAAGCAAGGGCAGCTTCTGCCGCGCGATTGGGTTTTCAATCAGTTCCGTAAAAGTAACATTGCCGCCGATGATAATATGGGCCTTATTTTCGGTAATCGTTTTGAGTTCCGGGATTTGGTTTATATCGATCAGCAAATCAATCCTACTAAAACGTTTTGAACCCATCTGGATGCCGGTAATCACATCGGTGCCGCCAGCCAGGATGCGGTTGTTCTGCCCGGGCGTGGCTAAAAGATTTAGTGCTTCTCGGATTGTTTTAGGCCGGGAGAATTGAAGTTCGGGAATCATTATAAGCTCCCCCTCTGTAAATCTTCTTTGTGCAGTTTGCGGTTCAAAAGCAGCTCTTCCAGATTGAGTGGCAGGTTAAAAAAGCGTTTTCCCGTGGCATTACTGATAGCGTTGGCGATGGCGGCGGCTGTAAGTTCCAGCGTTGGCTCGCCCAGGGATTTTGCGCCCCACGGACCATATTTATCTTTTCCCTCAACAAAGATCGGGATAATCTCGCCAATATCTTTACTGGTCGGCACCAGGTATTCATCCAAATTTAATTCGCGCGGCATGCCTTCATGCGTGCTGATCTCCTCCCACAGCCCGAAACCCGCGCCCTGGGTAACACCGCCGTAAACCTGCCCTTCGGCGCCCATTTTGTTGATCACTGTGCCGGGATCGTGCACGGCAATGATGCGTTCCACGGCTACCTCACCCGTGACGGTATTTACGGCAACCTCGGCAAGCTGGCAGCCATAGACATAGGTAAAATAAGCGTCGCCCTGTCCGGTTTCTTCTTCCCAGCCCACATCCGGGCCTTTGTTCCAGCCGATCACCGAAAGGCTGACGCCCTTGCTGTTGGCCAGTTTGCACAGATCACCAAAGCGCATTTCCTGAGATTTGTTTTTGGGGTTCTGCACTTTATTGTTTTTAAAAACCAATTCGTCCGAATCCGTTAACTTCCATTCGGGTTTTAAAATATCTTCCAGCCGTTTTCTTATTTTATCCGCGGCATCCTTTACCGCGCCGCCGCCCATGATGGTGGATCGCGATGCCACGGTTGGCCCGGAATCGGCGATCAGGCCGGTATCCTGCTCCAGATAAAAAATATTTTCTATGTCCATTCCCAAAACTTCTGCCGTGATGATCGAATAGGTGGTACGCAGGCCTTGCCCATTTTCCGCCAGGCCGCATAACAGGTAAGCCGAACCGTCTTTTTGAACGGAAAGATATGCCGCCGCCGCATCGATGCCTTCCGCGCCTAATGAACTGCCACGGAAACTGACCGCCAGGCCAATGCCACGTTTAATTACATTTTGGGGATCAACAAAATCATCTTTATTCAGAAAAAGGTTTTCCTCATCAATGGTAAAACTTTTTTCTTTAGCAAGATTGTTTTGCCGGTTGGCCCGCCATTTTTTCCGGAAAGCGGATTTTTCTATGGCGGTGTCCATCACTGTCAGTAAATTGACGTCATGGTCTTTTAAAACCTGGTTGCTCGCCGTAACCGATCCGGCCTTGAAACCGTTAATTCTTCGAATTTCGTCGGGTGTCATATTTAAACGGACAGCGATTTCGTCCATCAAAGATTCCTGCGCAAAAATGGGCTGTGGTGAACCAAATCCACGAAAAGCGCCCGTATACGGATTGTTGGTATATACGGCGCGGACATCCGTCCAGACATTCTCAACCTCGTAAGGGCCGGTTGCCTGCACCACTGTACGCCAGGTAACAAAGGGGCTCATCGAAGAATAGGCGCCACCATCGGCGATTATGTCAATCTTCATTGCCTGCAATTTGCCATCGTTGTTAAAGCCCACTTTATAATGCATGGTATAAGGATGGCGTTTATAGGATTCGAGGATCGAATCTTCGCGGTTGTAGCGGATTTTTACAGGCCGTCCGGTTTTAAGCGCCGCCACAGCCGCCCTTGCCGAAAGCACATTCATCGTATCGTCTTTGCCGCCAAACGAACCGCCCAGTTCCGCCTGTTGGATGCGTACTTTTGCCAATGGCCAGCCCAATACGGCGGCCACTACATTTTGCGTGGTATGGGGATTTTGGATGCTGCCTATAATTTGAACGCCTTTGTTGCCTTCGCGGAGAATGGCGGTCACCGCTTCCGGCTCGATATATCCATGCTCAATAAGCGGCGTGGTGTAGGTTTGCTCGATGATATGGTCGCTGTTTTTAAAGCCGGTTTCCACATCGCCCTTGCGCAACGGGTAATGGACAATCTCATTATTTTCGTATTGTTCATGGATGATTGGCGCGTCTTTATCCAGGGCTTTGGTACGGTCTGAGAGGACAGGCAATTCCGTATAATCAATTTTTATTTTGTCACGCAGGGCAAGCAAGGCATCATGAGATTCACCAACTAGCATGGCCACAACATCGCCATGGGTGCAGATTTTATCATAGGCGAAAATGGGCTGGTCCTGGCGGATCGCGCCAATCTTTTTTGCGCCGGGAATATCCGTAGCATCCACGATGGCCGTCAGAGCAGGATCATTTTCAATAGCCGCGTAATCAATGGCGTTGATTGTTGCGTGGGCAACCGGAACGCGTACCATCACCGCCGTTAATTGATTGGCAAAAGTATAGTCATCGGCAAATTTTGCCTGGCCGGTTACTTTTTCCAGGCCGTCCTGCCGGATGATGTTTTTACCGATGAGCGAGAAGTTTTTTTTCATAATAATATTTTCAATATTTAAGATACCTGTTTTTTTGTTTTCGATTCCGAATCAAGTTCGGAATGTCGGTAAGTCGTCATGTTGAACTTGATTCAACATCCCTTCTGTAGAAATTGTCATTCTGAAAAATCCTATGCAAGAAAAGAATAATATTTCTATATCAAAAAAGATCCTTACAGGATGACAACCCGTTTTTTTTTAGCAATATTAAAAAATTTCAAACAAGCGCTTGCCCTGTTTGTAAATATCTTTATTAATCATCTCTTCGTCAAGATTTATAAACTGGAAATTTTTCATCAAAAAACCACCTTGCTGTACAACGGAATGAACCGGACGTTCGGTGATGCCGTAAATATAGTGACCCCAAAAGTTTTGGTCTGTAATTGGCGTGGGAGGCACATAATCCCAGATTATAAAATCGGCCCGATCGTTCATTTGTAAAGAAGAAAAATCCGGGAAATATTTTTTTACAAAATCCAGCTGGTCAAAATAAATTTTTTGAAACCGGGGAAAAACGGCATCAAAGGACCGTCCGTTGTGCCGCTCAAGCAGAAAGAGTTGTTTGAGGCTCTTAACCGGATTGGCATGCATCCCGTCCGTTCCTGTGATAATCGGGACAGAATCCGGCATTTTCTCAAAATCCGGTAAGCCCACCGCATTGTTCATGTTGGAATCAGGGTTATAAGCCACCGCAGCGCCAAATTCTGCCATTAAATCACGATCCGTTTTATCCAGGTGGATGCCATGTGAGAGGATACTTTTTTCATTGATCAGGCCAAGTTTTTTTAATCTCTGAGTGGGCAGTTCAGTATAGCGTGATTGGCTTATTTCCCGGTCGGCCAACCCTTCGCACAAATGAATATGAATACCCAGGTTATTATTTTTAATTATTTCCGCGGCCTGTTTTAAAACTTTGTCCGAAATCGTGAAGGAGGCGTGCAAGCCCATCATCGCTTTCAGGTTTTCATCTGTGTGATTAAGATAAAATTCAGTGTTTTCACTCAAGGCATCACTGGCTTTTTGCCCGCCGTTTCGATCGGATGTCTCGAAACAAAGAACGCCGCGCAGATTAAAATTTTTAAGGGTATCGCCAATAACTGCAAGGCTGCCTTTTGTGAAGTTGGGCGAGGCGTGGTGATCAAAAGTATAGGTAACACCACTGCGGATCGATTCCAAAGCGCCCATCTGCACACTGGCCTTTACCATCTGTTCATCCAGTTTTAGATCTAGCTTCCACCACAAGTTTTCCAAAATGTGGATAAAGCTGTCCATAGGCCCGGTAAGGTTCAGTCCTTTTGCCAGACGTGAATAAAAGTGTTCGTGAAAATTCACATTGGGCAAGGTGGTCACACGTCCGGCGGCATCTAAAATAGCTGGGTCATTGGATTTTTCAATTGGGGAATTAATAAAATGGCGATGATCTTTGGGAATGATCTGTTCAATTTTGCCATCGTTTATAATGATATCCCCAAAAACGGGTTTTATGGTTTTGTTCTCAACCTGGCAGATCCAGGTGTTGCTGATTTTAGTTTTCATAGTTCTCACGAATCCGAATGGACAGGTTTATATTTCTAATCTTGTAATTCACACATATTGCGTTTATCTTAAGTCTGAGTCTAAAATAAAGAGGCTACAATGGATACCAAACTCATAAATAAGAAATTAAGAAAAATTCCTCCAAAATTACTTCCGGAAGTCTTGGCGTACATTGATTCAATTGTTCAAAAACACGATACTTCCACTAATAAAAATCTCTCATTTAATTTTTCCTGGGAAGGCGGTTTGGCTGATTTATCCCAAAAGTATAATTCTGTTGACTTACAACATAAATCATTAAACTGGCGCTAATGTATCTCCTCGATACAAATATCTTTCTTGAAATTTTACTTAATCAGGAAAAGAGTACAACGTGTAAAAACTTTCTTCTTTCTGCAAATGGAAAAATCTACATTTCTGATTTTTCTCTCCATTCAATAGGCGTTATTCTTTTCCGGTATAAGAGAGTTGATGCATTTATTTCTTTTATTGAAGATGTTCTATCTCAGGTACATATTTTAAACTTACCAAGTTCTGAGTATTTAATGCTAACTTCCTCCGCTGATTCCCTTAATTTAGATTTTGACGATTTGTACCAATACCAAATTGCAAAATATTTTAATCTTAATATTGTTACGATGGATCAGGATTTTAAAAAAGTAAAGGATTTGGAGATAACTTTTCTTTAATCCATTTTACCTGGTTAACCCAACTCAGCTACTTTTTTGTTAAAATCTTTAATCAATTCATCCCATTTTGAGACCACTGAAAAACGTTCCGGCCAATAATCTTCATCGTACCACTGGGCATTTAATTCTTCCACATCTTTGCCTTGCTGTTCCACCCAGGTAAAATATTTTAAATTATGGATGGCTTTTTTATCATAATAAGTCAAGTCCTTAAAATAGTCTATACCTTGTTTTTTGATGACGGCAGTCCAGTCTGTTTCCGCTTGTTGTGCGTTGTATGTGCCCCATTCGCCGTTCATTTCTTCAAGACGGGAATGATACATTTCCACCGAGTCTGTAAAAATGGTAAAGATGACATCGTTCTCGTTCATCTCATAAAATTTTGCCATTTTAATCGCACTGATCATATTGGAAATTCCTGAAATGCCCAGCAATGGCAACTTTTCAATTACATCTTTTGTTATGCCTTGTTTAGCCAGCCAATCCTGCCCGGCCGCTTCATTAAACAATCGTAAAATGCGTAAAGGGTCTTCATCATCGATGGCACAAACCGCATCTGTATTTTTAACATTATGCACCCAGGGCACGTGTTTATCGCCAATCCCTTCCATGCGGTGGCCGCCAAAGCCATTCATTAAAAGCGTGGGGCATTGCAATGCTTCGGATCCAACTACTTTTATAAGTGGGAAATTATTTCGAAGATAGTCCCCGGCGGCAATGGTCCCGGCAGAACCGGTTGCGCTTACATAGCCACTTAAGCGTTGATTGCCTGATTTAATCGTGTTAAACACTTTCTCGATGGTGAAACCGGTAACCTCATAATGCCAGATGGGATTGCCAAACTGGTCAAACTGGTTCATGATCAGGTATTCATCGCCCTCGGCTTCGAGCTCGTGGCATTTATCATAAATTTCTTTCACATTACTTTCGCAACCATGTGTGGCATAGATTTCTGCGCCAAAGTCCTTAAGCCATTCGAAGCGTTCTTTACTCATTTCCTCCGGGAGGATGGCCACAGGGTGCACGCCAAGTAAAGCGGAATTGAACGTACCGCCACGACAGTAATTTCCGGTGGATGGCCAAACCGCTTTATGGTATTCCGGGTCAAAACGTCCGGTAACCATGTAAGGCGCCAGGCAGCCATAGGTTGCGCCCACTTTATGCGCACCGGTAGGGAAATGTTTGCCTACCAGCCCGATAATCTGCGCTTTAACACCGGTGATTTCGGATGGGATTTCAAAATAGTTTGCATCGCCGATTTGGCCTGTTTGTTCATCATTACACCAATTGATGCGGAACAGGTTGGCCGGGTTAAGTTCATTGAAGGAAATGGTTTTTAGTTTTTCCTGAATATCGGCCGGAATGGTTTCAGGTCTTTTTAATTCTTCAAAGGTTGGCAGGACAATTTGTTTTTCATGACATCTTTTTATTGTGCGTTGAAGCGCGTCTTCGTTTGCGATGTCCCAATTCCAGTTTCCCATTAGTGCTCCTCAAAAAGTTAAATCATAATAAAAGATAAATAGGTACTAAATATACAAAGGGAAATAGTAGAATTCTAAAAAATTTTATGTTATATGGTTTTTTTAGATTTTTTTACAACGTCGGGTATATGCCGTGTTAAAGCTGTTGCCCATTGTAATTTCTCTTTGTAAGCTTTGCTTGTCTTTTATTGGAGAAAAATTATGAAACAACCGGATTTTGGAAAAACAGTTTTAGATGCCCGTAAAAAATCAGGATTAACACAGGAAGAACTTGCTGAGAAGTGTTCGATAAATGTGCGTAGTTTACAACGTATAGAAAACGGAAAGGTCCAGCCCAGGGCATCTACAATAAGAATGATAAATAAAATTTTAGACTTAAAACTGGAAGAAAAAAATGATATAGCGCCAAGGTTTTGGCTGATCCTGCTGCATCTTAGCAGTTTTGTTCCCATTATTGTAATAGCGTTGATGATCTGGCTGGCAAAAAAAGATGATTACCTGGAAATGGACAGGCATGGAAGAGATGTGTTGAATTTTCAGATCAGTATTTCTATTTATCTTTTTGCTTCGGCTTTGCTGATTGTTGTCGGGGTTGGATTGTTTTCTTTAATGATTATCGGCTGGTACGCGGCCTTTGCATCCGTTTATAATGCTGTACAAGTGGCGCAGGGAAAACCGTATAAATATCTATTGTCAATTCGCTTTATCAAATAATTGATTTGATCTGAAGTTTTTGGAGAAAATTTAGCATTTCATAACTTGAGCGGGATTTATATACTCTGCCTAAAGCCTACTGACGCGGAACAAATGGATTTAATTTTATTTAGGGGCGATGTTTATTTTTTGATTATCTTTGCACATTGTAAAAATATCATGATTAAAAGGAATTAATATGGCATCGCTTTATTTAAAAAATATCTCAAAATTATATACACCCGATACATCGGCACCATTTGGCACGGTTAAAGAATTCAATAAGCTAGGTCTGTTGATCGAAGACGGTACAATTGTAAAAATTATTGAAGAGGGCGGTGAAACAATTTCAGCCGACCAGGAAATTGATTGCAGTGGAAAAACTGTCTTACCTGGTTTTGTAGACAGCCACACGCATCCGGTGTTTTGGAAAACCCGTGAAGATGAATTTATCATGCGGGTGCAGGGCAAATCGTATGAAGAAATTGCCGAGGCGGGAGGGGGCATCCGCAACAGTGTCCGCCGTTTCCGTGAAGCCAGCAAAGATGAGATAAAGGAAATAACCCGAAAGCGGCTTCAAACTTTTTTTGAGTATGGCACCACGACCATAGAAGCAAAATCCGGTTATGGACTTTCCACCGAAGATGAGATTAAGTCTTTGGAGATAATCCGCGAGCTGGATGAAGAGCTTGATCTTGACCTGGTCGCTACCTTTTTGGGCGCGCATGAAATTCCCGATGAATATCAAAATAATCGAAAAGAATATATACGCCTGCTAATAGAAGAAATGATTCCATTGGTTGCAAAAAACAATCTGGCCAAATTTTGTGATGTGTTTTGTGAGAAGGGTGTTTTTACTGTGGATGAGAGCCGGGAGATTTTACAAGCCGGTAAAAAACATAATCTTATCCCTAAGTTACATGCCGACGAGCTTTTTGCCTTTGGCGGGGCAGAACTTGGGGCGGAAGTAAAAGCGATCTCAGCAGACCATCTGCTAAAAATCTCAGATGACGGCATTCGTAAAATGGCAGCGGCCAATGTTATACCCGTTTTATTACCGGGAACAACTTTTTTCCTGGGAAAAGAAGGTTATGCCCCCGCACGTAAAATGCGTGATGCCGGTTGTGAAATAGCTGTGGCAACGGATTTCAATCCGGGTAGTTCCACCACCCAAAATATGCAATTGATGTGGACAATTGGGGCATTAAAGCTGAAACTGCTTCCAAACGAATTGCTTTGGGCAACAACAATTACGGGCGCCAAAGCCATCCAACTTGAGGAAAAGATTGGTTCAATCGAGGTAGGTAAACAAGCCGATCTTGCTGTGCTGGATATTCCCAACTTAAATTACCTGGCATATCATTATGGCATTAACCATGTTGATCGGACAATTAAGAATGGCAAGATTGTTTATTCGCGGGATTGTTGAAAAAGACAGTGAAGTTGTGTTTGCGGTTAAGGCGAATATTGTTCGCCGCTACATAAGCTTTTTTTGGTAACTATAGTCTGGTGGAAAAATAAAATTATTGTTGTAAATCTATATCCTGGTTTACCTGCTCAATACTGGCACGCATGGAATGCACACTGTGGTCTAAACGCCAATCAGCGCCATAATTAATAATCTGGTCGCGTTTCATCTCGGCATGTTCTTTGTTGGAAGTATAAACAACCACCCGTCCAAGTACATCAACCTCGCAAGCCATTTGGAAGGCCGTGCTGCTGTTATGGCCAAAAATTGCCATCAGCATCTCAATGACATAATCATAAGTATGATCGCTATCGTCAAATAATACAACATGAAATTTAGGAATATCCGTTTGCAATTCTTTTTCGTAAAGTATTTCAGAAATTTGCGGGGGAAGCGTACTTATATCTTCCAGGTCTGGCCTGTAGTTTGGATTGTATTCCTGAACTGCATCATGCATATTAATTCACTCCATTGGGGTTAGGACTCAAGTGACTTAATATTCGGCTGTCTTTCCCTTTATTTAGAGGAAGTTTCAATATTTATATTATTTGGCCGGATTCTGACCAAAGTATTTATTAATCTTATGCGGGAAATCGCTAATTACCCCTTTTATACAATCATATTTTAAAATATGATTTACTTCTTCCGGCTCATTTACAGTCCAAACAAAAAGTTCTTTTCCGTTCTTTTTTGCAATCTCTATAAATTTATCATCAATGATTGCAATTTCAGGATGCCAGTAGTCAACAAAAAAGAAGGGGTTAGATAATTTTCGGAGAAGATTGAATTTTTGAAAGAGATAACCGGTCTTTATGTCCTCGCTGCAGTATTTAACGGTGCGTAAAAAAACGGGGTTAAATGAGGAAACCCAAAACTGTTCGCGATAACCGGATGCCTTAATGGCGCGGACAATGTACTTTGCAAATTGGCCGGCAATCGGTGTAAAAACTTTTGCATCCAGGTTGATTGGCACAGTGTTTTTAAAATGGTCAATAAATTCTTTTAAGGTCGGTGTGAAAGTAGGTTTGGGATTTGTGCTTACAAGGGGCAATTTTTTTAATTCATTTAGCGATGTTGAAAATAACATTCCGGCTTTGTTTGTCATGCGGTTTATTAACAGGTCATGAAAAACGACCAGTTCGCCGCTTCCACAAAAGCGTACGTCAACTTCTAAGGCTGTTGCCCCTTGCTCCAGGGCAAGCTCACAGGCCTCGATGGTGTTTTCCGCGAAGATGTGGTCGGCACGGCCACGGTGGGTTATTATGAGCGGTTTATTTTCCACGATTTTTTGTTTCTACCTAAAATATCAAGCCAGGACTTTATTATAATAGTCAAGATATTGGGGCACAATTTTGTTAGAATTATATTTTGTTGAAGCTAATTCCCTGGCATTTAGCGCAAACTTTTTCATCAGGGCTTTATCACGGATGATCATTTCAACATGTTCGGCGAAGGCGTCAATATCGCCGATTTCCACATTAAAACCTGTTTCCCCATGGATATTAACTTCGGGCAAGCCCCCTGCGTTTGTTGTAACACATGGCACGCCACAGGCCAAAGCTTCTAATACGGCCAGGCCAAAACTCTCTTCTGCGCTTGGCAGTAAAAAAACATCTGTGGC
The DNA here is from genome assembly GCA_024277115.1 of Calditrichota bacterium. Lineage (GTDB taxonomy): Bacteria > Calditrichota > Calditrichia > Calditrichales > J004 > JABFGF01. The sequence goes on from JAJRVW010000098.1 coordinate 16,421, forward strand.
CAGCAACACATCTTCCACCATTTCCTGCTTGCCAAGAAAAGTGATATAATCACAAAGGTCCAGCTCCCGGCAAAGTTGTTCAACTTTTACACGTTCGGGGCCGTCACCAACCATTAAAAGGCGTACATTGTTTTTCTTGAGCAATTTCTCCATTACATAAACAAGGTCGCCCACACGTTTTAATTCCCTGAAATTTGAAATATGCGTTAAAATAGTTTCGCCATTTCTTTTAAAACACGATTTACCTTTTTTTGATATATCCAGCTCTAAAAACTTATCCGGAACAAAATTTGGTATGACTTGGATTTCATTATTAATATTAAACGTGTTATAGGTTTTATCCGCAAGATATTTTGATACGGCCGTAACCCCATCACTTTTTTCGATGGAGAATTCAACAATTTTTGTATAAGAAGGGTCCGAACCGATCAGGGTGATGTCTGTTCCATGCAGGGTTGTTACAAACTTAAAATCTTTTTTTTCGATTATTTCTTTGGCCAGGTACGCGCTTGTGGCATGTGGTATGGCGTAGTGAACATGTAAAATATCCAGTTCTTCATGTTCAATTACTTCGGCCATTTTATGCGCCAGAGAGAGTGAGTATGGTGGATATTCAAACAGGGGATAGCGTAACACATCGACTTCATGAAAAAATACGTTTGTGGTAAAGTTGCCGAGGCGGTAAGGCAGGGCATAAGATATAAAGTGAATCTTGTGGCCCATCATTGCTAACTTAATTCCAAGTTCTGTTGCTACAACACCACTGCCACCGTAGGTTGGATAACACGTAATTCCAATTTTCATTTAGTTTCGTTCATTTCTGGTTTATAGCTACAGACCTGGTTTCTTCCATTGTCTTTTGCACTGTAGAGGGCAAGGTCTGCCATACGGATCAGCTCGTCAAAATCACTATCGTCTGTCAGTGAGGCCTCGCCAATACTCACGGTAAGCATTCCTTTGGGTTGTACATGTTCGCCGTCAAATGGTGTTTTTTCAACATTCTCACGGATACGTTCCGCAAGGATCATGGCACCTTCCTGATCAACGGTTGGCAATATAATAGCAAATTCTTCACCACCATATCGAGCGACAATATCGTTTTCGCGGGCTGTTTCTTTTAGTAAACGCCCCAGTTGCCTTAAAACACTGTCCCCTGCCTGGTGGCCGAGGGTATCGTTAAAATTTTTAAAAGAATCAACATCTAAAATTAATAATGATAATCCCGCTTTTGTACGCTGGTGCCGGATGATTTCTTCTTTGAGACGCAGTTTGAAATAGCGGTAATTGTGAAGTTCGGTCATACCGTCGGTATAAGAGAGTTGTTCAACTTCTTTATACAGCGATGCGTTATTAACAGAGATTGAGATTATATTTGATAAGATTGTTATCTGCTGGATTTCACGTTCTTCATACTGGTCTTCCTTTAAACGCGGGCCAAAACAAATTAATCCGGCAACTTTTTTCTTGATAAGAACGGGTGCGATGAGGCTGATTCCGAGATGTTCCAATTTGTTAAAGCTGGATGACGTATTGATTTTTGTTTTTAGTTCATCCATAATAATCGGTGATGGCCGCTCTATAAAATATTGAACCAAAGTATCTTCGTAGTGCACTATAACATCTTTTAATTTGTCATCAAACCCGCGTGAATCACTAATTTCCAATTGACTGTTTTTCTTTGGGTTGGCCAACATAAACATGGCGCTTTTTGTAGAGTACTGGCCAATTATTGTTAATAAGGTCGAGTTAATCAAACCACTTAATTCTAAGATTGAACTTAAGTCCATGGAAACTTCAAATAAAGAGTGCAGCCCGTAAATATTTTTCCGGAGTTCTTTATTTTTAGAGACCAGTTCTCCATTGAGTCCATTTATCTTTTTATTGGCGCTTTCCAGGTTAAGAGATTGGTTAATCAATAATTCATTTAATTGTTTCAGTCTTAGAGCCGATTTTATCCGTGCGATAAGCTCGTCAAAATGAAAAGGCTTAACAATGTAATCATCAGCGCCAGTACCTAACCCGTTAACTATATCGGTGATGTCATTTTTTGCAGTGATGATGATAATTGGGACAAATACCTGTTCTTGTTGTTTACTCCGGATAAGTTTAATCACTTCCAGCCCGGAGATTCCGGGTAGCATTACATCGAGAAGCACCAGGTCGGGCTTTGCTTCTTCAAACTGTTTAATCCCTGTTTCGCCAGTCTCGGCCTCAATCACGTCATAATTTTGATCTTCAAGATACTTGCGGAGTACAACAAGCATGTCGTGATGGTCTTCAACAATTAGTACTTTGTGTCGTTTATTGGTATTGGTCATGTGTAATCGCAGCTAAATCAATAGTTTAGGAATAGTAAAATTAATTAAGTTTATCTTAAGAAACAAAAATCAAATATTGCTTTATCCCTTAGGACAGGTGTATTTTCGTCTATGCTTTAATTTACTTTATATAATTAAAATTTTAGGACTTAGTTGTGAAGAGAATCATTTATTTGGGTATTGCGCTGTTTTTTATTTTATTTCTGGCGTTTTGGAGTGATGGAGGGCTGGCGCCTTATGAAAAAGACTTTGTGTTTCCAGCAAAAAATATAAGCTTTTACAGCCATATTCAACCTATGATTGATGCAAAATGTGGTATAGGTTCTGGATGCCATAACGCAGGAACACCAACAAATTTATTGTTTTATAATACCCTGGAAAATTTTATTAATCATCGTGTCGGAAAAACAGAACCGCGATTACTATTAGTCGACCCGGACATAGATAGATATAATCCTCAAAATTCTACTTTGTATCAATTATTAACAGTGGATTTTGACAAGCAATACCTTGGATATGAAAGAATGCCGCCACTTAGTTATGGGCGTGATAAACTCAATGAAGAGGAGTTGAGGGGAATCAGGCAATGGATACTGGAAGGCGCCCAAGAATAAAAAAATAATAGTGCATTGGTGATGGCAAAAATATTTAATTAAAACTAGGCTCTTCAGGTTTTTAGAAACCTTTCTTTAGGACACACTTACAGTGCTTCGCTTCAATCCTGGTTCTTAATACTATAAATAGGTTGTTCTTCTGGAACAAAAAAGATTTCTGCGTTGTCCTGTAAAGCTATTTGGAGTTGATAAATTAAAAAAAGATTCCTTAGCTCCAGAGGGGCGTTCCCCGGACTTGTAAAATGTTACCTGTTATGATAAGGCATGTCCTGTTTTAAAATTTTACTACTCATAAGAGTAAAAAATAATCAGTTTTCAATCCTAAGGCTCACCGGGCCAAATAAACCATAGGATTCTACCGGCGCAATTTCTTGTGTAATATCTGTATAGCCCGCCATGTAATTAGAGAGCCTGTGCCCAACCTCAATTTCGATTTTATTTTCCCCAACTTTAAGTAAATTGGTTATTTCAAAAGTCCAGGGAGGGAAGAGGCGGCTTCCTGCTTTTTTATCATTAATATAAACCGTACACCAATCATTAAGGTCAGTAAGTTCCAAAAAGACAGCTGTCTTTTGCAGTTTTTCCCTTTCAATAAAAATATTCTTTTTATAAAAAACCGGGTGCCAGCCATAGGGAATTTGTTTGCTTTTATCACCGAGCGGGCCGGTTTCTTGCTGGTCATTTATTATAATCGTCCAATCATCTGAAGGGACAGGCACGTTTTCGATATTTAGAGAGGCGGGGTTTATGGTTTTAATGTTTTCCTGGCCGGGCAGATTTTGCTTATTTATCCGTAGTAAATACGATTCTTTTCCTTCCAGCGCCAAAGTTATGCACGAAGATTTCTCATGAGTTTCGACAGAATCGACGGTATACAAAAGGCCGTCATAAAGTGAAATGCTATAAACCGAACCGGTTGTTTTGCTGGTCAGGATTACATTTTCCTGCAATGTATCGCTTGTATTACTGACCAGGACCGTCAACATATTGCCCAAATCACGCACATATATTTTAATATGCTTATGGCTGGTATAAACCGGATATTTTTTATCAATTTCCTGCTCTTCGATAATTTGTGATAATTTTGTATAATCTTGCTGAAAAAGGCCTTTGCCACCAGTGGGACTTGTTTTGCAACTTGTTGCTTTTAATTGGGAATCGCTCACCCAGGTTTTGTTTAAAATTTCATCCAGTTTTGATTGATCTTCCTGTTCTTCGATCGTGCATGGCAAATGATCTAAGGCCAAAGCGATGCCACCCAGCTCGGTAAATTTCTTGATCTTTTTTAATGCCTTTAACGGGATTTTAGATATGCCGGCCAAAATTATGGTATGGTAGGATTTATCAATAAAAGTAATGAGCTTTTCACCAAGTGTGCAAACCGTATCATTTATAAATGATTGGAAATCCATTATGTCGTACTCAAATGCACTTTGCTCCAGTTCGGTTACGGCGTTATTAAAAGCCCTGATATTTTGATCTAAACCGGGGTAGAGCAATAGTATTTTGGGCGTGCTCTTGCCATCACGCAGGTTGGATGAAATCCTGTTGATGTAGGTGATCCACATCCGGTAAACATTTGTGTATTGTGGGTCTGGAAGAATATTCTCTGTGATAAATTGTGTGTCGATAAATGAGGTGTCATGGTTAAAAAAGACCCGGTTTACGCCACAACTTAATAACTGGGTGAGGCAGTTCTTTTTAATGGAAAAATTATGCTTAATATTAAAGAATTCTCCAAAAATAATCGAAAGCTGTTTCTCCCCATGGGCATTTTTATAACTTAAATTCCGCTTAAGGTTGATTATGGTTTGCAGCCTGTAATCTTCATGGAAAATAAATTGGTCTGCATCCACATTAAAAGTTGTCTTGAGCGCCGCTAAATTATTTATAAAATAGGGGTTGTTGATGGACGCTTTGATTCGTGTATTTTTATGGATATAATTAAGTTTTGGCATGAGAATTCCATCGATGTATGTGTTGATCATACGCGATACTTTGATGTTTTTAGTTTGATGGTCATTGCTAAAACTTAACCAGAAATGTGCCAGGTCGTGTTTATATTGTCTTTTCGATATGCGTTTATAATTACGGGTAATTTCGGGGCCGGATGTAATAAAACCATTTAGGGAGAAAAAATCGTCACCCTCTAAAAAAGCGCCGTCAAACACGCTTAAATCAATCTGTTCCCCAATAATTTCCGCCTGTGTTTTTAATATAAAATCATCATGAATGTTTATTTTATATTGCAATCCGTTATTAAAATAAAGGAATAGTTTGCGGATAACCACCAGGTTGTATTTGAAGCCCGGCTTGATTTTTATCTTTATCTGGCCGTCTTTTTTATCCAGTTCCTGAATGATGTTTTTTGCATTGAACTTTCCCTCTTCAACGCGGAATAATATCAGGGCGGCAATGTCCTGTGGCTGGGCCAGTTTTTGCGATATGATGCTGGTGTCATCAGAAAATGAATAAATCTCAGGCTCGTCGTCCACAAAATGGAAAATGGGAAAACCCCAGGAGTGGTGTTGTTTAAAATAATTTTTTCGGCAAAAAAATTGCGGTTGAAATATTTGTTGGCTTTTATAAAGGTCTTTTAAAATAATATTGTTTAAGAGAGGCGTATGGGCGTAATAGAGATATGCCTGTAAGCCATTACTTTTTATAAATTCTGAAAACGATTTGAATGTGTTTGGGCGTAATTTTATAAAATAATGTTGGATATTGAGCAAATTAAAAAATGAAAACAGTGGTTCGCAGGCATCAAAATCGATTGACTGAGGAAAGTTTAAATTTATCCCTACGATGTTTTTTGACTCAATTGGATGTGGGCTCACAGCTACTTTTTTATTAATTATAAAGTTTAAATTTAAGTGGACTATAATCGGTTTTTTGATTAAATATTTTTCTTGCCAACACGGCTTTAATCTTTTGTTGAATACAATTATCTACTAATAAATATGCCGCGCCCTAAGCAAGGTGTCGCTTAAAATAGTATTCTGTAAACCGAAGCCACAGCGAAATAATCACCAGAAAGCTTAACTATCGATAGAAATCGTAAATTGTTTTATGATAATCTGATAAATATATATAAATATGAAAAAACCGAATTTTCCAAGCCATTTCAGGCTTAGCCATTTACCGACGCCCATCCTTACTTTTAAAAATTTGTCGATCCCCTCAGCCTATAATTTATCGATCAAACGCGATGATTTTACGGGCATCGAGTTTAGCGGCAATAAGATCAGAAAACTGGATTTTTTATTAAAGGATGCCGTAAAAAATAAGGCAAAAAGGATAGTCACCTGTGGCGGCGTACAATCCAATCATTGCAGGGCAACAGCTTTGGCGGCAAGCAGGCTTGGTTTAAAATGCAGCCTGGTTTTAAAGGGTGTTGCCCCGAAACAAATTACCGGAAATTTTTTATTATCTAAAATGAGCGGTGCAGATATTACCTTCGTTACCGAAGAGGCGTATCAAAACAGTGCGGCAATTATGCAGGCGATTGCGGATGAAAATGACGGTCCGGCTTATATAATCCCGGAGGGTGGTTCCAACGAGGTTGGCGCGTGGGGCTATGTAAAATGTTTTTTTGAAATCCTTGATCAATTGGAACAAAAGCACACAAAGATTGACACAATTGTTGTCGCCACGGGTAGCGGCGGTACACATGCCGGGCTTTTGGCAGGGAAACTTTTAGCACAATCGGCGATTGAAATTATTTCCATAAATGTGTGTGATGATGCGGCCTTTTTTATCAATAAAATTGATGGTATTTTGCATGATTTTTCGACACGTTATAATTTGCCCTTAAAATATAACAGGGCAGACATAAAAATTATTGATGGATTTGTAGGCGCCGGCTATGGGCAGGTTTCTGGTTGGGAAGAAAAACAACTTCTTAAATTTGTGAGCAATGAGGGTATTGTGTTTGACCCCGTTTATGGCATCAAAGCTTGTGCCGGGATGTTAAGTTTGATGGGGCAGAATAAACTGCCGGGCAAAAATATTCTTTTTATTCACACGGGTGGAATATTTGGGGTTTTCCCTTTTAGCGAACAATTAAAACCGTTTTTTATATGAACTTAAAATTAAAACAAATCTTACGGCCAAAGTACATTCTTCTTTCTCTCCTTACCGTGGGCATTTTCTCAACAGCCGTTTTTTACTTTTCCCTTCCGGATGTTGACTACCTGAAAAATGAAAATCCAAAAACCACTGCGTTGATTGAATTCCGGAAAGCACAGGCCAAAGAATCAGGTAGAAAATTTCGTCTACGCCAAAAATGGGTGCGTTTTCAACAAATTCCCGATCTGCTAAAAAAGGCCGTTCGTATTACGGAGGATTCTGATTTTTATGGCCACGATGGCATCGACTGGACCGAGCTGCAAGCCTCCATCGAGAAAAATTTAAAGAAGGGGCAACTGGCGCGTGGCGGAAGTACAATCTCGCAGCAATTGGCTAAAAATCTTTTCCTTTAAACAGAAAAGTCATTTATAAGAAAATTCCGTGAACTGTTTATCACCTTTCGTCTGGAGAAGGCTTTAAGCAAAAACCGGATTTTTCATCTTTACCTTAATATTATCGAGTTCGGTCCTGGGGTTTTTGGCGTGCAGGCGGCGTCAAAATATTATTTTAATAAAAATGTAAATAACCTGACTTTGAGCCAAATTGTCCGTTTAACGGCAGTGATTCCAAAACCTTTAAAAATCAGGGCATCAGGCAATAGCCGTTGGTTAAAATGGAAATCACGATGGATTTTAGGCAAATTAAAACTATATAAATATATTTCTAAAGCGCAGTACGATACGGTTATTCAGGAATTTAAAAGATGATTAAGGCATGGTTTTTTTTGGGCCTGTATGGACCATCGCTTTAAGTAATAGCATCCATTTTCGTTTATCTATGGTTATAAAGAGAAATTTAAATATGAGATACCTTTTTGTATTACTTCTGTTTTTATGCACTAACAGCAAGGCCCAAACTGCAAAACCGTTGATTGTTGCCCAGGTTCAGTTTAGTCCTGATTTTGAGAAACTAAATTCTTCGGAATTACAAGAGGCGGCCGGGCTGCAAATAAATGCGATTTTTTCTTCACATGACCTCAATAAATATGCAAATAAAATTGTCAGTGCGTTAAACGCCTTGGGTTATCTTTATGCCAAAATCGATAAAATTGGCTACACATTTACAGATGATTCCGTCAGTGTTGATGTGATAGTTTCGGGTAGCCCGGGTAAAATTGTACGCGTAGGCCAAATAAACATTATAAGCGATTCCCTAAAGGCGACTTATTATCAAAATTTACAAAATGTGCGTGAAGACGATCCTTATTCAGAAAAGGCCATTGAAACCGACTTTAACCAAATGTTAGCTTTAGCTGCTGATTCCGGGTTCGTATTTGCAAAGGTCCAAATCAGTAAAATGGAAATAAAAAAAGAGGGTGATGATTTTTTTGCCCACTTGAATATCCATGTAGAAGAAGGCAAGCGCGCATATATCGATCAGATTGAAATAAATGGAAATTCCTACACAAAAGATTTTGTGATTTTGCGTGAATTGCCTATTGGTATTGGCCAGCAATATTCAAAATCGATTATAGAAAAAATCCCGCAACGGTTGTTGCGCATGGGAATTTTTAAAGATGTAAAATCCGCATCCATCCTGATTGGTGAAGATGGCAAATATGTTTTGTCACTAGAGGTGGTTGAAGGAAACGCCACGACTTTTGACGGAGTTGTCGGTTATATTCCCGGGACAAAAAACTCTGGTTCTAACTCGGCGGGTTATTTTACAGGGCTGGTAGATATTTCTTTCCGTAATCTGTTTGGTACGGCGCGCAGCCTTGATATTCACTGGGAAAAACCCGATCGCGATTCCGAAAACTTTTTCCTGCGTTATACCGAGCCCTGGATAATGGGCTATCCCATCGATGTCGGCGGTAGCCTGGAACGCACTGTCCGTGACACAACCTACCTGGAGTGGAAAGGCAGCTTCAATACACGCTGGCGTATAAGCCCGGATTTCTCAATTATTTCTACTTTGCAAAGGCAAGTTGTCCTGCCGGATTCGCTATCCAATTTGCGCTTTCGTTTAGTACGCTACGAACAATTAAACCTGGAAATTGGGCTGGAGTATGACACACGCGATTATGCCGTAAATCCCAGAAAAGGTGTTTATTTTAGCAATAGTTATACATTGGGCTTAAAAACAAATTTCGGCCCCGGTTATTTATTGCGCGAAGATAATATTAAAAAACAGGAACAGGTGGAGGTTTTGAAGCTAAGTTTTAAATGGTTTTATGAACTTCTGCGCAATCAGGTTTTTGCCATCCAACTTACGGGCAACCAGGTAAAGGGAAACCGCTTACAGCTTACAGATTTTACCTGGTTTGGTGGTGCGCGCACATTGCGGGGCTATCGCGAGAACCAGTTCCGCGGCGATATTGCGGCCTGGATGAACCTGGAATACCGGTTTTTGTTGGGGCGTAACACACGTGTTTTCCTTTTTAATGATTGGGGCGCTTACCACTTTAAAGATTCCCAATCTGAAATCGAAGAAATACTCCCGGGTTATGGGATCGGTATACGGCTGGATACGGCATTGGGTATTATGGCCGTTGATTTTGGTTTGGGCAAGGGTGATGATTTTTCCCAGGCAAAAATCCATTTTGGCATTGTAAATCGATTTTAAATTACAGCCATAATTTTGGAGAAATAAATTAAAACTATTTCGGCTGTCATTGTGTAACAATCTTTTTGGGTGATGACATTTTTTCTGTATTTACAAAAAGTTTCTTGCAGAATGACAAAGTCTGAGCATATTGACAATTCCATCTCTCGATTACAGATCGATATGTGAGGCCAACTGGTCATACTCTTGATCATTCTCGCTTTTATGTTTAAAAAGAGAAACAGAAGGAGAGGGCAATTAATATACGGATTTATACTGATCAATTGGTTTTAAAATTAATGATCTACAAATACAAAACCATTTTATTCTCGAACAATAATTGACTTTAAAAAACTCTCTCGATAAATTCCTTTTCTTTACAAAATGATGCGCCCGTAGCTCAATCGGATAGAGCGTTGGATTCCGGTTCCAAAGGTTGGGGGTTCGATTCCTCTCGGGCGTACAATAATGGTCCTGGTTTTTACCGGGACTTTTTTTTTAAAGGATGATTACTTCTTATGTTTTTCTTTGAACTTAAAAATGTTCAGGACTGTCATTCTGCAAGAACCTTAGTAGGAAATTCCTTATGTAACAATCTTATTCACATAAAGAAATTTCATCTTTAAATTATAAAAAAGATTCTTACAGAATGACAATCCGGTTAAAAATCTTTTAATTGCACTAATCTTTAGTTTTAATAATCCTAAAAAATACCTATTTTTAACGCATTCAAAATCTTAAAGATGTTAAACAGGAATCAGTAAAAAATGGCAAAAAATATTACACCCCGAAATGAAGATTACTCTAAATGGTACACCGATGTTATCATCCAAGCTAAAATGGCAGATTATTCACCCGTAAAAGGCTCGATGGTTATCCGGCCAACCGGTTATGCCATCTGGGAATTGATACAGCAGAACCTTGACAAAATGTTTAAAGAGACAGGCCATGTAAATGCCTATTTCCCCCTGCTAATCCCGGAAAGTTTTATGGAAAAAGAGGCCGAGCATGTGGAAGGTTTTGCACCGGAATGTGCCGTGGTTACACATGGCGGCGGTAAAAAACTGGAAGAGAACCTGTATATCCGGCCAACCTCGGAAACGATAATCTGGAGCATGTACAAAAAATGGATTATGAGTTACCGTGACTTGCCCATTTTAATAAACCAATGGGCCAATGTAATACGCTGGGAAATGCGTACACGCCTCTTTTTACGTACCTCCGAGTTTTTATGGCAGGAAGGACACACCGCCCACGAGACGGCTGAAGAGGCTGAAGAAGAAACGCTTAAAATGCTGAATGTGTACAAAAAATTTGCCGAAGAATATCTGGCCATCCCGGTAATTGCAGGCAAGAAATCGGATTCAGAAAAATTTGCCGGCGCGGTTCATACTTATTGCATCGAAGCGATGATGCAGGATAAAAAAGCTTTGCAGGCAGGCACCTCCCATAATTTGGGCCAAAATTTTGCCAAGGCTTTTGATGTTCAGTTTCAGGCAAAGGACGGGGAACGCAAATTTGTTTATGCTACATCCTGGGGTGTAAGTACGCGATTAATTGGTGCGCTGATTATGACGCACAGCGATGATAATGGTTTGGTTATCCCGCCAAAACTTGCCCAACGCCCGGTGGTTATTATCCCTATTTTTAAAAATGATGATGAAAAAGTGAAAGTAATGGCATTTGCAGACAGTATCTTTGCCGAGCTGAAAGAAGAATATAATGTGATTATGGACGATCGGGAAAAACACAAGCCGGGATTTAAATTTGCCGAATGGGAGTTACAGGGTATACCAATCCGTATAGAAATTGGGCCAAAGGATGTTGAAAAAAACCATGTGGTGATGGTGCGCCGTGACTTGATGAAAAAAGAATTTATTGGCCGCGATGTAATTTTCGAGACAGTAAAAAAACAGCTTGCACAAATGCAGGTCGATCTCTTGGAGAAGGCGCGTATTTTTAGGGAAGAAAATTCTTTTAATGTTGATAATTATGACGAGCTTAAAAAGATAGTCACCAACGAAGAAGGTTTTGTGTATGCCCATTGGTGTGGAAGCACAGAATGTGAAGAAAAAGTAAAAACTGAAACAAAAGCAACAATCCGTTGTATCCCCTTTGACCGGGAAGAAGAAAAAGGCGTCTGCATTTGTTGTGGAAAAGATTCGGATAGGCGTGTGGTTTTTGCCAAAGCATATTAATTATTATCCCGAGAGGGAAAGAGGTGTTTAAGAATGAATCAGTATCATAAATTGGGTGGTTCCGGGGCGTTATCTCCAGCAATTAAAAATTTATTATTGGCCAATGGGGTCATGTTTTTTCTTTCAATAGTAAACCCAACACTTGGCAATATACTTAATTATCAATTTGCATTGAGCGCCCAAGGCGTATTCGGTGAGTTTAAAATATGGCAATTGGTCAGCTATATGTTTTTACACGGTGGATTTTGGCATATCTTTTTTAATATGTTCATTTTATGGATGTTTGGAACTGAGCTGGAATATAAATGGGGCACCAATGAATTTTTAAAATACTATTTTTTAACAGGGATTGGCGGTGGGATTTTTAATCTTTTTCTTTCCGGCGAACCAACAATTGGTGCATCGGCAGCAGTTTATGGTATTATGATCGCCTACGCCATTAGTTACCCGGACCGGTTGGTTTATATCTATTTCCTTTTCCCCGTAAAAGTAAAGTATATGATGGGATTCCTGGCCCTCTTCTCATTCTTCTCTACTATTGGCCCAAATACAAGTAATATTGCCCATGCCGCCCATTTTGGTGGAATGGTGATAGGTTTTATTTACCTAAAGTGGTGGTACTTGTTTTACAAAGTAAAAGGTCTTTTCGGGGCGAATATGTCCGGATCATCCTCCGGTGACAGCGCATCTAAAATGAGCTATACACGTGGTGGCACCGGTGATAAAAGAGATTATTACCGTAAACGAATCGATGAATTGTTGGATAAAATAAATAAGGTGGGTTACCTAAACCTTACAGATGAAGAAAAGAAATTATTGGATGAAGGCAGCCGCTATTTAAGAGAACATGACAAGGAAAACCTAAACTAAATCGTACTGATAAATCCTGTATTTCTTATACACTTTTGAACCAATCGATTCAATTGCCTTGTTCATCAAATCATTATCTTCGAGTATCCAAGACATCTCGGCGCCGGTATAACCTTTATCGAGCGCCTTTTTTATTGATTTTATATAAAAGATTGAACCCAGACCCAAAAACTGATATTCTTTGTTCACGCCCATAATTATTGTACGTACCGATTTAATTTTTTTGATGCCAAACAAAAGTTTAAAAATCCCTGTCGGAAATAATTTGCCATTTGGGATCCGTTCCAAAACTTCGTTTATATTGGGCAGTGTTATGCAAAACCCGATTGGTTTCCCGCCCTTTTCGGCCATGAACATCAAATCATCGTCGGCGATATCCTTTAGATCGCTGGCAACGTGGTCAATCTCCTCATCGGTAAAGGGCACAAATCCCCAGTTGCGTGTCCAGGCATTATTATAAACTTCTTTGATCAATTTAATCTCGGATTTGATTTTTTTTACACTGATGTTTCGTATGGTCAAACTGTATTTTTTGATTATTTTTGATGCGACCCGTTCCATCTTTTCGGAGATATTCTTATTGGAATGCTCGGGCGTGGTGTACCAGGCCCATAAATCTTTTGCCTTGGTATTGCCGTAATTTTCAATTAATGTAGGATAAAATTTAGGATTATGGCGCATCATAATAAAAGGTTTTGTATCAAAGCCTTCAATTAAAGTACCACACTCATCATTAGTAGATGGGTTCATCGGACCCAGCATTTTATCTTTCTTTTCAGCCTTTAGCCAATCTGCCGCCGCGTCAAAAAGGGCGTTGGCCACTTCCTGATTGTCAATACATTCAAAAAAGCCCCAAAAACCAACATTATCATTATGAAAACTGTTATGGTTTTCGTTGGTAATTGCCGCAATCCGCCCTGCAATTTTGTTGCTTTTATAGCAGAGAAAAAGTTCGATTTTAGCATGGGAGAAAAAAGGGTTTTTCTTTGTGTTCAACAAAGCTGTACGCTCCATACGCAGTGGGCTCACCCAGTTTTCGGTATGCTTGTTTGCCTGCCATTCATAGTCAATAAATAGCTTTTTTTCGATGGCTGTTTGTACGGGTACAATTTTAATGGGCATTGTTATCCTGTTAATTTTTAAATTATAGCTCTGTTTGAAATAGTAGTTCTAAATTATTCCTATCTCTTTTCCTGTTTTACTGATTATCTCCAAACACTGATCTAAATGTGCATCGGTGTGGGTAGACATAAAGCTGGTGCGGATCAGCGCCTGGTCCGGTGCAACGGCCGGGCTTACAACGGCATTTGTATAAATACCGGCTTCAAATAGTTTTTTCCAAAAGTAAAATGTTTTATTGTCATCCCGGATATAAATCGGGATGATCGGCGTTGTATCGCTTGCCCCGGTATCGAAACCCATATTTTGTAATTCGAGACGCATTTTATCACCGATTTGCATTAGCCTTTCCCTGCGCTGGGGTTCTTTTTCAATTATATCCAGGGCGGCAAGTGCAGCGGCGGTGGCGGCAGGTGTTGGCGATGCGCTGAAAATAAGTGAACTGGCCGTATGCTTCAGGTAACTGATTACCGTTTCCGCCCCGGTTACAAATCCGCCTAATGAGGCCATTGATTTACTAAATGTACTCATGATAAGGTCCACATCTTTTTCCAGTTCAAAATGTTCACAACTGCCACGACCGTGTTCGCCCAATATACCAAATCCATGGGCTTCATCAATATAAATACGGGCATTATATTTTTTTGCAATGGTCACCAATCGGTCCAGGCAGACCAAATCACCCTCCATACTAAAAACTCCGTCACTAATGATCATTTTCCCTTTAGCGGGATCGGCCTCCGCGATGATATGCTCCAGGTGGTCCATGTCATTATGATGATAGCGTTTAATTGTGGCGCCAAAACTTGCCCGTGTGCCTGTGTAGATGGAAGAATGATCAGAGCGGTCAATAAATAAAATATCGTCTTTACTGGAAAGCGTGGAAATAGCGCCAAGGTTTGTCTGGTATCCTGTACTAAAAATCAGGGCCGCTTCACGGTTCATCATTTTGGCAATTTTTTGTTCAAGTTCCAGGTGAATGTCCAGCGTACCATTTAGAAAACGGGAACCCGAGCAGCTTGTACCATATTTGCGGGTGGCCGAGATGGCAGCTTCTACAACACGTGGGTCTTGTGTTAAACCCAAATAATTATTTGATCCGACCATAATTATTTGCCGGTTATCCATCGTTACCACTGGTCCGTCTGTACCGGAAATAGGTATAAAATATGGGAAGTTGCCAGAGTTTATAGCTTCGGTCGCACGTGTATAATCATAGCATTTCTGAAAAATATCCAATTCGCCTCCGAAATAAAAAATAAAAACAAAAATATAATGAGCGGTCAGCTATTCGTTTTTAACATTCAATATTTAAAAGAGTTTGTTAAAAAGTGCAAACTTTTTTAAACTCTCTGCGCTGTCGAACGACCAAATGTATACACAGCCAGAAGTGGTTTGCTGATTTAGAGATTTGGCCATTCCCGGATTATAGGGATTTACAATTGTAAGAATCCTTTTTTGTTAAGGTTGTATTATTCTTCCTGTAAAAGGTTGTTACACAAAGACAATCTAAATGGTAACCAATTCCCGGTATATAAATTGAAAAAAATCCAAAATATAAAAAGCCTGTAAAACTAATGGTAAAGGTTTGTCAATTATGCGAATTCTCTTAACCGGGGCAAACGGGTTTATTGGCAGCGAAGTAGCAAAAAAGCTGATCGCTCAAAAAAACAATGTGCGCTGTTTTGTAAGGTCGTCGGGCAGTTTGCAATGGTTGGCCGATTTAAAAACAGAATTTTTTTACGGCGATCTGTTTGATAAAGTTTCCTTAAAAAATGCATTAAAAAATATTGATATGGTTTTTCACCTTGCCGGTGTAACAAAATCGGCCAACGCGCAAGGTTATGAGCGCGGGAATTATTTGGCCACAAAAAACCTTCTCGATACAATCATTTAAAATAATATCAAATTAGAACGCCTCCTTTTTGTCGGTTCGCAGGCGGCTTATGGGCCAAGTACCTCGTTGGAGCCCATCGATGAAAACCAGTTTCCAAATCCGTTGACTTTTTATGGGAAGAGCAAACTTAAAGCACAGCAATATGTCGAAAAATTTAAGGACAAAATCCCAACAACGATTGTGCTCCCTTCCGCGGTTTACGGTCCACGCGACAAGGATGTGTTGGAGTTCTTTAAAACCGTGAAGCTGGGCATTATCCCACAATTAGGCGGGCGAGATAAATATGCCAGCATGGTGCATGTGGCCGATCTGGCCGATGGAATAATCGCTGCGGCGCAAAATAAAAATACGATTGGGCAAAAATATTTTTTAACCAATCCATCACCATGCTCCTGGGGAGAAATAGCCCGCATAACTTTAAACCATTTGGGTAAAAGCGCCATCCATGTAAACCTGCCGCTTACACTCATAAATACAATTGCGGGCGTAACAGAAGTTATCGCGCGCATACGCAAGAAGCCGAATATTTTAAGCCGGCAAAAAGTAATCGAAATGAAACAGGATTTTTGGATTTGCAGCCCCAAAAAGGCCAAACAGGATTTTGGCTGGCAAGCACAAATTGATCTTGATACAGGAATTAAAGAAACATTAGGATGGTATGTCTCAGAAGGTTGGTTATAATAAAAACTGGTATAAAGAATGGTTTGGCGAAGATTATCTCATTGTTTACCAGCACCGTGATGACAGTGATGCAAGGGAATTAATTAAGCTCATTGTCAAGAATACAACAATATCTCAAAACAGTAGATTGCTCGATCTTGCATGCGGAAATGGCCGCCATGCTTATTTGATTTCCGAATATACAAAAAATGTTGTAGGCCTGGATTTATCCAGCCATTTGCTGCACCAGGCATACAAAAAGAAAACAACCGGCCAGGCGCCGGCATTCGTCCGCGCGGATATGCGCCATTTCCCGTTCAATGTAAAATTTGATGTTATTTTTAGCCTGTTCACCTCTTTCGGGTATTTTGAAGATGATGAAATGCATGTTCATGTGGCCAAAGAAATTTATAACAGCCTAAACCCAAATGGACTTTTTATACTCGATTATTTTAATGCCGCTTATGTAGCCGAGAGGCTAATTCCGCAAGGAAAAAGGACTGTCGGTGAAATTGAGGTTGAAGAAGAGCGCTGGATAAGTGACCAACGTGTGCAAAAAAAAATTACGATTCAGCGTGATGGATTAACAAAAACTTTTCATGAATCTGTACGCATGTTTGAACTGCACGAGCTGGAAAATTTGTTGAGCAAAGCAGGCCTGAAAATTGCAAAAGTTTTTGGTGAATATGATGGCTCACCTTATAAAAAAGATTCTACACGCATGATCGTATTTGCGGAAAAATGCACTTGACCTCTTGAAAGAAAAAATCTTTATGGCCCCACAATTTTATAAAACCTCAAAACTTTTTTCAGATTATCTCGCCGGCGATGAAACGTTGCAACCTTTTTATTCTGAGGCATTATTTCCTGATTGGGAGAAGTTGGCGGGAAAGGTTGAGAACGGGTTTAATCAGCAAAAAATAATTGATGAACTTATTTTACAAAACAGTAAAAGCACGGATAAATCTGTTTTAGAAAATATAAAAGTTTTGCAAAAAGGTAAAACCTTGATGGTCGTTACCGGCCAGCAATTGGGGTTGATGGTTTCACCGTTGTACGTAATCTACAAAACGCTTTCCACAATAAAACTTGCCGAGAAGCTGAACAAAGAAGTTAAAGGTTATAATTTTGTGCCGGTGTACTGGCTGGAAGGCGAAGATCATGATTTTGCCGAGGTAAACAATTTTAATTTTTTTGACTCGGCCGCGCAATTGGCAAGCCTCTCCTTAAGTGAAAACGAAAGTGAAGCGGGGCTTTCAATGAACAAACGGGTTTTGGGAAATGAGATCGAAAATCTTTTGGAAAATTTACGGCAAAACCTGCAACAAACGGATTTTAGCAAAGATTTGTTTTCCCGTTTGGAATCCATGTATAAAAGCGGGCAAAATTGGTTGGATGTTTTTACCGCACATCTTGCGACACTCTTTTCCGGTTATGGTTTGTTGCTCTTTAATGCCGGGACGAATCAAATCAAAGAATTAAGCAAAACATTTTTTGAAAAAATTATAATCGAGAATGAGTCTCTTGTAAACGCATTTACCAAACAATCGGGGCAACTGAATAATGCCGGCTATAAAAACCAGGTTAACATTCAGCAGGACCGTACTTATTTATTTTTAAGTTATAAAGGTGGCGCGCGCCAGCCTATTTTAAGAAAGAACGGGGGTTTTTATTTGGCAAAGAGTGATCAATATTTTTCTATGGAGGCGCTTCTTGATATTTTGGATAAACACCCGGAATGGTTTTCGTCTACCGTGCTGACCCGGCCTTTATGGCAAAGTTGGCTTTTGCCCACTGTTTCATATATTGCGGGCGCCGCGGAGATTGCCTATTGGGGGCAATTACGCAGTGCATTTCACCAATGCCGTTTGGTTATGCCACATTTACAACCCCGCCACACTTTAACTGTAATTGAACCCAAAATTGACCGTTTAATTTCCAAATATGATATTGCCGTTGATAAAATCCCCAAGGATAAAACGCGCTTTATAAAAGATTATTTTAACACTAATCAACTTGGCCAGGTCAATACTATTTTTAATGATTATGAGGGCGAAACCATAAAAGTACGGGAACGGATAAAACAGCTTGTCTCAGAGATTGATCCCACTTTAACGGCGCCTGCCGAAAAAACTTTTGCAGCGATTTTATCTTCAATCGAAAAATTACAAAACCGCCTGGTTAATCGTGTACGTGAAAAAGATACCCTTACCCAGAACCATCTGAGTATGGTTTTTGATTCCATTTTACCAAACGGAAACCTCCAGGAGCGGGTTATAAGCAGCGTCTATTTTGAAAATAAATATGGTGAGCAATGGATCAAATCAATCTATAAAGAATTAAAAGAGAACTTTCAGCAGCATTTGATCGTAAGAATTTAGCATGGAAAAAAATAACTTGCCTACACCGATCAAACAAAAATCCCGTCCGCTATGGGATGATATTTTAAAATTCTCCCGTAAGAAGTATTTTTTGGCTTTTATGTTAATTTTAGTTGGCCTTTTGGGAATTGTGGTTCCGGTAATCCCCGGGCTACTGCTTTTATTATTTGCCGCGGCATTATTAAAACCCGGCCTAATGAAAAAGGTAAGGGCAAAATTAAACAGTCTCTTTAAGTAACCCCTTTCTGCAAATGCATTTTTTCCCGGATTTTTTTTGCTTCGGCGCGTGAATAAAATCCAAAATAGCCGTGCAACGGACCCATTAAAAAATAAGTTACGCCCGCAAAGCCGGGCTGTACGCCAAATAGAAGAATGGTGATTGAGAGCGCTGCAATCCTTACTGTAACAAGGTGGGCGCGGATTGAAGACAATGTCAGGTAGCGCTCCAACTCGTCCAACTCCAGCTGATCGCGCAGAACATAGGCGCGGTAAATCATCAGCGCTAAAACGCCAAATACGCCAATTATTCCTATTCCGTAAAAATACATCATGCCTGCCTGCTGAAAAAATCCTGCCGATGCCCACTGAACACCATCCGGCAAGACAAACAAGGCTTCAGGATTTTCCCGTAAAATAATCCGCCACAAAAATGTAGCCATAAATTTTAGGGGATAGGCAAAAAATAAGATAAGAAAAAGAAAAGCGCTGTTTAAGACAGATGTTAAAAAATCTTCCAGGCCATAACGCCGGAAAAATAAATAGTGATAGCGCCAAGCCATCATTAAAAGTGAAAATGATACAAAAAATATGGGCAGGTCTTTTATGGTTTGCCAGAGTTCATAAAAAGTGACCGGAACATTTACCGATACGACAAGCAGGGTCAGCGTTACGGCAAATACGCCGTCCGACAACCCTTCGATGCGGGAAACATCGCCACCGCGCCACCTAAAAAGGGGATCGGCCGGGGCGCGCTTGTTAAAAAGGTGGTCTCGTATCATCAAATATTTTGATTAAATAAAAGGTAAGTGTTAGAATTTCTCCAACTCTTTATTTACACTTTGTAATAATACCTTTGTCTCACGGACAGATAAAAAGGCACTTTTAAAGCCGGAAACAATAACTTCCTTTAAATCATCCATGGTCATGTTAGCATGTTTTGCAGCAAGGTAAAATTCTTTTGTGGCCGTTGTGTCGGAAATCAGCCGGTTATCGGTATTGATTGTAACCCGCAGTCCAAAATCAAAATAAAATTTGAAAGGATGGGCTTCAAACGAGGGCGATGCTTTTGTCTGCACATTACTGGAAAGGCAGATTTCCAAAGGGATACGGTGATCGTTCACATAATTTAATAAATCACCATCTTCTTTTAAACGTGTGCCATGGCCAATGCGGTGTGCCCCACAATAATGGATAGCCTGGTGGATGCTTTCTGGTCCGTATGCTTCGCCGGCATGGGCGGTACAGTTAATATTGTTGTTTAGTGTTAAATAAAAAGCTTCACGGTGGTGTTTTGCCGGATAGTTTTCTTCGGCCCCGGCAAGGTCGAAAGCCACAACGCCACGGTTTTTATAAGCAACGGCCAATTCTGCCAATGCAATGGATGTTTGTGGGTTGATATTGCGCATCCCGCAAATTATTACACCGGTTTTAATATTGAATGCACGTTCGGCACGCTGCATGCCGGTTACCACGGCATCTACAATCTCGGGTAGTTTTAATCCTTTTTGTTGATGTAAAACAGGTGAATAGCGCACTTCGAGATAGCGGATATTTTCTTCTGCGGCATCTTCGGCCAATTCAAACGCTGCCCGTTCTATGGCATCCAATTCCTGTAAAACAGATAAAGTTATATCAAATGGTTTTAGGTATTCCACAAGGCTTTTACAATTAAAGCCGGGCATCAGGATTTTTTTAAGGTCGTCATGGTTTGTTGTTGGCAGTTCTACATTTTGCTTTTTGGCTAAATCCAAAATTGTATCCATGCGCATGCTGCCATCGAGGTGACAATGTAAATCTGTTTTAGGCATTTCTTTTATTGTTTTAATATCGATACTCATTTTTCCCTCATCTATTAAATATGTTTTTAAAGCATCTTTAAATTTAATAATAATTTGTATTAAAAAAAGGAATTAATGCATTTATAACAGCTTGTTCAAATGCATCGCTTCGTGTATATAAATCGTTTGTTAAAATTCCAAAAGCCCCATTTTTAGACCGGACATCTTCTTTCCCGGCGGCTTTATCGATTACTTCGGCCAGTTCTATATTTTCCTCAAACAATGGCCTGCTGATGGACAGTGGCAGTGGAATTCCGGCAGAACAGCCGAAATAACCCTTCTGGCCATTATAAATATAAACCCAGTTTTGCAAGATGGCCTGGTCGCTCTTTTGATCGATCTCTTTGGTTAGATAGACGCCGCCTTCCATGCCAATGGCAAAATCGACAGGATTGTTTTCTTTTAGATTTTTGTATGTGAAAAAGGCCCTGTTGCGGGCCCCGTTTAAAATCTCATTTTGTGTAAGTGGCATGTCAGAAACTGAAGACTGTGCCTTTATCGCGATAAACTCTACATTTGATAAAAATAATTCTGGATATTTCAGTTGTACTTTTTTAACGGCTTGATGACATGCTTTTTGTTTTGCCTGATTTTCCGATCCGATAGCAAAGATCATCGATTATCTGAAGTATCTTCGACGGCCGGTGTAAATAAATCATCTGTATCAGGCTGCTCTTCTACCGCCTCATTTTCTTCGTCGGCCGGGCTGCCTTCTTCCATCTCATTTGCCGGTTCTTCCTGAGTGGGCTCCATAATGGACTCAAGGTTACTTTCATCCTGCCCTTCTACATTTTCACTTGGGGTTTCTTCGGCCTCTTCAACCGCTTCTTCTTCCTGGACTTCTGCCAAGCCAAGAGTTTCCCTGTAAACGGTTAGGGCCGAGTCTGTTGTTGCCAATTCGTTTGTATTTTCCGGGTTTTTTAATTTGATCTGAGATAAGATGCTAAAATCAGAATTAGGGAAGAGGCTGCTAACCAATCTGTAGCGGGCAATGGCTTCTTCTATTTGGCCGATTTTTGCCTCTACAAGTGCACGGCGGTAAACGGCTTCGGATTTTGATCGGTTGTCATCACTATCCGGGTATTTTAAAGCCTGGTCATAATAGTTGATTGCATCACGGTAATCTGCGGTATCCGTAGAAGCGATCCCGGGATTAAAAATGGCGGCCCGCTCATAAAATTTACCAAGCTGTACATAAATGCGTGGAACACGGCTGGGAATGATGTTTTCTTTTACAAGCCGGTGCAACTGGTTCATCTGGTCTTCAAATTTATCAAGACGGCCATACGCTTCGGCTATTTTAATCTGTGCATCAATATGCAGGTTGGATGTAGGGAAATCGAGCAATAATTTATTATAATCCGCAATCGCAGCTTCATAATTCCCGGCTTCCATCTTTGTATCGGCCATCTGCATCATTTCTGCATCGGTGATTTGTGTGTAGTCCAGTTCATCATTTTTGGTGCCACCGCATGCAATCATTAATGAAAATAAAAAAGCTAATGCAGCGCGTTTCAGATATGTCATTTTATTCTCCATGACGTTTTGTTGTTTCTTGTAATCTATATTTTAGGTTGTACAAATTTTTACAGCATGTTCAATATTAGCAAAGATTTGTTTTTCATCGATGGTTAAAACTTTTTTATCCCGAACGATCCATTGGCCGTCGATCATTACATGTTCAACGTCATCTGCCTTTGTGGAATATACAAGTTTCGAGTAAACATTGTCGAATGGAATTGAATGAACTTGATTTAATTTAATAAAAGTTAGGTCGGCTTTTTTGCCCTTTTCGATGCTGCCTACCTCATCTTTTAGCCCCAATGTTTCCGCGCCGTTTATCGTTGCTAACTTAAATACATCCAATGCTGGCATTGCTTTGGGCCCGTTTGCCGGTTTTTGGATTAATGCCGCGAGGCGCATTTCGGTAAATATATCCAAGTTGTTATTGCACGGTGCGCCATCTGCGCCAATCGATACATGAATGCCCCGTTTCAGATACTCCGGGATTGCCGCAATGCCCGAGCCTAATTTCAGGTTTGAAGAAGGGCAATGCAATACTTTTATTTCCTGTGCTTTTAAAAGCTGTTTCTCATTTTCATCCAGCCAGATACAGTGGGCAAGGCAAAGGTTTTCTTTGGCAAAGCCCAATTTATCAAAAACCTCGATATTGCGTAAACCAAACCGTTTTTTTACCAGCTCCAATTCGCCGGGGTTTTCGGAGGCGTGGGTATGAAAAAGTGTATTGTGTTCTTTGGCAAGCCGCCCTGTTTCAATCAATAATTCATCGGAGCAGGAAATGGCAAAACGTGGCGCAAAGGCATAGCGTATCCGGCCATTGGCGCTGTTGTCCCATTTTTTTAACAGGCGCACACTTTCATCGATACTATGGTGTGTTTTCTCGTTCAGCCCGGCGGGGATTTTACCGTAATCCATCATGGTTTTGCCGGCAAAGGCGCGTATGCCACTTTTTGTTAATTCCTCAAAAATAACATCCTGATGATGGACTGTGCCCATATCTAAAATTGTTGTCGTGCCGGATTTAAGCAGTTCGCTTAGGCCGAGTTGCGCGCTTAACCTTAACGTGTCCGGTTGGTGGGCCGCTTCAAAAGGCCAGATTTTCTCTTTGAGCCAATCGAGGAGTAAAAGATCGTCTGCCAGGTTTCTGAACAGTGTTTGGCAAAGGTGGATGTGTGTTTGGATTAATCCCGGCGTTACGATATAGCCCTCTGCATTAAAAACCAGATTGTCATTGGCCGGAATGTGTTCTGCAATTTGTTCGATCCGGTTTGCCGAAACAAGAATATCACCTTTAAAAGAATCTAAAGCAGGGTTCATTGTAACGATCAAAGCATTTTTTATAAGTATTTTTTTGGGCATAATAAATATTAGGATTAATGAGTTGCCAAAGATAAAAAGGGCGTGGCTTTTGATCAAGTTTTGTTCATGCCTGCAATACATCGGTTTAAATAATAACCCATTCTGCGAATTTGAAAGAATAGCGATAAAACAGTTTCAACTCAATTCTTATAATGGGTCCGTTCCGATGGCGCTTCTTCTAAACTATTATAATTTTTATACTACAAATAGTACCTCCTTACAGGACGAAAAAAAAAATTCCAGGAGGAATGTCAAAATGAAAATTTAGCGCTGCAAGTGCATCCTGTAAAAACGCTTGAATTAACCGAAAGGGCCTGAATTTTAAATTAAATATTTAGAGTCTTATAATCTTAAAAATGTGGTCGAAAACCATTGTTTAATTTTGATTTAATCCACCCGAACCTTTAAATTTGAAGCTTGCTTTTACATAAAAAGTTAAACACCTAAAAAGGAGTAATAAAATGAGTGTTCGCGTTGCAATTAATGGCTTTGGCCGTATTGGTAGATTGGTTTTCCGGGTTATTCAGGAAACCGAAGGAGTAGAAGTTGTAGCAATAAATGATTTAACCGATGCCAAAACGTTGGCACACCTTTTAAAATATGATTCAGTTCATGGCCGTTTTCCCGGTGAAGTCAGCTTTGAAGGCGATACTTTGATCGCGGGTGGCTCCAAGGCAAAAGTATTGGCCGAGCGGGACCCTGCTAATTTACCCTGGGGCGATTTTAATGTGGATGTGGTTGTTGAGGCGACCGGTATTTTCCGTGCAAAAGCACAAATAATGAACCACATTAAAGCTGGGGCAAAAAAGGTTGTTCTTACCGTCCCTGCAAAAGATGAAATCGACAACACCATCGTTTTGGGTGTGAATGACGCCTAGCTTAAAGATAGCGACCTGATTGTTTCAAACGCGTCGTGTACAACAAATTGCCTGGCGCCGGTCGCAAAAGTATTACACGATTCTTTTGGCATTAAACGTGGGTTGATGACCACGATCCATGGCTACACAAACGATCAAAGAATCCTTGATTTGCCACACTCGGATTTACGCCGTGCCCGTGCAGCCGCAGAAAATATTATTCCGACCACAACAGGCGCGGCAAAAGCTGTTGGTAAAGTGATCACCGCTTTAAATGGGAAGCTCGATGGTGGCGCTATGCGCGTCCCTGTCAGTGATGGCTCGTTGGTGGATTTGGTTTGTGAGCTTGAAAAAGACACAACGGTTGATGAAATAAATGCAGCCATGAAAGCTGCTGCCGAGGGTCCTTTAAAAGGCATTTTGGAATATACTGAAGACCCGATTGTTTCCTCGGATATTATCGACAATCCGCATTCCAGTATTTTTGACGCACTCTCTACAACGGTAATGGGCGGCAACTTTATTAAAATACTTTCCTGGTACGATAACGAGTGGGGTTATTCCAACCGGGTTGTGGATTTGTTGAAAAAAATGGCAACCATGTAACAGGTTGTATGATTTAAAAAAACAAAAGCGAAGGAACCATAAAATTGGTTGGGGCCTTCGCTTTGTTGTTATTTTTTAACAATATAAAATTTTAAACCTTTTGATTTTTTGTTGATAAAACTTCGGAGAAAAGAATGCCCAAACTGACCATTGACCGGGTTAATTGTAAGAATAAAAAAGTCCTGATTCGTTGTGATTTTAATGTTCCACTGGATGAGAATCATGAAATTACCGATGACCGTCGGATAAAATCATCAATAAAAACAATAAAAAAAGTGCTTGATGATGGTGGCGCTGCCATTCTATGCTCGCATCTTGGCCGGCCAAAAGGTGAAATTATTGATACAATGCGCCTTACACCGGTTGCAAAAAGATTGTCTGAATTACTTGGTTTGGATGTTCGGCTGGCCCCTGATTGCATTGGTGCAGAGGTTGTGGCCCTAAAAAATAAGCTTCAGCCCGGCGAGGTTTTACTTCTTGAAAATGTACGTTTTCATAAAGAAGAGACAAAAAATGATGCAGGTTTTGCCAGGCAATTGGCCGAGGGGTGCGATCTTTTTGTAAATGATGCTTTCGGTACGGCACATCGCGCACACGCCTCTACACATGGCGTTACACAATATTTCAAACAATCTGCTGCAGGATATCTTATCGAGAAAGAGTTGAAATTTTTAGGTGATGCCGTTGCCAATCCCATCCGGCCGATGGTTGCTATTTTAGGCGGTGCAAAAATTTCCGGCAAGATTGATGTGATCAATAATTTATTGGGCAAAGTTGATTCGCTAATAATTGGCGGTGGCATGGCGTATACATTTTTTAAAGCCCAGGGTTACGAGATTGGCACGTCGCTTTTAGAAGAAGATAAATTGGATGTTGCCCGGGAAATCCTGGAAAAGGCAAAACCCAGCCCAACTGAATTATTGCTTCCAACCGATATTTTAGCCGCTGATAATTTTGATAACGATGCCCGTAGCGAGATTTTCCCGTTTGATAAAATGAGCAGCACAATGATGGGACTTGATTGTGGCCCGAAGTCAATCGAAAAATTTAGTGAAGTTGTAATAGCAGGAAAAACAATAATTTGGAATGGGCCAATGGGTGTTTTTGAAATGCCCAATTTTGCCCACGGAACTTTTCTTGTGGCACAAGCCATGGTGGAAGCGACCGAAAAAGGCGCAATCACGATTGTAGGCGGAGGCGATTCTGCCGCGGCTGTTTCCAAGTTTGGCCTCGATGAAAAACTCAGCCATATTTCTACCGGTGGTGGTGCATCGTTGGAATTTTTAGAAGGGAAAGAACTGCCGGGCATAGCTGCCTTAACCGATGTTTAGAAAATTAATCGATAGATAAAAACTCAATTTGGGATAAATAGAATGAAACGAAATAAAGTAATCGCAGGGAACTGGAAGTTGCATAAATCGAACACTGAAGCACAGCAACTTGCCAATCAAATTAAAATCAGATCGACCGATATTAAAAATACAGACATAATTTTATGCCCACCATTTACAGCGCTTACGGTTATTTATGATGTTGTAAAAGATTCTGCCATCGGCTTGGGTGCGCAAAATATGTATTGGGAGAAATCAGGTGCTTTTACCGGTGAGATTAATGCGGAAATGATAAAAAGCACGGGTGCCGGATATGTTATAATCGGCCATTCTGAGCGACGACAGTATTTTGCCGAAACCGATGAGACAGTCAATAAAAAAATTAAAGCGGCGCTGGATGAAGGCCTAAAGCCCATTGTGTGTGTTGGGGAAAGCTTGGACCAGCGGGAAACCGGTATCACGGCCCAGATCATTGAAACGCAAGTTACAGGTGCATTGGCCGGTTTAAACGAACAGCAAATGGCTGAGATAATTATTGCGTATGAGCCTGTATGGGCGATTGGTACGGGCAAAACAGCAAGCCCGGAGCAAGCGCAAGAAGTGCATGCACAAATTCGTTCCCTTGTTAATAAACAATTTGGCGATGCCGTCTCAGAAAATATTCGTATCCAGTATGGCGGTAGCGTAAAAGCCGAGAATGCAGAAATACTACTAAGTCAGCCGGATATTGACGGCGCGCTTGTAGGCGGGGCCTGTCTTAAGGCCGAAACATTTCTACCCATTATCCAGGCAGCGGAAAAACTTTAGTCTATTGTAAGATTAAAATGCAAAGCCTCTCTTGCGCCATACTTGGAGTAATTGCAAGAAAAGACCGGGCAAAATTAAAATCTTTAAGTCTTTCAATCTTTAACTCATTCAGTATTTTGCCTTGCAAGAGTATAAAAATCTTGCTACATTACTGATCTTTCAAAAATATGATGGAGTTTTAAAACTTATGTATTCGATTTTAGTGACATTATTTGTAATTCTCAGTTTTTTAATGATCGTACTTATCTTGCTTCAGGCTGGAAAAGGCCAGGGGCTGGCGGGTGCGATTGGTGGCGGCATGGCCGGACAAAGTATGTTTGGTGGACGCGGCGCGGCGGACTTTCTTACTAAAGCAACGTCTTATATTGCTGCGGCATATATGGTTTTAGCGCTTGGGATTGGACTGTTCTATAAAAGTGAAGCCGAGCAGACACAAAAAAGTCTGATTCAGCAAAAAATGGAAGAGCAACAAGCGGTAGAGCAACCCTCTTCGTTACCTGTTGCCATCCCTGGTGGCGAAGCAATTCCACAAACACCGGCGCCAACCCAACAGACGCCCGATACGCAAAAGTAATCGTTTGATGCTGGGGTGGTGGAACTGGTAGACACGCTATCTTGAGGGGGTAGTGGGCACGCGCCCGTGCGGGTTCAAATCCCGCCCTCAGTACTTTAAACCCCTTAAACCCTGTGTTTAAGGGGTTTTTTGTTTTTATAACAGACAGATGACAGACATTTTAACGCAAAACAACTATAAGTAAAAAGAATTTATTACTTGATTTTATGGTTTCAGGTGGTTACATTGTAGCCAAGAAAACAAATGAGTAATAAAAAATGGATAATCTGGCAAATATCCTTCCCCTTCATCCTGAAGGGCATGTAACAAAGAGTAAAGAAAAACCTACCTTTAAACTCTCCGAGCATCTTAAAGCAATAAATAGAAATTCAGTTGTAAAACTTCGCATAAATAAAACAGTTACCGGAAAGAATTATTTCTATCTTGAAACGAATGTAAATAATAAGCGGGCGCGCGAATATCTTAAATTCTATTACTCCAATCCGGTTGGTAAACCAAAAGGCCGGGATAAAGAAAATCTTGAACTCGCTGAAAAATATCAGAAAAATAGAAATCAAAAATACCTTGATGAAGGTCAGGGGATAAACTCAAACAAGCTTGCAAAAAAAATAATCTTTCGGGATTACTACAAATATGCCTTGTTGAGGACACAGGAAGAATGTAATGGGCGAATAGACAAAGCCTGGAACCATACCTTGTTACACCTGAATAAGTTTTTACAAAAGAACCCCAGCTACAAGAACATACCTTTAAAATTCGTAAATACAGAGTATTGCCGGAAGTTCAGAAACTATCTGTTGAGTAATTTATCCCCTAATTCTGCACATACCTATTTTAGCAAGTTTAAAGCTACTTTAAATAGGGCTGTACAAGAAGGGTTAATATTTACAAGTCCTGCAAACGATAAAACATTGAATATAAAACAGGTTCCAACTATCAGGGAATATTTACTATTGGAAGAAATCCAATTATTAAGTAAGACACATTGTATTTCTGAACAAACGAAAAGGGCTTTTTTATTTGCCTGTTTTACAGGTTTACGGATTTCGGATTTAAAAAAACTAACCTGGGGAGAAATAAGGAAAACAGAATTAGTATATCGTCAAAAAAAAACGAATAGGCCTGAGAGTTTAGAATTACATGAAACGGCATTGGAAATACTTGAATGCCAAAAAAGGGAAAGCGGGACGTGCGAAGCCAACAAAAAAGTATTTAACCTTATATCAAATCAAAACTCAAGAGAACATATTGCCAAATGGGTAAAATTAGCCGGTATTAATAAAAAAATATTCTGGCATTCAGCCAGACACACATTTGCCACCTTGAGCCTTTCATCCGGGAATGATATTTATACGACATCGAAATTATTGGGACACCAGAGTGTAAAAGTAACCGAGAAATATTCAAACTTAATTAATGCGAGAAAAGTTGAGGCAATAAGGAATATGCCTAAGATAGATTTATAAATATAAAACCCTGTTACTATTGGAATAGCTACAGGCCGGTAGTCAAATCCATTTAATGTAAGGAGAAAAGCAATGGAGATAGAAGAACTTAAGAAAGCACTTCAAAAGCGAAAAGCAAAACCACTTTTATTAATATTCGGATTGTTTGGAATGAAAGGATTATTATTATTTGCTCGAATTCATCTGTATTTAGCAAAAGGAAAAAGTACAACTATAATGCCCCCTGCACGAGATTAACAGAGATGTACATTATAAAATAACAGAGGATTTAATATACTACGACTAATAGCAAAGGGTTTAATATGTCCAGAAAGAATGAAGTATTTCCAAACCGCTTAATAAATGGCAAGGCTGCCGCCTCGTACCTGGGGATTGATGTGGTTACCTTAAACCGCTGGGTACATGAGGGGATAATCCCTTTTGTAAAACTTGGTAAAAGTAATCCTCGTTATGATCTTCGTGATCTTGATAAACTTATTGAGGATGGGAAAAAAACATATAGCCCTTTAAAAGTGGAAGATTTAAAACTCAAATAGTTGAAGACCGGATTTAGTTATATTTGATGCAATCTTTACAGGGCTTTGCCCTGTATGTTTTGCGCGCGCTTTGCCTCTCGGCAAAGATAGGAAAAAACTTAAAAACCCATGTCCCTCAAACCCGAATTGCAGGGGGCAGTATGAAGAAAGAAAAAAAGCCTTTTTTTCTTTCTGGGGTTCATTATAAAATTTATTATCCCCCCTACCGGGCATGGAGGGGGCATTAAAAAAAGGAACGTATGAAAGAGAAAATAAAAAATCAGATCCGGGTTAAACTGTACCAGGAGACAATTGATAAAATAAAAATACTTGCTGCCGAAAGAGGTGTTTCACCGAGTGATCTTTTTCAGGAGGCCTGTAATAACTATTTAGATTCAAAACAATTATTAAGCAACGTAGAAGCGGCTGAATATCTCGGAATAAGCCGGGTTACGCTATGGCGCAAGGTACAGGCCGGGGATATACCTACGGTTGATATTGGCGGCCTTGTAAGATATGACAAACGGCAGCTTGATAAAATTATTGAGTCTGGAAAATAGCTTAAAAACAAAAAAGCCGAAGGAATCTGGCTATTCTCTCCGGCTTGAATATTAATGGATAATGACTGGAATATAAAAAAAATGGAAAATAAAAACAAAAAAGATTTAATAAAGGTCAAAGCCCTTAAATCTTTTCAACATGATTCTCGGAAAAGGGCTTTCCCCGTCCGTAAAGGCGAAATTATTGAAGTTAAACCAACTACAGCTCAAATCTACTTTAAAGCAAAATTAATTACTTATGATATTACTAAGGTATTTACAGTTGATGATTATAGCAGGGATGAAATATTAGATTTCTTATCGGAAAAAAGTATTTTGAAAGAAATTTCAGATTTTGATTCTAAGGCTGAACCTGCAATTCATATATACAATGATTTATTTGTACATGGTAAAGTAATGAATCGGAAAAAAATATTTGAATTTGGTGCAAAAATAGTAACTGTAAATGGTCAAAAAGTTTCAGGGCTGGAGTTAAAGAAAATGATAGATTTTGGCTTTAAATTTAATCAACTATATTGGTCATCAGAGAGAGAAATAAAGGTTCGTCAAAATATCTTTAGCAGTTATCAAGACATTGGAAAAAGACAAGCAAAAAAAAATATTGATAGCAGTGAGGTTTGGCCAGGTTCACAAAATGATTTAGCAAGAAGTATCGCCTACGAAAGACCGAATAATCAGAAAACAGAGAAAGTAATTAGTGATAGAACTGATATTATTATCAAAACCTTCTTGTACTATAATAAAAAAAAGCCAAAAACCTTGGATAGAGAATTATTAAATAAACAAATCGATAAATTTATTTCAAATCAGGAAAAACCTAAAAGATTTTTGTTTGATTTTCAAAGAAACATAGTTGTTGATTTGAAGAATTAAAGCCCTCCACTTCCAAATTTCACTTCCAGAATACTTCCAGAATAACCACTATTATTAACAAAATCAGAATAGTAAGTTTGAGTAATCAATTTATTTAGCTCAACCAAAAAGTAAAAGGACTTACTCAATGGGAAATCTGGAAGATTTTAATAATTCAATCATCGAGATAAATTCAAAACTCGACCGTATTGAAAAATTTGTTGTCGCAAAACAGAAACCGTTTATTTCAATTGAAAGTGCTGCGACCTATCTCGAACTGCCCTTATCAACTTTGTATGGATACGTTCACAAAAAAGCCTTAAAAACATATAAGCTGCGTGGGCGAAGGTTGTATTTTGATTTAGAAGATTTAGATAATTTTATCCTAAACCAAGAGAATTGTATCCAGTCACAAACCCAGCGAGATTCTGAAATGGCAATCAGAAATTTGGGTTTGTAGGCCATGATATTCGTAGAAGATCAAAAAGAACTGGTATTTAGTTTCATGGAAAAAATGTCCTTTCGCCCGGATTCTGAATCAATGCGGGATTATGAGAAAGCTAAAAATTTATATCCGGTTTACCGTGATGAATTACCAGATTACGAGATTTTTATTAAGTATTTAGCTGAGTTTATTGGAGTGTGACTTAATGCAAAATTCGGAAACTGGCGCCGGATATAATGAAAACATCAAATATGGCGGGATTAAGTTTTACAGATCAATCATACATCACCCTGTAATTGGATTTAAAAAACCGTTTAAAAAGTCTGAGGCCTGGATTTGGATTTTGTCCGAGGCTACCTGGCAAAAAGAAGGACGGATTAAATATGTTGATTTTGGCGGGAAAGAAAGAAAAATAAACCTTGAGAGAGGCGAACTTGCCCATTCAATTCGGTTTATGCAAGATGCGTTTGGTTGGAAGTCAAAAAAGAAAGTAGAACATTTTATTGATGATCTTACGAGTGAAGAAATGGTGAGAAGGAAAGTAGTACAGCAAATAACTGTCTTGAGCGTGTGCAATTACGGGCTTTACAATGATTGGGAAAACAACAAAAGAGCCAGTAAAAAGCCAGTAAAGAGCCAGCAAAGAGCCAAACTAAATAATGATAATAAAGATAATAAGAAAACATATACACATCCGCTTCAAATTTGGGTGTCTGAAAACTGTAAAAATGTATCAAAAATGAAAGAGCAATTAACAGAAAGCGAATGTATAAAACTTAATTCTGATTTTAGCAGATCAGATATAAAACTAATTTTAAATCAAATGGATAATTGGGCGCCATTGGTGAAAAAAAATATATCTGTAAATAAAACCTTAAGAAACTGGCTTAGAAAAAAATATGGAAATTAAATCACCACCTTACGATTTAGAACTTGAGACGGCCATTCTTGGCGCGTGTGTCCTTTTTAGCAATTCTATCGATACCGCCGCCGATATTTGCACTCAATGTAAAGTTGAGGACTTCTATAAACCGGATCATAAAATAATTTTTAAAGCTTTCAAAGAATTGGTTGCGCAAAATATTATCCCGGATATTGAAATTGTATTCCGCGCTATAAGGAACAAAATACACTCTTTGGATAATTGGCTTGCCGTTACAAGTGTATTTTCTGATTCAAATTATAAACATGCCATAAAGGATTTAAAAAAGCTTTCTCAACTAAGAAAAATTATTTTAGTCTCTCAAAATGTAATTGGCAGCGCATACGAGCAAGAGAGCCCGGAAAACCTTATTTCAAAAATTGAATCTGAATTATTTCAGCTATCCGAGAATGAGAGTTTCACAGCCCGGCCATTTATGGAATACGCAAACAGGGTAATTAAAGACTTTGACAAGTATTCCAAGTCAGAATATCAGTTAGGTATTAAATCGATTGATAAGCGGTTAATGTGGCATCGTGGAGAGTATTATATTTTAGGTGGTCAACCCGGGGCAGGTAAATCAAGCTTTGAAATATTTTGCATGGAAACAATTGCCAAACAAGAACCTGTTTTATTCTTCTCTCAAGAGATGTCCGGCGAAAAAGTGGCATATCGGGCAGCTATTGGCCGCGGTAAATATTTTGATGGTGTGGAGAAGTTTAAACTCGGCATAAAAGATTTTGAAGGGTTGCCGATTTATATTGACCCTACCCCTGCCCTTACTTTGTTTGAGATGCGTTCTAAGCTTATGAGGTACATCAAACGCTTTGGGATAAAGTTTGTCGGCCTCGATTATATCCAGCTGGCCGAGGGGACAGGAGACAACGAAACAGCACGGATCACAAGCCTTTCAAAAGGGATTATGGCTTTGGCAAAAGAGACAGATACAACCTGGCTTGTTATCAGCCAACTAAATACAGAAGGATATTCAGGCAGGCCAACAAAAGCGAATTTGAGAGGTTCCAGGCAATTAGCACAAGATGCGCGCGGGATATATTTTTTATACCAGGACCCGGACGACCGGGGGACGGATATTGTAAACTTTTACTGTGACAAACAAAATAATGGTGAAGCCGGTTGGGATGTACGCCTATTCTTTAACCGGGCTGCAAACAGATTGGGAGAATTAGCCCCTGAAAATACCGGATACTAAGATTTTATAAACAAAACAGCACAATAATTCCAAGGAATGAAAATAAAATGCCACGAGATAAAAAAATAATATTTTCGCTGGATGCGGAAAATTCCCGGCTAAAAAAGAAACTGGACGAAGTAAATCAAAAGCTCGATCAATCCAAAAAGAAGACAGGCAGGTTTAAAGCTACCTGGTCAAAATCCTGGGCGGCAATCGCTGCCTCTGTTGGTGCCGCAGTCTTGGCACTAAAATCATTCCTGGCCGGGTTAAGCCACTTGGATAAAGCGGTCGATAAAGCAAGCGATTTAACCGAGGCAAATAATAAGCTTTTCACAGTTTTTTCAAAAATGAAGCCTGAGGCCGAATCAGTAAGGGATTTATTAGTAGACACTTACAAACAATCATCCTTGCATGCCACAAACCTTTTATCAGCCACCGGAGATATATTAACAGGTTTCGGAATTGAACAGGATTTAGCCCTTGAATTATCAAAACAGGTAAATGTATTAGCTGCTGATACTGCATCATTTTCAAACGCACAAGGTGGAGCCGAGGCAGTTTCTGCAGCTTTGACAAAAGCCCTAATTGGGGAACGTGAATCATTAAAAACTTATGGGGTTGCAATACTCGATGCAGATGTAAAAAACCGTCTACTCGAAAAAG
>JAJRVW010000099.1 GCA_024277115.1 Calditrichota bacterium
TGTGCGCCTTGCCCAACATCCCAGGCATCCAGGTGCCCGCCCACCAAAATTATTTCTTCCGGATTCTCGGAGCCTCTTATTTCACCCACAACATTATGTGATTTTACATTGGGCAAAGTTTGGCTGTTAATTTTTAGAAACAGTTTTTGAGATGGGTTTTTATGTAGAATTTCAGTAAA
The DNA here is from genome assembly GCA_024277115.1 of Calditrichota bacterium. GTDB lineage: Bacteria > Calditrichota > Calditrichia > Calditrichales > J004 > JABFGF01. Next base: position 180 of record JAJRVW010000099.1, read on the forward strand.
CCTTTCAGCGGAATGTACACCCAATGCCGCAGCAGGAATTTGAGGTGCATCTTTTGCGTAGACCAATGCGCCTGTGTGCGGGAAATCATCATCACCTGTAGAAACAGAACGGATGATAACTGCAACCGCCCCATAACGTGCTGCCTGTGATGGGCCTTTGGAGCGTTGGCCGACCGTTGCCACGTAGCCGGAAAAAGTACGGATTAGATCGGGTGAAAAAGGACGGTTGTAAAAAACAATTTTACCTTCAATTTTTTCCCGGCCTAATTTGGCGACCTCATCGACTGATTGCACTTCAACCACCTCGGCGAGAATACCTTTTGGGGGTGTTGCCACCGAACGGCCCAAGGCCAAAACGGCGAAGTTTATTTTATTGCCGGCGTCATCAATCAGTGAAGCTTCTTCTTTCTCGCCCCGCACCCAATGCGGTACCATCACATCTTGTAAAAAGACGTTGTCAAACCCAGTCTCCTCCATAGTTTTTTTTGCCCAGTTTACGGCGCCTTCTGCACCTGCCGAGCCACTTAAACGATGCGGGAATTTACTTGTAAGTTCTCTTAAAAGTTTATGGGTGGGCGTGCTGATAAGCGCTTTGTTATAGATTGAATCTACAAAGTTTTTATGTGGGTCCTTTATCTGGCTAAAAACAGTATTTATAGCCATCAGTATTAAAATAACAGTGAGGGTCAGCAAAGAGGTTTTCATGGATTGCACCTTTGTGTGTATTTTTAGTGTGAGTTCTTAATTTTTTTGAAAATCCCGATCCTTATCGGCAAGCAGAAAAATCCAAATAACAAATAAACAATATCAAAATGGTATTGAAATGAAATTATGTCCAGAGTTTCAGGTTTACATAGGTTCAGGGTTTATATTATTGTTTAAATAAGTAGATGATCAATATTCCATTCCCGATACAAATCCGTTTTCTGAATCCCAAATTAATTTGGGCAAATATTCCTCATCTTTTAACCCGGCCCAGGCGCGCTCTTTGGGGTAGCCCAATCCGTGAGAAATATAAAGAATGTCATCAATTTCACGAAAACGGTTTCGGTGTTGATGGCCGTAAATATGTGCCGACACGCCAATCGTCCGCAATTGTTTTTCCAGACCTGTTGTACCGGCAACCCGGCTAAAATTAAATTTTGGCGCCGGATCTTTAAAACCCTCTTTAATAAGCTCGGCCGGCTTTTTTTTGCCAAAGATTAAATCTTGCCGTGGTAAAAAATGGCTGAAGCTGATTGTCGCAGTATCGGGTTCTTCAATTTTCCACTCGTTCATTTTTAAGAAGAAATCCGCGGCATTGTTAAAGCCGTTCCATGCAGGCCACTTAATTGTATAATTATCCACCCACATACCCAAAGTCGGGTCTTCACCGGGCTTTTCTAAATACAGGCTTTCCGTACCTTCTTCGGGTTTAAGATACCATGAAAACAGAGGCTGGATTTTAATTTTATTGGCGCCGTCACTAAAATAAAAAGGGCCGGTTTTAACGCCGCGTGTAGAGCAGATATTATTTAAAAGGTAAAATTTTTCCAGCGAATCACCGGTCTCTTTGCCGCGTACCCATAAATCGTGGTTGCCGGGTACAAAAGAAACAATCTTAAATTTTTGACAAAGTAATTCCAGCGTCTGGGAAAGTTTTGTAACGGAATCCGAGATGTCGCCAGCAATAAGTAGCACATCATTTTTGTAATCCTGGTCGGATAGGTTGCGCACCCAATCCAGGTTTTGTTGATAGTCAACATGTAAATCAGAAATGGCAAAAACACGGATCATAACAAAACTATATTGCGGTTAAAAAGGTAAACCGATTGTGTGGTTTTAATGATTTAAAAAAAGAAGTTTACGGGAATAAGAGGATAAATCAAAATCATCATAATAGTTATCAAAGCAGATGAATGTTTACCGTGTTAAAGCTAAAATCCGAATGGCTATGAATGGGTTCAGGTTGGCAGGGACTGATTTTAAGTACAAAAAGGGCAGAATATGCCCCTTTTGTAAAAAAATCTTTAAGTGGTTTATTGAATTAAAAGCATCCGCCGTATTTGTGTGAACTGCTCGGTATCCAGCTTATAAAAATAAACACCGGAGGCCAGGTTATCCGCAGAAAAATTAATTTGGTGCAGCCCTTTTGATTGCGGCCCATTAACCAATGTTTTTATTTTTTGCCCGGAAACGGAAAAAATCTCGATTTTTACCCGCGTATTTTCAGCAAGTATGTATTCAATTGTTGTAGACGGGTTAAATGGATTGGGGTAATTTTGCTTAAGTTGAAAGGTCTGTGGTATGGATGTAATTATTTCATTCAGCGCCAATGGACTGTCGAACCACTCAAAAACACTTCCAATAATCTCATCGCGGGAAACATAATTTTTACCGTTGGGGTAAACTGCTTCAAGTCCGAAACCAGTAAAAAATAGTTTAGAGCCATGCGCGGGGTATTCGATTCCCACAGCGCCATATTTGCCATTTGAGTTCAAATATTCAAAAACGGGTTCGGCAAGATCGCTTCCATCCGGCATGATCGCATCTTGTGAAAGCTGGTTGTTGGCTGCCTGGGAATTAGATGTTCCCACGCGTAGTATATCTGAACTAATGGGGTGGATGTCACCACTCAGGACTTTTGTATTGATGTTATCGAGATAATCTATATGTAACCAGTCCTGTAAAAACGGATTAGAAAACGCATTTAAATATTCTGCAATATTTTGCCCGGAAAGGATTACATTTCCGCCACTCATTAAATATGCTTTAATGCTGTCCACATTTGCCTGTGTAAGCACATTTTTATCCGCATCGCCGGTAATCCAAATCAAATTTGTACTTTGTAACTCGTTTATGGCCTTGATTGATGGCAGGTTTTTTCCGTCGTTCAGGTTAAGAAGAAAATCTTTCTGTCCAATTTCTTTTAATGACTCCGAAATATATAATCCGTAATTGGAATTTGGATCATTGTTCACGATAAGTACATCAGCAATATTTAATGTAATTTGTATTTCATTAACTTCAACATCACTAAGGATAAATCCTTCCTGCTCATAAACGGTAAATGGGAAAGGACCGGTAATTTTTAAATCAATATATTTTACAACTTCATCATCCGAGATACTCAAGTCTGTTATATCAATAACACCATTTTTATCAGAAGTAGCAACAAAGTATTGATCTTCGCTTAGGAGGATGCTGGTAAGCTTGAATGCCACTTTAGCTTCTGGAACAGGTATGCCTTTGGTGTCATTTACAGTTATTTTCAACTCTGTTCTTGGCGCTTTTTCCAGCTGAATATTGTTGATATGGGTTTCGCCACCGGTAAGGCTTATCTCCTGCGTAATGGGCAAGTACCCGATACCTGAAAATTTTACGGTCACAGTTTCGGCAAATCCAAAACCAATATTATATTGGCCGTTTTCATCTGTAAAGTATTTAGACTCAAACCCAGTAAACTGGATAAGCGCATCTGGGATAGGCAGGCCACTTTCTTTTTCTGTGATGGTTCCCTGAAAATAATCGGCCTGGGCACCGTTAAAATTTAGGACCAGCAGCCCGTGGCTTCCTCCGGAGATATAAATATTGCCGGATTTACTGTGTGGAAATATGCCCCATGTTCCGTTATAATCAGCATTGTCGCTCGCGGGGTAAGAATCGTACAGGCCAACTACCGCCGCTTTATCCGGGCTGTGCAGGTCAACAATGGCTACGCCCGATTCATAATGTGAGATAAAGGCATAGTCTCCCTCTACTTGTGCATTATGTGCCAACTCACTCGGTGCGAGGTACTGACTTGCCAACTCAATATTATTCAGATCGGTGATATTCCAGACTTTAACTGTTCTGCCACCGGTTTCTTCTGTCGAGACTAAATAATTACTATCTTTAGTGAGCCATACATTATGCACATACCCGGCATTTGGGATAGAATGTTTTTTTATAAGGAATGGCGAAGTTGGGTCGGATACATTGTAAAAACCAATAGTCCCCCGTGAGCCTTCTGCTGTGTAAGCAACACCGTCACGGACGAAAACATCGTGCGTTTGTGTACCAAACTGTGCTACAAATTGTGGGTTCTCAGGATCAGCCAAAGTGTAAGTCTGAACCTGCCCATTTCCGGCGGCATTACATAAATACATGTGTGCCGTGGTTGTATCAATATAAAGGTTATGAAAATTTTGAACATCCATATCTTTTACATGGCGGATACTGTTGGGGACGTCGGCCAAATCAATAATAGCCACTTTTTCAGTTTCATTGGTTATATAGGCGTAGTGCTTGTAGGTTTTAATATCGCGCCAGATGGAACTGGCCCCAGCCACATAGCCAACTTCAGTGATATTTGAAGGGTCTGTAACATCTAAAACAGAAGTGCCGCTAAGTGCCCCGGCGATTGCATAGAAACGGCCATCGGGCGCATCATAGCCCCAGCAGTCGCTAAAGTAGCCACGGTCTGCCCAGGAGCCAAGCTTTTCGATGTTTTGTGCAGTTAATGTAATGCTTAAGGAGACAAAAATGAGTAAAGTAAGTTTAGCGAAAGTCATACGTTTCCTTATTTAATGGATGTTCCAATTATATAAATATTTTGGGTATTATGAAGGCTCAGTCTTTATTTTTCAATATCAAATGAGCGAATGGTTTAAAATGTGGATTTAATTATTGCAGGTATTTACTGATTTATTTCTACTTAGTTACGGATTTAAAACACAATTTTAATATTAATTAACCTGAATTCGATATAATACCATAATTAATTGAGGCGCTAGTACAAACACAAGAAATAGTTAACTGTTTCTTGTGTTTGTTAGACTTTAAACTTTATGCCGAACTTAGGGTGATTAATAATTTTCTACGTTAAGGTATTGTACGCTAAATAGATTGTTTTTATCTGTCCAGACTTGTTTAACGGAGAACCCTGCATCTTTGGCAATCGCTTCAAATTCTGCCAAACTATATTTATAAGATGATTCCGTCCAGATACTCTCATCTTTGTTAAATGAAATGGTCGTTCCATTCAGCCTGACTTCTTGTGGTGCCTGGCTTATAATATGCATTTCCACACGGCCTTCTTTGTCGTTATAAAATGCCTTATGTTTAAAGTTTGCCAAATCAAAATTACTACCAAGCTCGCGGTTGAAGCGTTTAAGCTGGTTTAAGTTGAACGCGGCAGTCACGCCTTGTGAATCATTATAAGCGCTGTTTAAAATAGTTGTATCTTTTTTCAGGTCTACACCGATTAATAATCCACCTTTTGGCCCGGCAACATCTTTAATTCTGCTTAAAAATTTACGTGCTTCTACCGGGTGGAAATTACCAATCGTGGAACCCGGGAAATAAACAATCTTATGAAGTATCTCATTTTTAGGTTCAGGGATAGAAAAGGGTTTATTATAATCTGCACAAACCGGGATTACTTCCAGTTTTTTATATTTGGCGGCAATTTGGGTAGCACTTTTTGCAAGGTGCTGACAGGAAATATCTATGGGTACATAAGTGGAAATTCCATCGACATGGTCTAAAATTATTTTAATTTTCTCGCTGCTGCCGCTTCCGTATTCCACAAGCATTAGTTGCCTGCCCATCACTTCAGACATTTCATCGATATATGTCCGCATAATATCAAGTTCTGTCCGCGTCACATAATATTCGTCAAGGGAACAAATTTCGTCAAATAACTGCGAGCCCCGTTCATCATAAAAATATTTACAAGGCAGTTCTTTTCGTGATTTACTTAAGCCTTCAATTACTTCTTTTAGCATTAAATTTATACCGATAGTACTTTCCTTAACCTTTAAATCCTCGTCCATTCTTTCCCCGGTGTTTTATAGAATATTTAGTGTTATTTGGTTATCTCTACGCCCCGCCAAAAAGCAACGTGGTCTTTGATTTCTTTTGCAGCATCTTTAGGTGCGGGATAGTACCAGGCCGCATCACCATTTTTAATGCCATTAACGACAACTGATAAATAGCTTGCCTCACCTTTCCACGGGCATGTGGTTTTGGAACTGCTCTCCTGAAAAAAATCTTTTTTGAGCGCGCTTTTTGGAAAATAATGATTTCCTTCGACAACAATAGTTTTATCGCTTTCGGCAATAACCTGATCTTTCCAGATGGCTTTCATCGTAGTTCTCCTGTTTTGATTTCGGATAATTTTCAGGTATTTATTAAAATATATTCACGATTCTATCACTAAGGGGCAGAGTTTTATTCAACTTAATTTTTCTTAGTAGCTGTTGGCTTTATTTGAATCGGGCCGAAATTTTCCGGGTTTTTCCCTTTAATATCTTTATAAAATTCACGGATAAGTTTAAAATCTTCTTCAATATTACCGGATGGTAAAAAGCCGGGTTTGATGCCACCGATTTTATTGCCATAGTCTAAAAACCCAAAAGCAATGGGCACCCGTGCTTCATTGGCGATGCGATAAAATCCTGAACGCCAGTATTCTGTGTAGCTGCGTGTCCCGGCGGGGGCGATTACAAAAATCATTTTTTTAGATTGGTTAAATATCTCGATTATTTGGTCTGTAAATTTTGTACGAGAACGCCTGTTGACCGGAATGCCGCCCAACCATTTTAAATATTTGCCGTGCAGTCCCCTAAAAATGGTATCTTTTGCAGCCCAGTTTAATTGCACACCAATTACTTTAGAAATTAGCAGCATCAGCGGCAGGTCCCAATTTGTAGTGTGCGGTTCTGAGATCAACAGGTACTTCTTCTCTTTCGGCAGTTCAAACTCTACTTTCCAGCCCACCAATTTAAGAACAGTTTTTGCAAATAAATAGGAAAAAGGATTCTTCTGTCTTGGTTCCTGTTTTGTTTTTATGCCCATAGCTAAAAGTTATTTAGTTTGTGTTTTGTTGATTTGTTTTATTGTTTGAAAGTGTTCTGCTAAATATATGGCGATAAGAATTATTACGCCACCCAATATCATCTTAAACAGGTTGCCATCTTCAGAAAAAATCCAGATCGAAAAGGCAATACCAAGTGGTACTTTTAAATTATTATAGACGGCTAGCGTACCGGCGTTCACTTTTACCGCGCCTATGTTCCATAAAAAGAAACACACCCCCGACGCTAAAACCCCAAGATAAAGCAGGGTGTAAATATGTGTACCTGAAAGGGTCAACATTTTCCAATCCGTCATGATGATCGAGTTTGCCCCACTGATAAATAATGCACCTGTAAATAGCCAGCTAAATAAATAGACATCTTTTATCGGGCCCAGCTCCAATTTTATTTTTTTATAATAAACCTGCCCGGCGGCAAAACAAATATTCGAGAGCTGCATCAGTAAAAAACCAATCTGCAGCTCAAAATGGAAAATATTTTTATAGACTATTATCCCTGCGCCAACAACGGAGAGCAGGGCTGTAAACAAAAAAAGGGCATTAAATCGCCGTATAATAAAATCATTTATTAAAGTTACGTAAATAGGTGTAAAAATTGTAAACAGGGCAACTTGCCAGGCTTGTAAATATTTGTAAGAATAGATATAAAAAATATACATCAACCCAAATTGTACAGCGCCGATGGCTACGAGGACAAGAATGTGTTTTATCCTAAATATTTTAAATCGCAAAAAAACAGAAAAAAAGATGAATGAAATGGCCAAACGCGCAAAGGCAATAAAATGGGAATCAAGTCCTGTTAAATTTCCTTTAATAAGCCCGAATGATAAAGCCCAGATTATGGAGACAATTATTAGATAGATCATTGAATTTAAATTTATGAGAGAAACTTAGATGATGTTTTAAAATATTCGTCTAAAAATGTAGACAATTTTTGGGTGGCAGACAAAAATTACCACAATTGTTAAAATCTGGACAAGTCCTGAAAAAGACCGGAGGCTGAAAAAACTCCAATAAATATCGAATCGTTAATAAGATGAAAGGATAAATAAGTGATGTCATTTTTAGTGCGAAATATTTTTTTTGGACTGCATTGACTATGTCAATGCGCACAAAAACGAATCGACAAAGTCGGTTCATTCCATAAAACCCCAAATGGCTACAAATAAATGGTTCAACCATTTTAAAATTTATTTAAGGTATATGGACATCAATGAAAAATTACCTAAAACAGTCTGGTTTTAATTCAGCCAAATTTTTAACTTCATAAACCCGTATCAATTCAGGAGAATTCCATGTTTCAAAAAAAGCTTGGCTTTTTATGCGGTTTTTCAATCGTAATCTTTGTTTGCACGTTTATCAAGGCCCAGGACAGCCTCACAGTTTATAACCTTGGGCAGGATATTATTGTTACGGCCAACCGTGTCCCAACGGCTTTTAGTGATGTTGCACGTACAATTACGGTAATTGGCAGTAAAGAGATAGAGCAAACAGCTGCCCAGTCTGTGCCGGAATTATTAGAAAATATCAGCGGTGTGGATGTTTTGCAGCGTGGGACACAAGGTGTTCAGGCCGATATAAGTATACGTGGCGCGGGTTTTAATCAAAGACTTATTTTGGTTGATGGTATAAAAATGAGCGATCCGCAAACCGGGCATCATAACATGAACCTGCCTGTTGATTTAAGCGATATCGAGCGTATTGAGATTGTTAAGGGTCCGGGTTCGCGGCTTTATGGGCCTAATGCATTTGGCGGGATTATTAATATCCTCACAAAAGATAAAAATGATTTGGCCGTTACAGTTGGTAGCAGCTACGGTGAACATAATTTGTACAATTCGTACCTAAATTTTTCTTTGCCCCTGGGGGAGACGCGACACAATTTTACAGCTTCAAAATCGGGAAGCGATGGTTATCGTTATAATACGGATTTTAACCAATATACTTTCTCCCAGAAATCAATTTTCTCTTTGGGTGCAGTCCGTCTAAATTTGTCCAGCGGTATAAATGATAAAAAATTTGGCGCCAATAATTTTTATGTGCCGCAATTAAATAACCCCGACCAGTATGAGGAAACACGGTTAACATATATTCAGGCTGGGGCAGAATATAAAAAAGGAAACTTCGCTTTTAGTCCCCAGGCTTATCTGCGTAAACATGAGGATACCTATTTTTGGAAGAAAAATATCAGCATGCCTGCCCAACATAAAACCTATGTAAGTGGCATCGAGGCCAACGGGTCTTATAATTCATTTTTGGGGATTACTTCTTTTGGGGCCGAATTTGTAAAGGAAGAAATTGAAAGCAACTCTCTCGGCAACCATCAACGACAGCATGGCGGGCTTTTTGTACAGCAGCAGTTTGAGTTAAATCATTTTTTGATCAGTACAGGCGCTTCGTTGTATTATTATTCTAATCAAGGGTGGCAAGGCTGGCCTGGAATGGATATTTCTTACAGGCCGACGGACAACTCAAAAATCTTTGCCAGCTATGCCGAAGGATTCCGCGAGCCGACCTATACAAACTTGTATTTAAATTTTCCGGCGAAGGGCAATCCAAACCTCAAGAACGAAAAATCACGCAGTATTGAAGTAGGTTACAGCCGGCATGATGGATATTTTAAAACAGATATTTCATTGTTTGACCGCAATGACCGCGACCTGATCGATTATGTAAAATTTGCGACAGACACTATTTTCCATGCAGAAAATTTTACAAAGATAAATACCAAAGGACTGGAGTTGGGGCTTTCGCTTCAAAATCCGGGCTTGGGATTTCAATCTATTTCTGCCCAATATGCCTATTTAAATTCGGCGATTAATTTATCGGGACAGGAATCGCTTTATGTGCTAACCCATTTCCGCCATCAATTTATTTTGGGTGCGCGATACAAAATCCCTCTTTGGGGTGGTATAATTCAAAGGTGGAAAATCAGGTACGAAGACCGGCTGACCGGCCAGCAGCAAACATTGGTCGATACACGCCTCTCGTGGAAAAATAAAAAACTAAGCTTATTTGTAGATGTCACCAATGTGCTGGATGAAAACTATGACGATATTCCTGGTGTGCCCATGCCGGGTCGTTGGTTAAAACTGGGCTTTGAATACAGGGTTTTGGGTGAGTAAAGACTAAATAGGAGGAGTTGAATAATGCGTTCGAAATTATTTTACAGTTTAATAATTGTGGTACTTACGTCATCATGTGTTTCTCAGAGGTATTTTGTTGAATCTGAATATAAAGATCAAAAAATAAAAGAAGAATCTTTAGCAATTATTGTCAGTGATCCGGAAATAAGAAATGAAGATGATATTAACGATGACTTTGGTCCCGGTGATCCGGATAGCTTATTCCATGTTCTTTTTGAAAAAGAATTTTATAGTGGAACAAGGATGTATTCTTATCTGCGCCCTTTTGATTTTGATGAAATTGATGGTAATTTTAGTCAAGTCCTAAATGTTGTGTACTTTGTTCTTCCAGCGGTTTAAGTTCTGATGAAGCGTAGCGGAATCAGAACTTAAACCGCTCGCGCCAGTTTGACCCACGGTTCAGTTTTATTTTTTAGTATTTCCATATCCAA
>JAJRVW010000100.1 GCA_024277115.1 Calditrichota bacterium
TATTGAAGGTATAAAAAATGAAAAGAAAAAAGAACCGATGAAAATTGAAATTAATGAAGTAAAAGATTTCAATAATGACGGTGCAATTAACATTACAGATGTAGAATATTTACTAAAACATGATAAAAATTCTGCTCAACCACTTAAAGGAAGTGGAGACTTTAGGAGTAATGAATGTGTTGAAATATTAAAAAAAGCGGATATAATAGTTACAAATCCGCCATTCTCATTATTTCGAGAATTTGTTGAACAATTGGAAGAGTACAATAAGAAATTTCTGATTATTGGTAATACAAACGCTATTACTTACAAAGAGACCTTTAAACTCATAAAGGAAAATAAATTGCGAACAGGCTATACCAATTTCAATGTTGGAATGTTCTTCGTTGTTCCTAATGATTGGAAAAAATACCACCACATTGACGAAAATGGGAATAAAATTGCTCGTGTTTCTACATCTTGTTGGTTTACAAACCTTCAAGTTGATAAACATAATGATGATATAATTCTCTACAAGAAATTCAAAGGGAATGAAGACGCTTATCCAAAGTATGAAAATTATAATGGAATTGAAGTTTCTCAAGTCGCTAACATACCTGTTGATTACATTGGTGCAATGGGCGTGCCTATAACTTTTGTCGATAAACATAATCCAGAGCAATTTGAGATTATTGGATTAGGCATTTCAAATTCAGGAATTGATATAGGCATTAAACCGTATAAACCAGAGCACAAAAAATATCGCAAAGAAGTACAAAAACGTGGAGCTGTCGATGGCGACCTTTATATGATGGAAAATGGTGTTGTCAAAGTTCCTTACGCAAGAATATTAATAAGGAATAAAAGACTATGAATATTGAATTAAAGCAAATTTCAGTTCGAGACCTAACCAATGGATATAAAGACAATGGTGAAGGCGGTGTTGTTGGATATCGTGGTAAATTGGACATTCGACCACCCTATCAACGTGAATTTATTTACAAGGACAAGCAACGGAATGCAGTAATTGACACTGTAACAAAAAACTTCCCACTGAACGTAATGTATTGGGCAGTCCACGAAGATGGAAACTTTGAAATTATTGACGGTCAACAAAGAACTGTTTCAATTTGTCAGTATGTAAATAACGATTTCTCAATTGATGGAATGGCTTTCCATAACCTACAAAAAGACAAGCAAGAACAAATTTTAAATTATAAACTAATGGTTTACTTCTGTGAAGGGAAAGGTAGTGAACGATTAAAATGGTTTGAAACAATAAACATTGCAGGCGAAGAATTGACAGACCAAGAATTAAAAAACGCAGTTTATTCAGGAATATGGGTTACTGACGCAAAAAAATATTTCAGTAAAACAAACTGTGTAGCTCACCAAATTGGGAGTGATTATTTAAATGGGTCAGCCATTCGTCAAGATTATCTTGAAACTGCTATAAAATGGATTTCAGAAGGTGAAATCAAAAACTACATGTCCAAGCACCAACACGACCAAAATGCACTTCCATTATGGCAATATTTTCAAGACGTAATTACATGGGTAGAAGGTACTTTTACTAAAAAGAGAAAATTTATGAAAGGTGTTGATTGGGGAACACTCTACAATCAATTTAAAGACGAGACATTCGACACTGATAAGATTGAAAAAGAAACTGCTTTATTCATACTTGATGATGATGTAACCAATAAAAAAGGTATTTACCCATATCTACTGACACGTAACAAAAAGTACTTAAACATTCGAGCATTTACACCTGCCATGAAACAAAAAGTTTATGAAAAGCAAAAAGGAAAGTGTGTAAAATGTAAAAAGGAATTTGCGTTAAAAGACATGGAAGCTGACCATATTACGCCATGGCATGAAGGTGGAAAAACTAACGAAGAAAATTGTCAATTACTGTGTAAAGAAGATAACAGAAGAAAAAGTGGAAAATAAAGCACGACACGCCAACAATGTATATAAAGCATTAGGCAATAGGTGGTTAAATTGAAATATAACGAATATAAATAAACGACATAGTAAATTGAAATCTCAATGTTTCAAAACACCCAACACATCATATACTCACCGCTCACAGTAATTATTAAAAAAACACAATAAATGAAAATCCAAAAACTAAAATTATTTACAAATAAGCTTAAAGCAGAAAAGGACTTTTATTCTCAAACTTTAGGCTTTGAGCTCCTTGAAAACAACTCAAACGCATTTACATTAAAAATGGGCTGGAGCGAATTAACCTTTGAAAAATCTGAAAAAGAATACACATATCATTATTGCTTTTTAATACCTGCAAACAAATTGAAACAGGCAATGGAATGGATGGAAAAAAGGGTCGAAATTGTTGATATAGAAAAAGGAAGGAAAACCCAGAGATTTGAAAGCTGGAACGCAAACTCATTCTATTTCTATGACGCAAATGGAAATATAGCCGAATTTATCGTAAGACACGATTTGAATAATGCCCATAATTCGGATTTTAATATTTCAGACGTATTATGCGTCAATGAAATTGGAATGCCAACCAATGATGTTGAAAAGACCAATAATTTACTTTATGATAATTTTGGGACTGAATTTTGGAAAGGTGATTTAAAACGATTCGGTACGAATGGTTCTCAAGAAGGACTATTATTATTACCAAACTATACTGTTAAAGATAAATGGTTCCCAACTTCAATCCCGGTCAAACCGGCGCCTTTTGAAGCTGTTATAGAAAATAACGGTGAAACTTATTTTATGATGTTTAAGAATGAAAAAATAACAACTACTGCCAACACAATTTAAAACACATTAAGCCACATTTTACACACACCATTATCCCAAAAAATACCAGCCCATCAAAGCAAGTAAAGTCAAAACCGAAAAAATAATTGTCCGGTCAAAATTGGTACGGAAAAATAACATGCCATATAGTGGGGACGATGCCTTAATTTTCATATCCTCGACTTTTAACCAATCGCCAATCAACTCCATGGTATGCTTCACCATTACATCCACCACCGCCTGCGCGTATGCTTTTGTGGCTTGGGCCGGAAATCCGCGATAACCCTGATCGCCGGGATACACTTTATTGCGCATGCGCTGGCCACGGGTTAAAACATACGGCCCTAATTTTTTATAGGATTCTTTTACAAGATGCGGTTTCATTAGAAGCATAACACTGGTTTCCCACCAGCCGGCATGGGAATCATTTTTAAGGTTCTCTTTTTCTTCTTCGCTAAACTTTTGGCCTAATTCGTTTTCAATTTCTTCGATATATTTGCCGGTCATCAAGTCAAAAGCCACTTTGCCGCTGGGCGAAATTATCGACATATTAAATTTGCGTGAACATTTACGCGCCACTTCTTCAAGCGCCACCACATGCCCCAACCCGCCGTGCCCGTTAGAGAGTAAAACATATTTAAAACCATGCTTGCCCAGATGGCTGCAATAATCATAAACAATTTTACGCATGGTGCGCTGCTTGCTGTTTATCGTCCCCATCCAACGGATGCCGCCACTACCCACATGAAGCGGCGGAAATTTAACAATGGTAAACCCGGGGTGCGTTTTGCTTATTTCACCGATCAGCTTCTCGGCCATAAACTCGGCCACAAAAACATCTACGCCAAATGGCAGATGCGGGCCATGTTCTTCCAGCAGACTGGCGGAGAGGACAAAAACCGTTTTTTCGCGATCGAGCGCATCGAGCTCAGGAAAAGTTAAATCTTCAAAGGGGAGATAGTTTTTTTCCATAAAAATAATTGATTTTCCTTTTGGTTTACCAAAAATAACTGATTGATATTAAGGTAATCCACCGTAATTTTCAACTAAAACGATTTGTTAGAAACCAAAATCATGCGTAAGATAAAACCATCTGTAAGATTATTAATAACTGAAAATCCGGAATGAATAAAATCATTTATTTTTTTAAATGAGCTATCCCACTCTGTAAAATATGCTGCAAATAAACAACCTCTCTTTTTCAATCGGCGATCTGGACCTGCTGAAAAATATCACCTGGACCATAAAACCCAAAAAACGCATCGGCCTGATTGGCCCCAACGGCGCAGGTAAAACAACCTTTCTGTGCGTGCTTACTGGCGAGTACGAACTTAGCGGCGGCTCCATTTCCATCCCAAAAGATTATACCATCGGCTACTTGCCACAGGAAGAAATTGTCTTTGAGGAAAAATCCATCCTCGATATTGTTATGACAGGCAACCCGGAAATTATCCGTATTGAGCATGAGCTAAAAACCATTCACGATCAGCTTGACGCCAATACCGACAATCCTGCCCTAATTAAAAAACTTGGGGTTCTGGAAGACCGCTTTGCCCTGCTTGGCGGTTACCAAATCGAATCGGAAGCAAAAAAAATATTAAGCGGACTCGGCTTTAAGGAAGGCGATTACGACCGGGTGATCAGCGAGTTCAGCGGCGGTTGGCGTATGCGCGTCCATTTATGCCGGCTTTTATTGCAAGCGCCCGACCTGCTTTTAATGGATGAGCCGACCAACCATCTCGATTTAAGCTCCCTGGAATGGCTGGAAGATTATCTGCAAACTTTTTCGGGCACGATGATCGTAATCTCACACGATCGTTTTTTCCTGGACCGCCTCGTAAACGAAATCGCCGAATTGGAAAAAGGTAAGATTACCAGCTACTCCGGCAATTACCATTTTTATGAGCAGAAAAAGGAACTGGTCACCGAACAGCTCATCAAAGCCTGGCAGGCGCAACAGGAAGAACGCGCGCGTATCCAAAAATTTATTGACCGTTTCCGTTATAAAAACACCAAAGCCGCTGCTGTTCAAAGCCGTGTTAAAATGCTGGAAAAGATGGAAATCATTGAGCCGCCGGAGAAGGCATCTACATTTTCCTTTAAAATACAAGCCGATGTAAAAAGTTTTAAGGAGGTTTTGGAAATAAATGATATGGCTTTTAATTATGGCAGCAATCAGGTTTTTTCCGATTTTGATCTAAATATTATTCGTGGTGAAAAAATCGCGCTAGTAGGCGATAACGGCCAGGGCAAAACAACTTTAACGCGATTGATCCATCAGGAATTATTTCCACAAAGCGGTGTTTTAAAAATTGGCGAGCGTGTCAACATCGGCTATTATGCGCAGCACCAGGTGGACGCGCTGGATTTGAACAAAACCATCTATGAAGAAGTGGAAGAAACGGCCGCCCCGTCTTTCCGTACAAAACTGCGGGATATTTTAGGCATCTTTCGTTTTACCGGCGATGATGTCAACAAAAAAACAGGTGTGCTTTCCGGCGGCGAAAAGGCGCGGGTTTCCCTTGCCAAAATCTTGCTTTCGCCCTGTAATTTTTTAATTATGGACGAACCGACAAACCACCTGGATATGGCCTCGAAGGATGCGTTGGAGCATGCCCTGCGCGATTATGACGGCACCCTTTTGGTCATCTCCCACGATCGTTATTTTTTAGACCGGCTTGTAAACCGCGTTATAGAAATCAAGGATGGCAAGCTCTACGATTATCCCGGGAATTATTCGTATTACCTCGGCAAGCGCAAACAATATCACCCGGAGACGGTTACGGATTTAATTATTACCCCAAACGAGCCCAACCTAAAAACAAAAACAGCCCAACCGAGCGGCGCAAAAAAATCCAAAGAACAAAAAAGGGAAGAAGCCGAAGCGCGTAAAATTATCAGTAAGCAGCGTAATGCCCTGCAAAAACGTATCGATGAAATTGAAAACGAACTGGATGTTTTGACTGCCCGTAAAACCGAACTGGAAACCGAGTTGGCCAATCCGGCGACTTATAACGATCCGGAGAAAAGTAAATCCCTCAACCTGGAATATGGAAAAATTGAAACACAAATCCCGCTATTGGAACAGGAATGGGAAGAGAAACATCTGGAGTTGGAAGAGCTGTTGGAATCAATTGAATAAATAAAACCCTCCAGGTTTTGTAAACCTGGAGGGTCTCACAAAAAAATCTACATTATAAAAAGCATCTCGCGGTATTTTGGCAACGGCCATAAATCGTCGGGTACAAGTTCTTCCAACGCATCACAGTGGGCGCGTACATTGTCCATGGCCGGCAGGACCGTATCGGCAATAAAGGCCGCCTTTTCGTTTTCGGCTTCAAAAGTTTCCACCTTTTCAGTCAGCTCTTTTAGAACATCCGAAGTTTTCGAGAGCCCGGCTACTTCACCGGCAACCTTCTTTAACAACTTGGCCTGTTCATCAATAATCGTGTCGTCCCCAAGCAAAGCGCTTACTTCTTTTAAGCCTTGCACGGCGTTGACCACCTCATTTTGATAAGCCAGTGCGGCAGGCATTACCATGGTTGAGGCCATAGTTTTTAGGGTTTCATACTCAATGGCGATGGTGTTGCAATAGCGTTCCAGTTTTGTATTATAACGCGATTCGATCTCGGCCTCCGAAAGGATTTTCAAAGAGGTCAGCATTTTAATATTTTTCTCTTTTGTAAAAGATTCCAATGCTTCCGGTGTGTTTTTTAGATTTGGCAGCCCGCGTTTTTTGGCCTCGGCCACCCAATCGCCCGAATAATTATTTCCCTCAAATCGGATTGGTTTGGTTTTTGCGATATATTTTTTGAGGATGGCGAAACACGCTTCGGACGTATCTTTCCCGGATGCTTTTTCTGCGACAATTTCCACGGCAATTGCCTTCATCGATTCGGCCACAGCGGCATTTAAAACAGTCGCCGACATGGAAATACTGGCCGTACTGCCCAAGGCGCGGAACTCAAATTTATTACCGGTAAACGCAAAAGGCGAAGTCCGGTTACGGTCTGTATTATCCTGCTGGATTTTAGGCAAGTTGGAAATTCCCATATCAATTATTTTATCTGCGCTGACGTGTTCATCGCCCTTTTCAATGCTGTCCAAAATATTGCTTAACGAGGAACCCAGAAAAACAGACATGATGGCCGGTGGCGCTTCATTGGCCCCCAGGCGGTGATCATTCCCGGTGGAAGCAATTGTCGCCCGTAAAATATCCGCATAATTATAAACGGCATCCAAAACCGCCACCAAAATTACAAGGAATTGTACATTTTCACTTGGAGTTTTTCCCGGATCTAATAGGTTGTGGCCATCGCTGTCCACGATCGACCAGTTTAGGTGCTTGCCACTGCCATTAACTCCGGCAAAGGGTTTTTCGTGAAGCAGTAAGGCCAGGTCCAGGCGCGTGGCAACCCGTTTTAAAATTTCCATCACCTGCTGGTTACGGTCAGCGGCAATATTGGCTTCAGAGAAAATCGGCGCCAGTTCAAACTGGTGCGGCGCTACTTCGTTATGACGTGTTTTAGCCGGAATGCCTAATTTATAAAGCTCTTTTTCCGCCAACTGCATAAATTCCAAAACACGTTCTTTAATGCTGCCAAAATAATGATCTTCCATTTGCTGTCCTTTGGGTGGTTTGGCGCCTATCAAAGTCCGGCCGGCCAAAATTAAATCAGGACGGCTCTCATAATAATCAATATCCACCAAAAAATACTCCTGCTCCGGGCCAAGCGTAGTAGTTACTTTTGAAACTTCCCGGCCAAAGATTTTTATAATGTCACAGGCCGCCTTGTCCAAAACGCTCATCGATCGCAAAAGCGGTGTCTTTTTATCAAGCGCCTCGCCGTTATAGGAAATAAAAACAGAGGGAATACACAAAATCCCGCCGCCGGGCCCTTCCATAATAAATGCCGGGCTGGATGGGTCCCACATGGTGTAGCCGCGCGCCTCAAAGGTGGAGCGCATCCCGCCACTGGGAAAGCTGGACGCATCGGGTTCGCCCTGGATAAGCATATTACCGCTAAAGCGCTGGATCGGCTCGCCATCGCCATCAATATCCAAAAAGGCATCATGTTTCTCGGCGGTCAGTCCGGTCATCGGCTGAAACCAGTGCGTAAAATGGGTAATGCCATGTTCCAACGCCCATTCCTTCATGGCATGCGCCACCGTGTTGGCAACCTCTTTGTCCAGGCTTGCGCCATTTTTAATCGTGTCTTGTAAATTTCGGTAGGCTTCTTTCGGCAATTTCTCGCGCATCAGGGTATCGTTAAATGTGTTGATCCCGTAATAGTCCATTAAATTTTCCCGCTTTAATTCTTCGCTTGATGATGACATGCTACTTCCTCTCTTTTCTATTTTTTAATTTTGTTTTCATCTATTAAATGATCCAGCGACAAAGATGTCGTCTCTTTTGGGCTGGAAAGTACAATATTGGTGGCCGTGCTTACAACGCCCTGCCAGGATTGGATCCGCGCCAGCAACTTTTCCAATGTTTCCGTATTTACCGTTCGTATTTTTAGCAGATGTGAGCCACCACCAGTGATTGCGTGGCACTCTTGTATTTCCGGTTCCTTTGCGGCCTGGTCGATTACGACCTGATAACTTTTTGATGACTCTGTGGCTATAAAAACAAAGGCCATCATATCAAGATGAAGTTTACGTGCATCGGCAACACCTACATATTTCAGGATTATTCCGGCTTCTTCCATTTTGCGCATCCGCTCGCTAATCGCCGGGATGGTCAGCCCAATTTGCTCTGCCAGCTTCCCACGCTTCATACGTCCCTGTTCTTGCAAAATATTTATAATCTGAATATCTGTCTGGTCGATTTTGAATGCCCCCTTTTGTTTTACTTTCTAATTTATCGCCGAGTGCGCTATTTAATAAATTTATTTAAGAAGATCAATTTATTTTCTTTATTTTTTTAAGTTTATTTAAGAAGTGATTTAGTAAAGGACTCTATTTACGGACAATCGATTTAAAAATTTAATATTAGTTTCATTTTTACTTAAAATGTACCATTCCCTTTATGGGGACATCAAACTCAAAATTAAAGTGGAGATTTATCAAAATGAATTTAGCAGAATTTAAAGAAGAACTGAACAGGCAACCTATCGTAATAAGCTACTTCTCTTATCCTGAATGTACTGTTTGCAAGGTGCTGCGCCCAAAGATTGAAGCGCTGGCCAGCCAATATAATTTAGTGGGTTTTAAATATCTGGATACAAAAGAGCATCCGGAAATTGCAGGGCAATATTCAATTTTTACCGTTCCATCAATTTTAATTTTTGTGGAAGGCAAAGAAAGTAAACGCTTAAACCGCAATTTCTCTGTAAAGGATGTGCAGGATTTTATTGAGCGGATTATTGGAATAATGGAGGGGTAGTTTTATTTAATCGGCCAACGGCGCACAATTTAGTTTTACAACAAAAGTATAACTGAGCAGAACGATTAAAGTGACCCCAAGAAATACAAAAGTATAACCGATATAAGAAATCAGAACCCCTGCAAATAAAGGGAAAATAGTAGATAAGATATTCCCGGCCCCGGAAATGCCCGCGTATGTTGCCCTGTTTTCGTTAGTGGAAATCTCTAATAAAACCCCGCTAATTGATATTTTATAAGTGGCCATAAATATTGTATAGTCCTGAAATAGGTTGACTAAACCAGTCAACTAAAACCAGGACAAAAAATGAGCAAAAACAAGCCAAAGAGATATAGTGAGGTTTTCAAGAGGAAAGTTGTTGCCGAAGTTCTTGAGGGCGTGTTCACAAAA
>JAJRVW010000005.1 GCA_024277115.1 Calditrichota bacterium
AAAAAAAAGGTTTCGTTGGTAGAGATGGCATCAATAATTTTTGTGGGTATCTTTTTTGAAATATCACTTTTGGCTTTAAAATAAAGTTCACTATAATTTCTACATTGTAACTCTTCTGCCAACGGCCCTAAACGGCTCTCGACCAGATAAGATTTACTGCTATCTAAAACTATGCCGCTTAGGTCATGCACATATTTTGCAATTACATTTAACTCTTGACTATTTATCTTCAGCATGAGCTGCCTTTTTCCTTTTCAATAAGATTCACAACTTGCACATATCTCATTAATACCCGCGACAAATTCTGTTAATTTCATTTGCTATCTCATGAAGCGGGGCAACATAATCTGCAGCACCGGTTTTAATTACTTCTGCTGGCATTCCAAATACTACGGACGAATCTTTATCCTGTGCAATAATCCCTGCGCCCACGCGTTTCATCAACCGGGCACCTAAAGCACCATCACGCCCCATACCTGTCATAATTATTCCAAGCGCCTTTTTTCCAAAATTTTTTGAGACGGACCTGAACAAATAATCAACAGCCGGTTTACAAAAATTTTCCGGCGGATCATCCGTAATTACCACAATACTGTTATTGGCCAATTTATCTTTTTCTATTCGTAATTGTTTACCGCCTGGCGCAATATAGATATTTCCCGCTTCTAATTTTTGCCCATGACTTGCCTCAACAACTGTTAAAGCCGTCTTTTGGTTTAAAGAGCCCGCCAGCGCATTTGTAAAAACGGGGGGCATGTGCTGGACGATAACGATTGGTACCCTAAGCTTCGGATCAAGGTTTGGAACAACTTCTGCCAATGCTTTGGGACCACCGGTCGAAATACCGATCACAACAATTTCTGGCTTTAAAAGAGGGCTGATCGGGGCATAGGATTTTGTTTGTGCAGGTCCTTTTGCCTGTTGTGTTGCTGTCCTGTCTATATCTTTCCTTCCTTTTGCGATCGATATACCCTGTTTGGCAAGAAATGCTTTTAGTATAGGTTCAAATTGTTCTTTTAATGTTTCTATATTACTGTGCATATCGCTACCCGAGGGCTTTGCAATAAAGTCGAAAGCCCCAAGGTTTAATGCTTCCATAGTTACCGACGCATCCTTGGTGGTATGGGCACTAACCATCAGCGCGCTTGGGCAAGATCCCCCTACTTTTTTCAATTCGCGCAAAGTCTCTAGTCCATTTAGTTCCGGCATTTCAAGATCAAGTGTCATAATATCCGGTTTTAGATGGGGAATTTTTGACAAGGCTATTTTGCCATTAGGCGCTGTGCCTACAATCTCCACAGCCGGAAACATTTGTAATGTATCTTTCAATATCTTTCGGTAAAGAACCGTATCATCCACTATCAGAACTTTTACTTTGTCCATTGCTGTTATCTGCCTTTATGCATTTTTATACTCTGTTCAAAATCTTTAAACAAAGAACAAACACAAATGCGGTTAATTAAATTTAAAATGTGACAGGCCTTCTTTTAATTCGGTACTAATGTGCAACAGTTCTTCTGCCCTACTATTTAATGTGTACCCTGCCTGGTTTACACTATTACTGCTAGCTTGTGCAATTGATAAATCTTTTGCAATATCTTTTGTCACCCCGGCAATTTCGGTAACACTGGTATTCATATCTAGCATAGCGTTATTTGTGTTCGATATATTATTTGCAATATCACTTGTGGTAGCCGTTTGCTCTTCTACAGCTGTCGCAATTGTGTTAACAATATCATTTACATCACTTATGGCGAAAGTAATCTGATTTATATTATCAATAGTATATTTTGTGGAGCTCTGCATAGCCCCGATCTTATTCTGAATACTCACAGTTGCCTCATTTGTTTGCTTGGCCAATTCTTTAACTTCATTCGCAACAACAGCAAAGCCTTTACCAGCTTCTCCTGCCCGGGTGGCCTCAATTGTAGCATTTAGCGCTAATAATTTTGTTTGCTCGGCAATCTCCACAATTACATCAATAACACTATGGATTTCACCTGCCGCGGCCTCAAGCTCCTTCACACTCTGGCTTGCAGAATCCACACGGTGCACTGCTGTTTCTGCCGTTGAGCGTGCCTTCTCAGTATTTTGGGCAATTTCGCCTATTACCGATTGCATTTCATTGGTCGACTCTGTTAATATATTCAGGCTCGATGTCGATTGAGCAATCATAGAGGAGGAACTCCCCATATTCACGCTCATCTCTTCTGAGGCAGAGGCAACCGAGTTTACTTTATCGTTCAACTCATCGGCATTTTTGATCATTCCACTGGCCATCGCAACCAATTCATCGGATGATTTTGAGAGGGAGTCACTGCTATTTTGGATATTACCAGCCAGATTTTTTAGGTTTGAAGCCATTTCATTTAGAGCGGAACCGGTCCGACCAAGTTCATCATCTGTTTCCTCATCCGCTCTTACATTAAAGTTGCCCTGGCCTAGCATTTCTGCAAAATCACTTAAATTATTTATTTTACGAATAGTGCTAGTAACAACAAAAAACGCATACGCAAAAACTATTAGACCAAATATTACACTTACAAATTCAACCGTAATAAGCATCGAAGTTTTTGCCTCAGATTCTGCCTGCAACATGCCAACAGCATCGTTCATCTTTTTTAAAATCAGTAAATTATTTGATAGTAGCCATGCGAGTTCCCGGGCCGGGTCATCGGTTAAAAAAACATTCCCAACATGTCTCGAAAATTTTTGCCAAAGAGCTTCTACCTTTTTTAACTGAACCAAAATTTTATCATTTGGTTTTGGTAGCAGAGTTTGCTCTCCATTGGGGTTTAACGATATGGGTGCCTTGCCCGAGTACATTAAACTTTGCAGGGTTTTATCAAAAAGTTTATGTGTGGACAATACGCTTTTCTTTAGTTCGGCATTCTCATAACCGTTTCTTTCATAAGAGGAAATATAGGCCTGCACATCCTTTGTAAGTTTCTGGGTGAGCATACGTTCCCGGCCAGCAAGGTTGATAACCAGAGCATCCGATTTTTGTGAAGATGTAACGCTCCAGTTCATGATAAACATGAAGAGGCTAATAAGTGCAAGGCTTAATATTGACACCATTAATTTTGTTTTAATTTGCATTCACTTTTTCCTGCTGTTTTTTGAAAGTTATTCTGTTATAAAGAATATCATATTTTTTTAATTCAGTTTAAATTTATCTACAATCTCTTTTAGGCTAACACTCATGTTAGCAAGGCTTCCCGCGTTTTCATTAATAATCTGGCTATCATTTTGGACGTAACTGCTGTTTCTGTTTACTACCTCAATATCTTGTGCTATGGCCTGCGATGCTTGTGCAGATTGTGCCACCGAATTGTTCATCTCTCCAATGCCTGTAGCAGCCTGGTGTAAATTTAGAGACATATCACGGGTAGTCACCGATTGTTCTTCTACTGCTGTTGCAATGGTCGTTACAATCTGGTCTACCTCATTAATAATTCCTTGGATTGAGCCAATTTCCAGTACGGTAATTTTCGCAGAGTTTTGGATTGCCTCAACACTTCCACGGATATCTTCGATAGCATCATTTGTCTGTTTGGCTAATTCTTTAACTTCATTTGCCACAACAGCAAATCCTTTTCCCGCTTCCCCTGCACGGGCAGCTTCGATGGTAGCATTTAAAGCCAACAATTTAGTCTGCTCAGAAATATCATTTATAATTTCGATCACCATATTAATTTTTTGTGCGGCATCGCCGAGGGCATTTACTTTTTCCGAGGCTTCTTTAACACTAGCCACTGCCCTGGTTGTGATTGAACTGGCCTGTGCCGTATTACTGGCAATTTCAGAAACGGTGGAGTTCATCTCTTCGGTAGAGGAAGACACATTATTTATATTTTCTGTCGCTTGCTCGCTTGCAGTGGATACGGCTGCCATTGTTACACTCATTTCCTCCGCGGCAGAAGATACACTGCTAACTTTTTCAGCCACGCTCCCAGACCCTTCAGACAATTTTCCAGATACTTCATTCATTGTTATAGCTGTTACATTTAAGCTATTTGATTGCTTTATAAGATTTCCGATAATAGAACGTAAATTTTCGACCATTCTGTTTTGGGCACGTAAAAGTTCACCAAATTCATCCTGGTAATTTACCTCCATCGTTACAGATAGATCACCCTGTTCAATAGCATGGGCAAACTCCATCGACCTACGCATTGGTTTTAATATCGAAACGCCCACAAAGTAGCCCATCAAAGTCATAAGTATTAAGCCCGATAAGATTGTGACCCAAGTGTAAAAATTTACAGACTCCTCAATCTCAATCATCTCAGAATGAGCTTGATTTAATTGCGAAGATAAAATATTGCGAATATTTTTCAGCCCATTTCTTACTTCACTTAATTGTAAATTGCTCGTTGTTTGATAAAGGTCATTTAATTGATCAACCGTAAAAGTACCTGAATTTAGTGCTTTCCCCAACGATATTGCCGACTGATGCAGATTATAATGTGGCTTCTCCAGGTTCTTTATAATACGTGACAATTCCGGAATTGTAGATTCTAATTTTCGCCTGTCAGGGCCATAGAGCCAGCTTCCAAGACCACATTTGTGGTCATCCATCTCAACATTGATGGTATTGATCTCATCATCCATGATAGCTTCTTGCAATACAACCGACCATTTAAAATGATCAATTTCTTTGTTCAGCATTAGCTGATCCAGTTTATTTAAACGTGCTATTTTCTCCTGAGATTCTTTAATCCACCCCAGACCAAGCTGATTTATTATAACAATTGAAACCATAAAAACTAATGAGAAAAGAACAGCACCCATTAGCTTTGTTTTTAATGATACATTATTTAAGCCCATGAAAAGCTCCTGTCATTTTTATCTAATATAAATATGCTGATTTTTAAACCTATTCTGAGTTCGCATGCGAATACTTTAGTAACTCCTTCGTATTCAAAACAGCGGCTAATTTATTGTTCATTTTATATATACCAGAAAAATAATCACGATTAACCCCATTGATATTTGATGTTAAAGGTTCTAAAGATTTTATATTAATCATTTCCACATCATGGATTTTATCAACAAGCAACCCCGTATTTTCCCCTTCAAAGTTTATCACAATTATACGCATATCTTCATTTAAAGGAATAGCCTTCTCTCCAAATTTTACGCGCACATCAATGACACTTAAAATTTCACCACGCAAACTTGCCACACCTCGAATATAGTCATCGGCATCCATCACCCGTGATATTTCCAGATGCTTAACAATTTCTTTAACTTCTGTAATATCAATAGCGCACAAAATATTTGCTACCTGAAAAATCGTCAGTTCTTTAAATTGCTCAACTTTTACTTTTGCCATACTGGCCTCTCATTATTTTATTTAATTTTTCACAGTTCTATGGAATTTTATGTCTGCCCCGCATGTATTCCGAAGTAAATTCGAAATGACGTTGGCCATCATGCTGTGCTTGTTTCAGGATCCCACATCTTAATTCTGTCGACCATTTGTAATATAGTTTTCGATATTGCTTATAACTTTTTCCCGGTCTAACTTAATAAGGTATTCATCGATCCCGGCATCAATGGCAACTTGTTCCGCCTCGGCCCCGGCAACAGAAGTAAGCGCCAATATAGGCATATCATGAAATTCTGATTTTGATCGAACTTCCCGTGTAAATTGGATACCATCCATATTGGGCATTTCGATATCTGTCAAAATCAGGTTTATTTCATCTTTTGCTTCTTGTAGTTCATGCAATCCCTCTAAACCATCGAGCGCGGTAAGGACATTATAGCCGGCATCTTCGGTAAATCCTTTTATCTGTTTTAAAAAGAATTTTGAGTCCTCTACAATCAAAATAGTGTTTTTCTTATTTTTATTGTGCCCTTTGGCTTCTTCTTGCCGTTCCACAACTCTTTCGGGCATTGCAGCGGTTGCCAGGCCATATAAATCTAACATTAAGGTAATTTTATCCATAATAATAGCAGAACCAATAATACCCGGTTGCCTGAACGTATCTTCATCCACGGTGATATTTGATTCAACAACGTCCACAATATGGGAGACAATTACACCAACTTCACGACCTCCAAATTGGAAGATGACAACATATGGGTGTTCCACATCCGTTCGTGGTTTTACATTGGCTACCTCCTCGATAGATAGAACAATCAAATTACCACCACGATATTTGAGGGCCACTTTTCCACTCGTTTGTACAAGTTCGTCTTCTTGGATTTTTTCTATGCGCGAAATCAGGCCGAGAGGAATGGCAAATTGATCATCGTTTCCATTATCAACAATTATCATCGATTGGCTATCTGTTTGGTTTAGCACATCTTCAATGCTCTGTTCTACCGAACGTTTTTCCTTCACTGGCTTCAGCTTCATTGCATTACTGATACCAAGCACATCGAGGATAAGGGCCGCTTTGCCATCGCCAAGAATTGTAGCGCCGGAGTAAGTATCTAGTTGCCGCAAGTGCACGCCAAGTGGTTTCACTACAATTTCCTCTGAGTCGAGCAAGTCATTTACAATAATCCCGTAATTAAAACTACCGGCATTTACCACTACAATGTTTACCGCCTCGTTATTCTGTTCCGAGCCGGAAGAAATCAAATCCTGTAAATTGTTTCGTGCCCCATTATTTTCATCATTAATAAAAGCGTCTTTTAGTTGTACTAAAGGTAAAAGCTCACCCCGCAGGCGCATTACCATCGCATTATCAATATTTTCAATTTTTTCATTCACCTGTCCAAAAGGTATGCGTACAAGCTCTACCAGGTTAACTTGTGGTATGGCGTAACGATCATTTTCAGATTTTATTATGAGGCTGGGGATAATGGCCAGGGTTAACGGTAATTTTATACTGACAGTTGTCCCAACATTCACTTTCGATTCCAGATCGACCGTTCCACCAATTTTATTGAGATTGCTGAAAACAACATCCATCCCAACGCCGCGCCCGGATACATCGGACACTTGTTTTGCTGTGGAAAAGCCGGGCTTAAATATTAATTTTATAATCTCGTTATCCGACATTTCGGCAAGTTCTGATTCGGTTGCAAAATTTTTCTCCAGCGCCTTTGCCTTAATAATTGCAGGATCAATGCCTGCGCCATCATCTTCTATTTTTATATTTACCTGCCCCGCTTCATGAAAAGCGCTAAGCCGTAATAATGCCTTCGGCGATTTTCCCAGGGCGGTCCTTACTTTGGGCTCTTCTATGCCATGATCCACCGAGTTACGAACAAGATGGGTAAGAGGATCGCCAATGGCTTCAATAATGGTTTTGTCCATCTCAACGCCTTCCCCTTCAATAATCAACTCCACATTCTTGTTCATTTTTCTGGAAAGATCGCGTACGACACGTTGAAATTTTGTAAAGACATTCCCAATGGGCTGCATCCGGGTTGCCATAATTGCTTCCTGCAATTCTGAGGTTATCAGGTTTACGCTACTTATAGCATTTTCAATGCCTTTCTCATCCTGGTTAACATGTGTCTGAAGCAGCTGATTACGTGTAAGAACCAACTCTCCTGCAAGGGTCATTAATTTATCCAAATCCTTTACATGTACACGCAGTGTCTCAGAGGCGAAGTTTACAACTTGCTCAGCCCCGCTTGTTGCCGGTGTATTCTTCTTTGATGTTTTCTTTGCCTTTGTTTTGGGTTTTGGCGCTGCCTTTTTTGAATCGTTTTTTTCTACAGATACTTCTGTTTCCAAGCTAATTTCTTCTAACTTTTCAGATCCATTATTTTCAGGTTCAGGTACAAGTTCATCAATCGGCAGGCCGGCGCTGTTTACAAGTTCGTTAGTTTCAGATCGCTTAGGTTCCGGTGCTTCTTTTTGCAAAACTTTTTTATCTTCAGATTCCCCAGCTACCGATATTGCCTCACGCTTTTTATTAAAATAGTAGATTTTCGATTCATCAACATTCACCAATTTCCCGATCAGGTCTTGCTCTAAAACAGTAGCAAAAAGAACAAAAAACGGGATGCACATGGCATTACTTTGCTCTTCCAGAGTGCCCATAACATCTATGTCAATTTTACTCTCCAATAACATGCCGGCTTGCTGGATTTCTTTAATCACATCCATCGGAGTTTTATCTTTTCGTTCAATATCCCTCAATAAATCAAACTCTGCGAGATAAAGTATACGCCCACCTTTTTGCGCCTGGTCCAGGTTAAATGTACTCGCCTCAAAAACAGGTTTTCCCGAAGGTAATTTCACCTTTTCAAAATTATCAACCTTCTCTTTTTCCTCCTCCGGTAAAGAACTAACAGTCGCACCTTTTAACATCACTACTTCGTCTGCGATGTCAATATCATTGGAGGTGCTAAAATTTGTAATCAGAAGGTTTAATTTATCTGTGGCATCAAGCAAAATATTGATAAGATTAGAATCGGGCACCAATTCCACATTGCGGATCAGGTTTAAAATATTCTCCATTTCATGGGCCAATTCCTTTATATGTTCCAAACCAAGAAAGCCAGCGCCACCCTT
>JAJRVW010000101.1 GCA_024277115.1 Calditrichota bacterium
GAAAAACACGATGCAATAAAGCTTATGAAAAAAACTCAGTTCACCTTCTTTATGTCGCTCAAAAAATTCAACTTTCCTTTTCTAAGTATTTTTTTATATATTTAACGCTTTATTTTTCCAGATTCACAACTCATCAAAATTTATAACACAAATGATTCTTTAAAGAACCCGGCAATCGAAAACCCTTTATTGCCCGGTTATTATAAAACAGGTGGAAAATTCAATTTGGATGGCCCAACTTTAACAAAGGATGTTTTATGAGTACAGAACGTGGCGAATTTTCTTCGCGGATTGGCTTTGTAATGGCAGCGGCAGGCTCTGCGATCGGCTTGGGGAATATTTGGGGCTTTCCAGGCCAGGCGGCGCAAAACGGCGGGGCGGCATTTGTAGTCGTTTATATCATTTTATCTTTTATTGTGGCCTATCCCGTTTTTATGGCCGAGCTGACCATCGGCCGTTATTCTCAATCCAATATTGTTGGCGCATTTAATATAATCGAGGGTGGTAAAAAGTTTAAGTTTGTCGGCTATATGGGTGTGCTGGCCGCCTCGCTCATTTATGGTTTTTATGCCGTAATCGCCGGTTGGATGCTTTCGTACGTGTTCAACGCCATCTTTACGATTATGGGCTTTAACGAAATTGCACAATGGTGCATCGACTCCTCCTCCCTTTTAAGAAATATTAGTTTTATGGGTGTTTTTGGCCTCTTGACCATGTATATAATTACCGGTGGCGTAAAAAATGGTATTGAAAAATGGTCTGCCCGTTTGATGCCTGCGCTTATTATTATTTTAATAGCAATGATTATTTATGTCAGTTTGCAAGAGGGCGCCATGAAAGGGCTGGCCTTTTATCTAAGCCCCGATTTCTCAAAAATAGGCGATGGCAAACTCATCCTCAGCGCATTGGGACAGGCTTTTTTCTCGCTCTCTTTGGGTGTTGGCACCATGCTGGTTTATGGCTCGTATATCCGTAAAAATGAAAACCTGCCGGTGATTGGCGCATTGGTAACTTTGGCGGATGTGGGCATTGCATTTATGGCGGGATTTTTAATTATCCCGGCCATGTTTGTTGCCCAGGCAAGTGGCGTGGAAATTTATGCCGCCGATGGCAGCCTGATCGCCGGGGCAAATATTGTGTTTCAGGTTCTGCCCGAATTGTTTGACTCCTTAGGCGCTGTCGGGCCGTTTTTTGCGTTGATCTTTTTTGCCTTAATGACCATAGCCGCCTTAACCTCGTCCATCTCCATGCTGGAAGTGCCCGTGGCCTATGCCGTAGATGATCTTAAATTAAACAGAAAAAAAGCGACATTTATCTTTGGCTTCACCATTATGGCCATCAGTGTTGTGTTGATTATGTATATGGATGTATTATTTGGTTTGGTAGTCAGTATCGCCACACAATGGTTGCAACCGATTATTGGTTTATTGCTCTGCATTTTTATTGGCTGGGTGATGAACCGTAACCAGGTTTTGGGAGAGCTCAAACAAGGCTACCCCGAAGTTGAAAATTCATTTTTTTATAAGATATGGCCTTGGTTTGTAAGGGTCATTTGCCCGGTTTTAATCTTACTGATTTTTTATACAACACTATTTGGATAGGAGAAAATTTTGGCAGCAGACAGAGGACAGTTTTCATCTAAATTTGGATTTATATTCGCCGCGGCCGGTTCCGCCGTAGGTCTGGGCAATTTGGCGGCCTTCCCGGTTGGTGCTGCAAAAAACGGTGGGGCGGCATTTTTGATTTTATATCTCATATTTGTGGCATTCATCTGTTTCCCCATAATGATTTCGGAATTTGGAATTGGCCGGAGTACAAACAGCAACCCTATTGGCGCATTTAAGAAATTATCTAAAAATAACGCGCTTTGGACAAAAATTGGCGGGCTTGCCGTATTGACGCCGTTTATGATTTCTGTTTTTTACCTTGTGTTAACCGTTTGGGTCCTCGGGTATTTTATCCTTACGGTTTTTGGCGATTTGGAATACCTTGCATCAGTAAATGCCTTTTCAGAATTTGTATCAAGCCCGGAGCTGTTTGTTTATGTTGCCTTGGTTCTCGGGGTTATGTTTTTAATTTTAAATGGCGGTGTAAAAGACGGCATCGAAAAAACGGCCAAAATACTCATGCCGATGTTGGCGGTGATGTTGGTCTTACTTGTCATTTTTGTTTTAACACTCGATAATGCCTCGGCGGGCCTTTCCTTTTACCTGGTACCCGATTTTAGCAAGATAAACGGTGCGGTAGTTAGCGGCGCGTTAAGCCAGGCTTTTTTTTCGCTCTCACTTGGGATGGGCATTTTAATTACCTACGGCTCGTATCTTTCAGATAAAACGGATTTGGTGGACTCGGCCAAATTGGTTGCCATTGCCGATACGGCCATCGCTTTTTTTGCCGGCCTGCTCATTTTACCGGCCATCTTTTCATTTAATCCTAATATCTCGCCCGATGAACTTTCCACCTCATCCGTTGGGCTGATCTTTATGTTCTTGCCGCAGGTATTTATGTCCATGTCCAGCGTAATTGGCTATTTTGGGGCCAGCCTTGTTGCCGCCATTTTCTTCTTAGCCGTTTTCTTCGCTGCCATTACATCACTTGTTTCGCTGGTTGAGGTGCCTGTGGCGCACATGGTTGATGATAAGTCCATGGACCGTAAACAATCTTTAATTAAAGTGATGTCTTCCATTTTTGTGATAAGCATTTTGGCCATTGGCTCTTTTGGCATGCTTGATTTTGTAACTACTCTGCCCGGTTATGGTGGTGCGGAGACAAAATCCTTTTTTGATTATATCATCGATATGTTCTACGAAACAATCTTGCCGTTTATTGGCTTTATTGTTTGTATCTTTACAGCTTACAGATGGAAATTTAAAGGTTTGTCCGACGAGATTGCCACAGGGAATTCGACCTACAAAGGGTCATTTCTGGAAAAGTATATGAACGCGACGCTGGGGACTATCATCCCGTTGTTTGTACTTTTTGTGTTTATATCAACTGTGTTGAGGATTTATTTTAATATTGATATTATCCAAATGATGTTCGGTTAAAGCAGGTTTTAATTTATTTTTTTGAGAAGGGAAAAATATGGGATTTTTTGATTGGTTTTTACAAATCACGACAGAAATAGATAATATTATGTGGGGGCCCTTAATGATTGGGCTGCTGTTGCTGACCGGGGTTATTCTTACAATTTGGACCCGGGGCATCCAGTTTACCCATATGTGGCACTCCTTAAAACTGATCTTCTCCAAAGAATCCCGCAGCGAAGAAGGGCATGGCGATATTTCTCCTTTTGCCGCTTTGATGACAGCGCTGGCAGCTACCGTGGGCAATGGAAATATCGCCGGGGTGGCAACGGCGATTGCCATTGGCGGGCCGGGCGCACCGGTTTATATGTGGATTGCCGGGATTTTTGGCATGGCCACAAAATATGCCGAAGGTTTTTTAGGCGTCCAGTACCGCGAGGTTGCCCCAAATGGCACCATGGCCGGCGGCCCCATGTATTATGTAAAAAATGGTTTGAAAGGGAAAACATTTTTTGGCATTAAGCTGGACAAACCCGGGTATATCCTTGGTGGCGCTTTTGCCATCTTTGGTGTTATCGCCTGCTTAATTGGAACCGGGAATATGGCGCAGTCCAATTCCATGACGGCTTCGTTGGCCAATACAATCAACCAAATGTTTTTAGGCGGTGTTTCCGGGGAGCAGGCGCCGGATTATTATTATTTTGTGATTAGCACGGTCATCGCTTTATTGGTCGGCATGGTCATTATTGGCGGTATAAAAAAAATTGGCCATGTCTCCGAAAAGCTCGTTCCGGCCATGATTATTTTTTATGTCTTTTTTGCCTTGTGGGTTATAATTGCAAATTTTGATCAGATTCCCGCTGCCTATTCTGTCATTTTTGCCTCGGCATTTGGTTTGCAGCCGTTGGTGGGCGCATCGGTTGGCCTGGCCATCCAAAATGGTGTCAGTCGCGGATTGCTTTCCAACGAAGCCGGGCTTGGCTCCGCCGCTATCGCGCAGGGGGCATCGGCATCGGAAGAACCGGCCACAAATGGTTTAATTGCCATGACCGGCGTATTTATTGATACTATCCTTGTAAACACGATGACGACTTTAACAATTGTTTTGACAGGTGCTTACCAATTTACACAGGCCTGGCGCGGGGAAGGTGTTGCCGGAAATATTACAAGTATTCTGGTTACACAACATGCCTTTGACGAAGTAATTCCATGGGGCATGGGCGGGATGATCATTGCCTTCTCGTCATTTATTTTTGGCTATACCACGCTTATTGGCTGGTCGTATTATGGCGAGAAATGTATCGAATACCTGGGTGGCGATAAGGTGATTATGCCTTTTAGATATACTTTTATTGCTTTCCTTTTTGTCGGTGCGATTATTACACCGTTGGCCGGGGAAAGCCTGGAATACTTAAATATTGTGTGGAACCTTGGCAATATAGGCAATGCGTTGATGGCCTTTCCTAACCTGGTAGGATTATTGTTTTTAGCTGGATCGGTGGCGGCTTATTCACGTAAGGCCTTTGCCAAATAAAGTTTCTGTTTTATACTTTCTTTCCTAAAAGGCATGTTGGTTTACCAACGTGCCTTTTTTGTTTAAAAGAAATATATGACTGTTTAAGAATATAATATTTTTGTATATTGCAACCTCATAGCTGGATGTCTGTTTTTAACCTACTGCTTCCATCAAATTAAAATTTATATCTATGAGGTTTCTTATGATAAAAATGTTCAGGTTATCCTTATTGTTTTTAATTTTGTTTCTTTTTGTACAGTGTAGTGAAAAGACGGCTGCTCCTGATACAACACCCCCACAAATTGAAATTATATCCCCGTTAACTGGTACCGTGGTTCGTGATTCGGTTACGATAAAGGCGCTTATTGCAGAAAATGATGCCATCGATGCAGTAGAGTTCTATATTGATGGCAACTTATTCGCCACCCTTAGAGAGGAGCCCTTTCAGATTGTTTGGCATACCCAAAATTTTGATTTTGGAAAACATAGTATCCTTTGTAAAGCGATCGATAAGGCTGGAAATGAGGCAATTTCCAATATTATTCATTTAATCAAATCGGATGTAATGTTTAAAGCGGTTTTTAAAAACAATTATATTGCGGAAGACCGAGAGGTTGTTTTTTTTATTTCCGATACAAATGGGGTGGTGCTTTCGGACACGACTTTTAGTGGGAATACATAGTTAGAGTTCAAATATCCAAATTCAATAACAAAAATCCCGGATAAGCTAATTGTTTCATTCGCTTACATTTCGGGGCGAATGACGTTTTTGGTCTCAAGATTGGATGTTAAAACAAAGGAAATGACTTGGGGGGCTAATTACACTTATGTTGATTATCAAAATCCACCTGGTCAGATCGATCTTAATTACTCCAACGTACCAGAACACAAGGGATATTCAATTTCAAACAGGAGATACTACAGTAGCCGCGCGACTCGGGAGATAACAACCCGGCCTTATATAAATTGGTATGACAATCCCGATAATTTATTTGCAATGGTTAAACCAACAAATGAAGAGCCAATTTATTTATGGTTGGAGGAGCTTTCGTCTGGAGGAAGAATAACATTGGATTTTTCCTACGCAAAAAAACTAAAAGTAAAGAAGGTAACCATTCCAGAAAATACGACAAATTATTATGTTACGATTGACGGGTACTTAGAAAAAGGTGTTTATAATAATGGTCGATATAGACTTGGAACATATAATAATATTGATACAACAAATTCTGTAATAAATTTACACTACTCAGATTCAACTTTTTCCGGTTTTCGGGTCAGCGCCAGTTTTAAAGAACCGAATGATCCATTTTACACTTATTGGTATCATTCTTCCTATGGGGAGATACCTGCAAGTTTTAAGAAAATGAATGCAGATTTTGAATTTGTATCTACAACATTTGACAATTTTAGTATTTCAACTCAAGGCGCACTTGATGGAGTAGCATCCACTTGGGCTGTAGGAGATTTTCAGTGGAGTGTATTGGGCCCTGCCAATAAGTTGAGCTATAAATTGCCTCAATTATCTCCATTATTAAAAGATAAGTTTGCGGAAATTAACCGAGATTGCGTCCTTAAATTTGTGTAAAAAGGCAAATATGTGAAAAATTGCCATGTCCTTCCTAAATTTAGTTTGACCAAAAAAACAAAGGAAAAAACATGGCAAAAAGAGAAAATCAAAATATAGGATTAGTGAAAGAAA
>JAJRVW010000102.1 GCA_024277115.1 Calditrichota bacterium
ACATTGAGAGCTTAAAAAAGGGTTATGATTTAGTATTTTATGGGCCAAAAAGCAAACTTAAATGGACTTGTACATTAACAGGTTTTACGAAAGCTTGGAACGAAGTATTTGACTAAAAGAAGCCCTTAACGGGCTTTTTTTTACTTCTCTTTCTCGCGCAAAATATTGGTGAACTAAATTGGAGTGTCACCCAGCGATTGATTTAAAATGCTATAAAGACAGAATCCTTCTCAAAATAGAAGACTATACTTTTATGACTTGGGCTTTTATATCCTTTTATACTCAGGTTTCTTAAAATGTGACTCCCTGCATGGACAGAATCGCCTGTCCAAAAAATTGAGGAGGGAAGGTATTCATCATTTAAATAATCAATACGGTTAGGTTTAAGGCCTGTTATTTCTCGTGCTGATGAGAGTTCTTTTTCTAAATAGTTTATTTTTACCAACCGTTCTTGCCAGTTGTTGGAATCATTCAACCATTTTATAGTGAATCTTTGGCTGAAGCTAAAAACAGAATAGAGCAAGGTCATCACAATTACAAACAATTGCATGGCGATGATCACTTCAATTAAAGAATAACCGTCTTCACTTTTTATCATCTTCGATGGGGCGTATGGCCTGGAGTTCATAAACTAACCTGCCTGATTGTTTTTTGGAAATTGAAACGGATATATAAATCAAATTATACCGTTTTTCAATTTTTTGTTTCAGGATATATTTCTTTTCAATTCCTTTTGTAAAATTCTCATACCTTTTTGTAGAGGTTGTTTTGTGCATTTCTGTCTTGGCCAGTTCAATGGCTGTATACTTACCGTCTCTTAGGTCCCGTGAGGTAACTAACGTGAATATATCTGTTGTAAACATGATAAGAATAGACAAAAGCACCAGGGAGACCAGAATCTCAATGATGGTATATCCGTCTTCATTTTTAATTTTCATAATTCACTCAAGATAGTAAAACCTTTGCTATCTCCGAATCCAATTGGAATACAAAACATACCCTTAAAAGCCGGGCGGTTTATAGTTGCCCCATTTATCCAATTAATATAGGTTGTCGGGCTGGTATAAAGATAAAAACTCTGTGTCATAATAATGCCCCTTATTTCCCCATAGATTTCAGAGTACCGGTTTGAATAAACTAAACCATGGACTTGTGAAGAAACATCAATATTTATCTTTTCCGGTTGTTCTTGTTTAGTTGTCTTTGTATACAAAATGACAGATCCCTCGACGGTCACATTAGCGCCGATTTCAAGATAGCGCTTTTGTACAATAAGGTCATTATTAATTACGGCTAATACCGATGGATATTCAAACTGGGTATCATTGGTTTTTAACCAGTTCTTAGCGATAAACTGGCCCCTGTGTTTTGAATTGTTTTCTATTTGTATGCCATTGGCTTTAACAAGTACTTGTTCTGTCCGGGAATAGGAGCTAAAGGTTATATTGCTATCAGAGATAACTTCAACCTGATTTAATAAAGCTATATTTTCAAAGGTAATATTACCATCAATTTCCAATAAGCCCGGACCAATAATATTCTCAATACCGGCTTTTTGGAGCTCTATTAATTTTTGCCGGTTAAAAGTATGCCACCCATTATCCAGATATATTTTATTATCATCTTTTCTAAATTCTTGATAATTTTTTTTTAGAGGAACCTGCTGTTTAAACTTAATATCAGGTAGCTTTGACTTTGCATCACGGATTACATTTCCTAAGACCAAACTTTGCCCGGTAAAACGTTTTCCTTTTATCACACCGGGGCGGACGCCACTTAATCCCACAGAAACATCGCCTTCAATAACTGTACTGCCTGTTAGTATTAACGGGTTTTGTTTATTGCCCAGGACTAAGGCCGGGTTGAACCGGTCATCCTGCTTACGGCCTATTAAAAAGGAACGGCTACTGTTTATGTTTTTTATTTTTGATGTGGTTTTAATCTTAAAAAACAGTCCCCAGGGCTCAATGGAATAGGAAGTTGTGTCGTTGCCAAATAAGGATGTAGAGCCATCCATAATATCAATCTTTGGACCATTTAATAATTTATAAACCATCGATTTGGCATTGTGATAAACCTGAACCTGCAAACCTTTATTTGCCAACATTATCTGTTGCCTGCGATTGAATTGCAGGATGGCCGTAATGGTTAAGGTGACAACAAGGATTAACACAATTACCGTTACCAACGCTGAGCCTCTCTCGTTTTTTAAATTCGCATTGTTCATAAATAAAAAAGTAAAAAATATTTACCTAACAACAAATATTTTTATGGAATTATATCCGCTAATTCATCTTAAATAATTAGAAGGGTATTTATATACAGCAAGATAGCTTACTATAATTGAGACTGCCTTTTAGTGATGCAGACTGTGAATATGATATTGCTAAACCTTACCATTCTCTTATTGACATTTCAATAGAAATATTACCATAAGTGGGCATGAAAATGACTTTCTACATCTTGGATGCACCTTTTTTTAATTTTAATTACACTATATAATTATAACAACCAATCTTAATCCTTTTCTTAATTTAAATCTTATTTTTGGAGGTTTCTATGTTATTTCGGATTATATATTTCTTTTCTTTATTATTTTTATTCTCAGGATTAGATGCAGCAGAAGATGATAGCATAAATTTAAAAAGTTCTGCAGAAAAATATAATGACCGAGGATTTACAACCGCTTCAAGTCAAAGAATAGATGGCAATGTATCTATTGGAGACTATGATGGATACCTAAGTGTCGTCTATTCATTGCCAATAGACTTACCAAATGGGCTTAGTGGTGATTTAAGCCTTATCTACAATTCAAATGTTGAGCATAGGGTTTATGTGCCCCTTTCAGGGACAGATGGATATGGATATATGGTAAATTCGCCGGAATGGATAATTGGATTTAAAGGGATTGCATTACAAACATTAAATTTTAATGTTAACTTTGCAGCTATCCCACACCAAACTGGGGACTCTCCTTTTATGGGTTTAACAGGTGAACAAGTACCAATGCTTATACCTGGTTACCATTATACTAACTTTTTTAATACCGGTGCATATGATTTAAGCGGTCTTCCTGAAGTTCAGGACTATATCCAGATATTGAAGGCAGATGGTTCTAAGATCACATTAAACAACACACAACGTCTCCAGAATTACAATGACTCTCAATATCGGGTTGGATGGTATCTCGAGACGGGTTTTGATAATTTTGGGAGCGCATATGTTAAAGAGTATGATCCTGTTAATCACCTAAGAGAAATGTGGTACAAACCTGGAGATGGTTTAACATACTATTTTGTTGAATCTAATATTGAGTTTAACGATGCCACCTTTAATCAGTCATTTTCATGGGAGAGACCTAAATGCATGTATTTGACGACTGTGTTTTCTGCAAACGGAGATACATTAAGTTTTTTATATAAATTTGAGGGATCTCAAAACGAGAATGGAATATATCTTGGTAGAAGACTTTCTTATGGAACGCAGAATTATGCTGAACGATCATTCATTGATAATCCAATTTCTATAAGCTATATCTCATATGGTGATGTAGACTATATCTCATTGGAAAACAATTTAACCCAAAAAGGAGTATTTTTTGGTGTCAACTCAGGATATAACGGATCAAATTGGCATAATTTTAGTCCTGTTCTTAGCGCTGGTGAGAGTGATTCACAAATCAAATATGTCACATTTGTTCAAGACATGCTGGGACGGCAAGATGTATTTGAATATGACAACACCTCTAAAGAGTATAATGAACTTGGGTTGTTTAGTTTTAAAGCGCCTGCAAGTATTATAAATAAAATAACCTACGACTCGGGAAAAATTACTGATTTTACATACGATCATTCAAGTTCAGATATTTATAACTATACAAGTAATAATTTTCGTGAATTGAGAGACAAAAAAGCAAACTTTATAATAAAAATAAAAAATACTGCAACAACCTATAATGGCATATCCGAAAATTTTAAAGAAACATATTCTTTTGGATCAAATATTGGAACCGATTCCCGTTTTACCATAAGGGATATCTACTCAAAAGTTACATATCAGTTTCAACAGAATGGGATCACTCAAAATAGCTATAATGAACATAAATATTTTAATAGTTATAGAACCGGGTATAGGGTAAATCGGGCGGCAGACTATTCTAAGCTGAACCGGCTGCATAAAATAATCCGGGAAAATACAAATTCTAAAATTACAACAATCAATACCTGGGATGAAGGTGTCCTAACAGATCAGGATACATATGAGGGATCCTTTTTTCTCAAATCTAAAGAAATAATAAAAGAACAAGGTAACGTCTCGAACAGTTATGTTGAAAATTATAACATTAATTATGGTACACTTTCGAACAGAAATTATTATTCATATTCGAAAAAGTTCTTCAAATTAGAGGAGGAGGTTACTGATCCATTAGGGCTAGTAAATTATACAGAATACAGCCAGGACTATTTACCTAACTCATCAAACTATGATGATGTTAATGGGTATTATATAATGAACCGTGTTGGTAATAAAAAAACTTATAATGGAGCAAATATTTTAAACGATACAAAGTATTTATATCGAGGATATAATAAGAATAATTATGATATATTGACTGGGAAATTAGACAAGGCAATCAATAATATTAATAAAGATACTACTTATTATAATTATTATGAAACAGGACTTGATTTTAGCAATTTTCCTAAGGTCGAACATATATATCGGGGCTTCTTAAAAAATAAAATCAACAATAAATATAAATTCGATTATTCTTACACAAAAATATATAAAGATAGCTCTCTTAAGCTTGTCTACACACCGGATGACACACTTATAAATCAAATGGTATATTATGATCATTTTCAAGATACGGTAAGAGGAAAAGTACTCAAGGAGGATGGTTCTGAAATTGACACGACTATTATCGTAGGCGGACAGCTTTATAAGCCATTAAAAACAAAGCTTATTTATAACAATGCAAGTGACACATTGACATTTGTTAACAGTTATGAAATAAGTGATGAGTTGAAGTTCGAAATTGATAAGAATGGTTATTATTCGGAATTTAAATATGATCCACAAGGGAGGGCTACAGAGGTATTGGTTCCCGGAACTTTTTATTCAAACCAAATACCCCTTTCGGATACGGCTAATGTAATTGGTATTGAGAATTTTAACCCGAGTGTTGAGCTCGTTACCCGTTCAGATAAAACAGATCTAACATCTTATTCATATATTAAGGCCTACTTGGATAATAGTGTTCCAGTGCAATCTCCAAACCCCGGAAATGATATCGGACTTGATGATGTGTACCAGCCTGGCCCTGGCTATGTAGATGATAATTATTACATGTTTTTAGAAAAACCGTATAATCCTCAAGCCTCAGTAAATTTTTATTGGGCAAATTTAAGTTTTAAAATGCATTGGAGTAAAATATCTGATGAGCAACAATTAACATTCCATATAAAGGCGCTTTTAGAGCCTTATGTAGAAGGAACGAGCACTTATTTGACGTTTGGTCGGGAAGATGTTACTTTCCTCGATGAACAAACTAAAACGGTGGACTTAACTTCATTGATGACATCTGCAAAGGAAAATGGACATATAATTTATGGATTTCTGTTTGATACAGATTTGGAAATTGCATCAAATGTAGTTTGGGAGAAAGAGTTTGACTTTTCTGAGCCGGTTTTCAAAGTGAAGCATAACATTGAAACGATCACTTATAGAAATCCCAAAAATATTCGTATTAGCTATGATGATCCAAATAATATAATTACCTTAACAAAGCCATTTAGCTATGCCCCCAACGTATCAGGAGATTTTGAGATTCAATCTAATTACGATGGTTTTGGCCAGGTTAGAAAAGTTGAACGAAAAAATAATAATTCAATATTTGAAACGACTTCTGAGACCGATTATAATTACCTCGGTCTTGCTTCCCGTCAAACGGACGCTGAAGGCCGGAATGTATATAATAAATATGATCTTTTCTCACGCCCAACAGAAACCAGGTTTGTGGCAGACGACCCCACCAGTGATCGCACAACTGTTACTTATGATCACCAAGCTACAAATGACTATTTCCAACGGTCGACATCAACCGATGAGGAAGGTAATTATCTTGTATCTTATTTTGACATCGTTGGTAATAAAATCAAAGAACTACGCGAAATCTCACCCGGTAACATTGCCACAACATATTTTACATACGATGACCTTTATCGCCTGACACAGGTAACTACCCCCGAAGGGATGATTACAAGTTATCAATATGACAACCGTAACGACATGGTCCAAAAAACCACGGTGGACGAAGGTACGGTCAAATACAAATACGACAAGTTCGGCAACCTGCGTTTTAGCTATAAAGTAAATGCACCAAGCGGTGATCAACGTATCTTGTTCAATACTTATGATGACCTTGATCGGCCTGTTATTACCGGTTCGTATACGACGGTTGCCAATTTTGATGCCCTTGACGGTGACAAAGATTATGCAACCACACAAGGCGCAATCGGCCATTTTGAAAATTATGATACGGACACGGATAAATTCCTGGTCGTAAACCAGTATGACGGCTATGAAGGAAGCGGTGTTTTTACTGGCCTTAGCCTGCCGGTTACAGAAAGCTATTTAAATGCGCAAAACCAAAAAGGGGCTTTAACAGCCACCGCCTTCCGTGATGAGCCTGGCCAAAACTGGAGTTATAAGTTATACGCCTACGACCACCGGGGACGCGTTGTTGAATACTGGGTAAAATTTCAGGGCAATGATTGGAAAAAAATAAGTAGCGAGTATGATAATTTAAACAACCTGCT
>JAJRVW010000103.1 GCA_024277115.1 Calditrichota bacterium
ATTTGGATATGGAAATACTAAAAAATAAAACTGAACCGTGGGTCAAACTGGCGCGAGCGGTTTAAGTTCTGATTCCGCTACGCTTCATCAGAACTTAAACCGCTGGAAGAACAAAGTACACAACATTTAGGACTTGACTTTAGCACCGTAAATAGAACAAGTTTGCTTACTTGGCAGTTCTTGAGTACATTCTTTATGTTACTATCAAAGTAAAAAGTTATCAGAATAAAGAAACACAAGATTTGTACGATTACACGAAATAAAAAAAAGGAGGGCAAAGGAAACTAAATTTTTAAAAGGACTTAATGTGAGCAAGGGTTTATGTTGGGCAGGCAGTAAGATTATTTGTTTGGATAGTTAAAATATCCCCCATATCACGTTTGTTATTGCAGTTTCAATCAAATAAATTTGAAGAATTGAATTCTCCGATAATTAAACCTGATTAATACAATTTTAAATATGTACCGGTATTTACCGGCAAATAAGCAGTACCAGACGACTAAGAAATCAATATTTATGATCTCATTTTATAGTTAAATGAGATAAATAAAGAAAATTCAGATCATAAATAGCTAGCTATTTTATAGTCGGAATTCCATTGTCTAAAAAGACACCCGCTGATACCCCTCTTTAAACCACCATAATTCTGTCCTTAAATATTACAATAATATTCAACTTTATAGGACATTTGCAGATATGAGCAAAGATATAATTATTAATTCTACAAATGAAGAGACGCGTATTGTATTGCGCGAAGACAACAGGGTTGTCGAGCTTTTTGTAGAAGCGCCGGAACACGAACGCATGGTTGGTGATATTTACAAAGGTAAAGTGAGCCGTGTTTTACCCGGTATGCAAGCCGTTTTCACAGATATTGGACATGCACAAAATGCCTTTTTACATTTTTCAGATGTAGATTCTGGCTACAAGGATTTTTTTAAAGAAAGTGAAGAAGAAAATAAAAATGCTAAAAGACGTCGGCGCTATGATTTTAGTGTAGAGCGCGACCTCAAAAAAGGGAATGATATTCTCGTACAGATTGTAAAGGAGCCTATAAGCACAAAAGGGTGCCGGGTTACAAGCGAGATAACCGTTCCGGGTCGTTTTGTGGTACTCATTCCCAATCACAAACATGTAGGTATTTCCCGTAAGATAAGCAGCCAAAAAGAGCGAAAAAGATTAAAAGACATCGCCCGGGAAATATTGCCCCCAAATTTTGGGATGATAATCAGGACCGTTGCAGAAGGAAAGAGCGATAAAGATTTAAAAAAGGATATGAACGACTTGCTTGTGACCTGGCGTAAAATGGAACAAAAAATCCATACCCAGGAATCGCCTTCTCTAATCTATAAAGATATGTCGATGGCCTCTAGCGTAATACGTGATTTGTTTACATCCGATGTAACACAAGTTTACGTGGATTCCCGCAAAATGCTTAAAGAAATTTCTACCTATGTCCGCTATGTAGCGCCGCACCTTGTTCACAAAGTGAGCTACTATAAAGGCAAGGAGCCCATCTTTGATCATTTTAAGGTTGAACCCGAAATTGACAAAATGATGGACACAAAAGTATGGTTTAGCAATGGTGGCTATATTATCATCCATCCAACCGAAGCATTGATTTCAATTGATGTAAATAGCGGTAAGTTTATCGGTAAAAAAGACCATGAAAGCAACTCCCTGAAAATTAACCTTGAAGCTGCACGTGAAATTGCCCGTCAGGCCCGTTTAAGGGATTTTGGCGGATTGATTGTAATCGACTTTATTGATGTGTTGGAAGCCGAAAACAAGAAAAAGATTTTTCTCGAGCTGCGCAAAGAATTTGCCAAGGACCGTTCGATCACCAAAATTGAGAATATGAGCCGTTTCGGACTGATAGAGATGACCCGCCAACGTGTACGTCCGCAGGTTATTCACTCCATGTATGAGCCTTGTAAAAAATGTTCTGGTTCCGGATTGGTACCAACGATTTCAACAACTGTTTCGCGGATTGAGCGTTGGATTCAGCGTTACCGGTCTACAAAAGGTGACAGGCGTATTGCCATCCATGTAACGGACGAAGTGTATAAATAT
This sequence comes from Calditrichota bacterium, assembly GCA_024277115.1. Lineage (GTDB taxonomy): Bacteria > Calditrichota > Calditrichia > Calditrichales > J004 > JABFGF01. The sequence continues at coordinate 2,074 of JAJRVW010000103.1, forward strand.
CTCAATAACGGGCGTTATAATAAGCGGCTAAGGCTGATGTGGAAGTATTGGATGAAGATTTCCATTGTAAAGGATGAAAAACTTGAAGTGGGCGAATTTGAAGTTTTTGATGCAAAGAATAAAAAAATCTTAAAAGTCGATGATAAAAAAACGTCTTAAGTTTTTGTAAATAAAACAAAAAAGATGTAAAATTTACTTGAAATAGTAATGTCATCTCTTTAAATTAAAAGCTCGTTTTTATTAAGCTCTACTCTGTTTAATATATTTCTCAACCGAATTAACATTTGTTAATTTTGGAATATTTCATATTTAAACGATTTGGGCGGTTCCCAAGCCAGGGATTAATTAACATTTTATTCAGGAGCAATACAGAATGTATGCGATAGTTAAAATAGCCGGAAAACAATTCCGTCTTGAAGAAAATAAACGGTTACGTGTTCCGTTGATAGATGCTGAAAGTGGCAAAAAAGTAGAATTTGATAATATTTTAGCTTACAACGATGCGGCCGGGAAACTAACAATTGGAACGCCAAATGTAGAAAAAGTGAAAATTTCTGCAACTGTTATTGAGCATGGGCGTGAAAAGAAAGTGATTGTATTTAAAAAGAAGCGTCGTAAAGGGTACCAGGTAAAAAATGGGCACCGTCAAGATTATTCCTTGATCCAGGTAGATAAAATTGGAGCAGGGAGTGCGCCTAAAGCCAAGGCCGAAGCAAAACCAAAAGCTGCGGAAGTAAAAAAGGAAGCGGCCAAACCTAAAGCTGCCCCAAAGCCAAAAGCTGAAGCAAAAACCAAGACAACTGCAAAACCAAAAACTACGGCAAAGCCCAAGACTGCTGCTAAGCCGAAAGCAGAAAAGAAGGAGGCATAGATGGCTCATAAGAAAGGTGTCGGTAGTTCCAGGAACGGCCGCGACAGTAACCCTAAAATGCTTGGTGTAAAAGCATTTGGTGGGCAAAAAGTAACTGCAGGTTCAATTATTGTACGCCAACGCGGTACAAAAATTCATCCCGGTGAAAATGTAGGTAGAGGCAATGATGATACGCTATTTTCAAAAATTGACGGGTTTGTTCAGTTTGAGCGTAAAGGACGTGATAAAAAACAAGTAAGTGTTTACTTAAAAAACTAACACAACTTTTGACTCCCCCACTCAAAAGTTTTGGCCATCACAGCATACTGTGGTGGCCTTTCTTGTTTATAGGCCAATCAAAGTATTTTTCTTGTTGATGGAATCCCAAAATACCCATTTTATTCCCTTGAATATCTCCCCCGCTTCACATACATTTTTCTAATTTATTGATTGGAGTAACCGTGAAATTAATTTCCCTGATTTTACCCGTTTTATTTGTCTCGTTTTCCCATGGCCAAACGTTTACAGAACTTGGCCGATTTGGCGGACAAGGCAAAGAAGAAGGCCTCTTTAATGATCCGCTGGCCCTGGCTGTCTCTTCCGATGGTATCGTTTATGTGGTGGATACCGGCAATCACCGGATTCAGCTTTTTGATTTGAAAGGGCGCTATATTAGAAGCATAGGCGGTTTCGGGTTTAATGAAGACCAGTTTGACTCGCCACATGATATTTGGGTAAAGTCGGTTATAAATATTTATGTTTCGGATTATAATAACCGACGTTTACAACGCTATGACCGGAATATGAATTTCATCAATAGTTTAAGCAGCAATGAGGGCGATGACAGTGATTTTCAGTTTTTTGAAGTGGCCAGTTGTATCGTGAGTTCACAAAATGATTTATTTATCTTAGATCATGACGAATTCAAAATTATAAAATTTAAGCGTGATGGAAAGGCCGAACGTTCTTTTGGGAAATTTGACTCGGGCGAAGGCGAATTGATCTTGCCCGTACAAATGGATTTATTTGGCGCCGATAAGATTTTGGTAACAGACAGTGAGCAATCGGCTATAATAATTTTTGACCTTTTTGGAAACTATATTCAAAAAATAGAATTTGATGCTTTTAAAGAACCCAATGGGATTGGCGTGGACGATGCCAGGAATATTTATATAGCCGATCCAGTAGCGGGAGAAGTGTTTTTTCTCAAGAATGATCTTCAATACATTTCAAAAATTGTGTTTTCAACAGGTTTTACCATGCCGCGCGATGTGGCCGTAATGACCAGAGAGGGTAAAACAATCCTTTTTATTATTGACGGCAATGAGGTGCTGATAGGCGAATTGACTTTTCCTAAATCTTCCGGCCCTGTTGGGAAGGATTGAGATTAGTCCCGTTTTTTCTTTTAACCTACAAGTGGAAACAGTTTGATTTTATCCCAAAAATTAATCTTAAAATATTGGTTGCTTTTAGTTGTCCTCAGCCCCGCGTTTATCCTTGCCCAGGAAACAATAAAAAGCCGCTGGCAGGTAGATTCGTTAATTGTTGTAAACGAGGACCGGTTTGAATATCACGTTCCGCCAAGGCACATGTTTATCAAACAATCTTTGCGTATTACAAAAAATAATTATCCATTAAATGAAATTAACGATTATAAATTTTTAGACCAGCGTACGATCCGTTTTTTCCCAACTCCAAAACCAGGCGATTCTCTTCTGGTCAGTTATAGAAGGTTGCCATTTAACCTGAAGCAAAGTTACAGCCTCTATAAAAAAGATACCTTGCGGGTTGAGCAGGGCGATTCTACAAAAAAAAATGTAAGACAGGTCCGTGTATTGCCGGCAACTTTTGAAAACCCCTTTGATGACTTTGGCAGCGGTTTACAAAAAAGCGGCAGTATTATGCGTGGCGTAAATATCGGTACAAACCGCGACCTTACTTTGAACTCCGGATTGAACCTTGAGATGAGCGGACAACTTTCGGAAGATATCGAAATTGTGGCCGCCCTTACTGATGAATCCACGCCGATCCAGCCGGAGGGAAATACCCAGACACTTGATGAGGTCGACCAGGTGTTTATCCAGTTTAAAAGCCCTTATGTTGAAGGCACTGTGGGCGATTTAAACCTAACCTATAAAAATTCCCGTTTTGGAAACCTCTCGCGTAAATTGCAAGGCATAAGCGTGTTGGGAAAATTTAACAACCAAATGGCCGGGGCCACTGTTGCCACAACCCGCGGATTTTTTAATCGGGCTACTTTTATCGGGCAAGAGGGCAACCAGGGACCTTACCAGTTAACTGGAAAAAATGGGGAGCAACAGATTATTGTGCTTGCCGGTACAGAGCGTGTCTGGATAAATGGCCGGAAAATGTTACGGGGCGAAAGCAACGATTATATCATCGAATATGCCAATGGGCAGGTTACCTTTACAAATAACCGCCTGGTGACGAGCGAATCGCGTATTGAAATAGATTTTGAATATTTTCCTGCCATACAAAAATATAGTCGCAGCGCAATCAGCGGGCTTGCCGGTGGCCAGTTATTGGAAAATAAGCTTAATTACAGGGTCAGTTTTTACCAGGAAAAAGATAATATCAACAAGGCTGTTGGTGAAGCAGATGACCTTACAAAGGAAGAAAAAAGTATCCTGCGCCAGGCCGGGGATGATTTTCAGAAAGCAGCCGTACCGGGCGAAAAATTTGTAGGTGCCGGAAAAGGAAATTACGTCAAAGCCGATACGACCGTTAATAACGCCAACATATCAATCTTTAAATATGTGGGCAGCAGCTTCGGTGATTATAATGTCTCTTTCACTTTTGTGGGCAGGGGCAAGGGCGATTATGTGCGTGACCGTTTGGGGAAGTACAGTTGGGTTGGAGAAAGTAACACCGGCGTAAAAAAGGGCGATTATATGCCCCTAAAATTAATTCCTTTGCCGCAAACGCACCGGTTTACGGATTTAAGCATGGCCTGGAAGCCAACTCAAAATATTTCTATTTCCTCGGAATATGCCTTAAGCAACCTGGACCGCAACTCTTTTTCAAAAATACAAAATAATGATAACGCCGGCAGTGCATTCTCGGTTGATGCCAAGGCCAATAAACTAAGTCCGGAACTATTTGGCCTTAAGATGGGCGAGCTGGATATAAGTTTAAATTCGCGGATTATCGATAAAAATTTTCAGTCGGTCGATCGTTTTAATAGCCCGGATTTTCAGCGTTACTGGAATGTTTTGCAGGAGGCATCTACAAATAATGCGGAAAAAAGTGTTCAGTTTAACAGCGCTTACCGTCCTTTTACCGGGTTAAAATTGGGCATAGGGCTGGGCAACCTTAATAAAGAATCGCAAACATCCAACCGGTACTCGGCCACAGTTAATTTCGATAGAAAAAACTTGTTTAAGTCTGATTTTAAGTTTGAATCGGTAACGAGCGATTTGACAAAACTGAACATCAATAATCGCTGGCAGCGGGTTAAAGGTACACTTCTTCGAGATATTTGGAAATTTCAACCGCAATTTTTATACGAGTTTGAAAACAGGCGTAATGATCGGAAATCCTTGTTAAGTGGTTTTCGCTATGATGATTTGGGGTTGCGCCTGGGTTTGATAAACTGGGAATATTTTAATGGTTTTGTGCAAGTTAACGAACGGAAATACCAGGTCTATGACAGTGAAAATGATGGTAGCTTAGTAAACCAATCTGTGACAAAAACAAACCGCATCAGGCTGGAACTTCAAAATTTAAAAGAGACCACGGCAAGCCTGGAAATAGTCCAGCGTAAAAAAGATTATACCGCCCGTTTTGAAGAAGTTAAAAGTGACTCGGTAAAACAACTTTTTGCCGATGCGGCGGTTCAGGATACCGTTTGGCAGGACCGGAAAACCAATCTGGCCATATTACGGATTTCGCATTCCCGTTGGAAAAAAGCACTAAGCGCAAACCTGCAATACCGGATTTCGACCGAGCAAACAGCCCTGCGTGAAAAGGTGTATATAAAAGTGGCCCAGGGGCGGGGCAACCTGCGTTTTGATGAAGACCTCAAAGAATATGTGCCCGATCCCGATGGTGATTTTATTTTGTTTATTTTGCCTTCAGGAAAGTTTGAGCCGGTCACTAAGCTGGAATCGGCCCTGCGTTTAAATTATGATGCATCGCGGTTTTGGCGCAAACCCAAAGGACTGGCGCAAACCCTGCTAAGTAATATCAGCGGCAGCAGCTATTTTAGGGTGGAAGAGGAAACCAAAGAGAAAGATTTGGCTGCAATCTACTTTTTAGATTTGAGTAAATTTCAGCAAGATAAAACTTTGCGGGGCAGCCTAATTTATGATCAGGATGTGTACATTATGAAACGCAACCGCAAGCTTAATTTCCGGCTTTTGTACCGCTACCGTGATGATAGTTTTAATCAGTTTTTGGATGCTAATGAAAACGAAGACCGGCAGACCATTGAACGAGGGTTTCGTACGGATTGGAAAATCAGCGCGTTGGTAAAAAGCCAAAGTGAAGTCCGGCAGAAAACAACAAAGCGTGAAAGCAAAGCCAACCTGACCCGTAACCGCGATATTTCGGCACTTTTTGTTTCACAGAAAATATTTTACCGGCCCATAAAACACTGGGAGTTTCGTTTTATTACAGATTATGGACAGGAAGAAAACAAAGCCCCGTCTTACCCAATCGATCTTTGGTTTGCAGTGGGGAAAATCCAGGGTAATTATATTCTTGCCGGCAAGGGGCGCATCACTGCCGATTTTGAGTACCAATCGGTTACACCAACATTTAATCCCAAAAAACTGGCTGTACCTTTTGAAATGGCGCGTGGCAAAAAAGAGGGCATCAGTAAGAAATGGCAATTAAGGGCAGAGTATACGGTTTCAAAAAATATTTTATTTACATTCCTGTACAGCGCGCGGGACGAGGCGGGTTTTAATGAAATTATCCAAACCGGTCAGGCGGAGGTGCGGGCGTTTTTTTAGGAGAACCAAATCGATTTGTAATAAAAAACGCTTCAATCAGCACCAGGCTTAAATTAGGATGAGGGGGTAAACTCTTAAAAAAAGCCTGGCACGATTGAAGCGTGAGCCCGTTGCGTGTTCCTGCAAAAAATATTTGCGGAACAATAAATTTAAAAGAACATTTTTCTTAAAAAAACCGCGGATCGACCCATCCGCGGCGCTTCCCATCGGCCCCGCATAACGGGGTTTTTTATTTTAATAAAGTCATCTTGCCACCGGACAGGCCGTTGCCAAAATCCACGATATAATAATAACTGCCACTTGGCGCGATGCTACCGTCGGCTAAGGTGCCGTCCCATAATACTTCGTAAGTACCCGCACCATTTATATCAAACAAGATTGTTTTAATGAGCTGACCAAGCGCGTTATAAATACGGATGGCTATGGTTTTTGCAATTTGCCCGTTTACCCGGATACGGATGTGTGTTGTCGGGTTAAAAGGATTTGGATAATTTCCCAGCACCTCAAACGTATTTGGATAGTTCTCGGCTTTTTCATCGGTCAACTCTTCCAGGCTTGTTAGGTCGCCAATAGGGTCGCCTTCCGAGAAACTGGTAAAGGGGCTTAATACACCGTATGCAACACTTATTGTTACCACCTGATCTTTCAGGGCCTGTGCTTCTTCGCTTCCCTCGTAGAGGCTGTAATACTGAACGAGTAAATCCTCAATTTTGGCTTTGGCCCAAATCTTGGTTAAAAATTGATTTTTTTGGATGGACGAATCAGTTAAAACCATATCGTAATTATAAGTAACCTGCTTGCCAAAAGCCTCGCCTGTAAGGGTAACGCCAACCGTTTGTGCGCTGGCATATCGGCCGCTTATTAAAAGCTGTTGCCCCTTGTAAAGGTTTGGCAATTCTTTGGGATAGGTTTCAATGGCCACAGCCGGCTCAAAGGATAATTGCGTGTTGAGCATAACCGGATTGCGAATGGTCAAATAAAAATTAGTGATTCTTTCTTCTAATTCATCGTTGCCTAAAAATTCGGCAAAGCCATTGTTTTCTGCCGCCAGGCGTGTCAGCAATTGCTTGTTTACAAAACTGCCAATCCCAAAAGTAAAGATAGAAACATCGGTCTCATTTTGATTTTGCAAATCGGCCACAAGGTTTACAATGCCTTCGGTTGATGTTGTAGAACCGTTGGTTGCATTGCCATCGGTAAAGAAAATTATAATATTTGCCGTGGTTTCTGTTGCGGACGAAAATTGTGTAATGGCCGTCTGGAACGCCCCGGCAATATTGGTTGAACCGCTGGCATTTATGCCCGAAATATAATTTAACGCCGCCGTTTCGTTTGTGGTGTTATACTCGACGTGACTGCCCCTGAAACTGGTGACGGAGCCGCTAAAATCGACAATATTAAACTTGTCACCCTCATTGAGATGCTCAACAATAAATGTGGCGGCATCGCGGGCTTGTACAATTTTATTGCCACTCATACTGCCGGAACGGTCAATAATAAAGGTAAAAATCTTCTCGATTGTTTCTGCATTCTCGCTGGGATCGGGCTCCACGATAAAGGTAAAGAATCCGCTACCATATTTGTCGGGAACGGTTGAATCGGGTAAAAAAGTACTCATGCTGAACAAACCAAGCTCGTCCGGGCTGAGTGTGTATTCCACCTTATAATTAAAATTTGCAGGCTCTTCATATTTTGCAAAATGGATACTGGCCGTATGCCCGTCGTTAAAAATAGCGTCGGGCGATAAGTCTAATAAACCAATCAGCGTAATCGTGCGTTCTGATTTCAGGGTAAAATTAAATTCCTGAGTATTTATAAATGTGTTTTGGATAGAGCTGTAATCGTTTGGATAATCAAATTTTACATTGCCAAATTCATAAGCCAGTAATTGAACATATCTAAGGCGAACGGTTAAAACGGAGTCTTTTTTTACGGGATAATCCAAGTTAAAATAGAGAGGCGTATCACCGAGATAGCTTTTTAAGGCAGCGGCAATTTCGCCACCTTCACCGCCTGGCAAAGTAGTATCTTGTGGTGTAGGGCTAAAATTAGCCTGGTACCACTGCTGATCCACTTTAAAAAGTAGTTCGGTCGCGCTGGCGCCTTCTGGCATGGGAAAGCCAAACTTGACGCGCTTTTCCACATCGAAGGAATTGATAAATTTTTGGGTGGTGGTTATGACGGCAACCTGGTTTTCAACTGTCACCTCAACTTTACTCTCGATAAGTTTGAGGTAGCTCCCGGTCTTGGAGTCTACAATTGCAACGCCATTTGCCAAAACATTAGAAAAGATGATGGGAAGGAGAAATAGAATAATAGTAAAAATGCGCATATTTGCTCCCTGGTTAATGTTTTATAATTGATTACGGTTTTTAGTCTTTCAAAAAGAGTGCCAATAATTTATAGTAGGTTGAAACAAGTCTAACATAGGAGGGAAAGCATATATAGATATCTTAGTGGAAGAATTATTTTTTGAGAATAGGCTCATTACCACGAATAATGTTCGTAGTGTGAGACGGTTTGTTCGTAGCGGATTTAAAATTTATATGAAAAACGAAAAGTGGGCGCTTGGTTCTTTAAATCAAAATCAGGGGAGATTTTGATTTTTTGCGAATAGGCTGGTCTGTTACCAAAAAAATAATCGTATTGACTGTAAAGCCAAACAGCGGAAAAGGCATAAAGGAAATAATTACGCTTTTTAAAAGCATCGTTATAAGTTTTGTAACGCGTCTCAATCTTGTCACGCCTGGATTCATTTAAATATTTTTTTTCAAGGTTAGCTGTTTCTATGGCGTAATAAATTCCCGGCAATAAACTAGCAGCTGTGGCAAAATTTAAGAATTTTCCTTTTAAGGGTTCATTCACATAATAATGTCCCCAACCCGGCAGGATGATCGAACGCAGCATCCCGGATTTATAATCTTGTAGGTTTTTTGAAAGGGCTTTTATCGCCAATGTATCAGGTTGGCTTGAAGTTGGTTTTTCGATTTTACGGCTTAGGTATTTGAGTTTAATTTGGTTGAAAAATGTAATAATTTTTGGTGAATTTTCTGCCGGGTCTAATACAAATCCCGCTTCTGTTTTTAACAGGTTTAAAAAAGATTTTTCCGCATTGGCCAGGTCGTCCAGCGTGTAATAAGCGATGCCCTGCATACGTAATATCTCGGTTTCAATTTTGGCCGGAAGCTTGTCGGACGTATCGATTATTTGCTTTGAAAGAGCGATGACTTCGCTATATTTGAAGGCCTTAAAATAGGTGCGCAGCTCGTTTAGAGAGTTTTGATTCTGCTGTGCAAACCCGATTTGGCAGAAAAGAAAAATTAAGATAGTTTTTTGGATAATCCGCATCATCTGATCAAGACCATCCTTTTGATCTTACTTTGGGTATCTGAAGTGATTCTTAAAAAATAAATGCCGCTGGAAACTATCTTGCCCAATTCATCTTTTCCATCCCATTTATATTTATAATTGGCCGGTTTATGAAACTGGTTTGAAATAGTTTTTACCTTCTTGCCGAGCATATCAAAAATGTTTACTGTAAGATGGGATGATTTGTTTACCTTAAAAGAAATGGTTGTTTCCGGGTTAAAAGGATTAGGGTAGTTTTGCACATTTTCAAATGAGGAAACAGGTGTTGTATTGAGGTTGTCCTCAATCGTCGTGGCGCTCCCAAAAGGGAGGTCAACTTTCTCGACGGAACCAATAATTTCACCATTTATATTTTTACCGCCAAAAACAAAAACAGCATCGCCAAAAACAATGGCGGTACACTCGGCACGTTCGTTATTTAAACCAAAGCCCTCTTCAATAAATCCGGCCTCATAGTTAAAAATCTCCAGACTGTTTAGTGCTGGGTTGGTTTCGTTAAAGCCGCCAATCAGGGCAATCAGATTCTCTTCGGGAATTGTCAATGCTACGCCGCCGGCCCTCTTTTGGGTTAAGAAAACCGGCCCGGATTTCCACAGCTTATCCTCCAGGCCAAAGGTGTTAATTTCTTTAGAAATGCCGTTAAATACGCCTCCAAAAACATAAATTTGATTATTGGCTATGGTTGACATCTGCACGCTGGGCAAATCATAATTATAAAGATCGTTTATGGCAAAGGTGTCTATCACCGTGCCACTCGGGAGATGAAATTGCACGCAATAAAAAAGCGAATCGAAAAGTTGGAAATCGGGATAGCCACCAAAAATATAAAGATAATCCCCATCGATTACCGAGGTTGAAAATTTGCGGTTAAAGTTAAAATCTGATCTATAAATTTGAGGTTGGGAGGAAAAATCCCAGCGTACAAGTGCATAGCTGCTGTCGGTAGAAGTAGTTGCACCGCCATAAATATAGGCTGCGCCATTATAGACATGGGCAGATAAACCGTAGCGTGGCACTACTAGTGAATCATTTAAAATTTTCCAGGTATTTGAATTGGGATAATAAGCCTGAATAATTTTTGTCCCGGTTAATAGCGAATCGGAAAAGCCACCTAAAATATAGATGGTTGTATCATGAACAACAGCCTGCGCACCCTTTACAGGTACCGGCATTGTACTTACGATTTGCCATTCTCCGGCAAAAAGAATGCTTTTGTAAAGGATAAGGATCAAAAATATTTTTAAAAGTTTTTTCATTTTTGATTAGGTTCACTCGGTTTATAGTTGAACGATAAATTATTTTTAAAAAACATTACAATCAATAATAATGCCAATTATTTATTGGCGCCTTTTAGTTCCACCGCGATGGCCAATGTTTCTGCCTTTGTAATAAAAATCTCAGAATTATAAGTTTGTAGCGCCGGGTTTCGAATCTCAAGATTATGTTTTCCCGGGCTTAGAATTATATTGTTTTTTAATGGTGTTTGCCCTTTGTAAGTCCCATCGATAAAAATATTTCCCCAGGGAAAAACATTGCATTTTAAATACCCTATATAGTTGTTGAGGTCAATGTTTATTTTAATCTCGGACTCACCAGATATTGTGACCGAGTCTGAATAGGTTGGGTAATCCGGGTGTTTTAATTCTATAAAATAGGTGCCGGTGGCAAGGCGGATTGGTTTTTTGATGGGTGTGGTATCAATCTTTTTTGTATCAATAAAAAGCTCTGCCCAAGGTGTACATTTAACTGTTAAAAAGCCATATTTTAAGATTGCTACCTGGTCATGTTCACTGTTTTCAATTTTTGTTTTTGATTTTATGGCCAACTCTAATTCAGGTTCAATAATCTTCTCCTGAATCTTTTCTCTTTGTGTAAAACGGGTGTTTTCCTGCTTGACAGAATCGGCAACTTCCATGAGGCTGTCACTTTGATGACTTTCGGCCATGGGCAATGTCGGGTCGTTTTTTAAAAGATTGTCATTATAAATAAACAGTAAAAATAGTATGGCCAAAACTAAGAATAATCCCCATTTATACGGTTTTGGGGACGGAGCTATAATTGTCTCACTTTGCCCTGTGGTATCAAAATATTTTAAAACTTCCGATGTCGTCTGTATCCGTTCGTTTTTTTTCTTTTTTAAAAGATTGTCAATTAATTTAGGGAGGAAGCCGGGCACATCGTCGCGCTTTGGGGTAGGCGGTCGCTTACATTTTTGAATATTGTTTAAAGTCTGTCCGGCATCTTTTCCTAAAAATGGGTTCTGAGAAAAATATATTTCATAAATGATAATACCAAGGGCAAATAAATCCGTCCGTTCATCGGTTTTGATACCCTGAATTTGTTCCGGCGCCATGTATGCCGGTGTGCCGATTACTGTTTCCGGGGCGGTCAGGTTTTCTGCGCCACTAATTTGCGCCAGGCCAAAATCGGCAATTTTTACATGTTTTTTTTCGTTGATTAAAATGTTCTCGGGTTTTAAATCCCGGTGGATAATTTTTTTGTTATGCGTATGGACCAGGCCGTTACAAATTTGCCTTACAATGTGTGATTTGTCTTCAATGGACCATTGATTGTTCTTGAGGGCTTCACGCAGGTTTTGTCCTTCAAAATATTCAAAAGAGATGTAGAAAAAATCACCCGATTCACCAAAATCGTAAACAGTGATTATATTTGGGTGGTCAATTTGGGCAAGCAAGCGTGCTTCGCGCTTAAAACGCTCCAGGACAATGGGATCGGGTATAAGTGTGATGTTAAGCGTTTTTAAAATGATCTTTTTATTAAGATAAGTATGGTGGGCAAGGTACACAGCCATACTATCGTCTTTCTTAAAACACTCGATTGTTTTAAATTTACCAAACAGGGGCTCAGGATTCATTTTTCCCGGAAATTTAATTATGCGGATTAAATCGTTTAGTAAAGATACAAAGTTTAAAAGAATGGTAAAAGTAATAGAATAAATTATTATTAGGAGAGCACATGCCACAACATATAAAAAATGCCACCATTATCGAGGCAGCCGGCAATAAGCCGAAATTGATTGAAGAGTTTATTGGCCATGTAAATTCACAAACCGGCCAGGTGAGTATCGCGCGGATGGAAAGCCCGGCTGGTTGGGTAGAACCGGCGCAAATTCCCGACTTTGACGAATACACAATTGTTTTAGAAGGTACCCTGCATATTAAATGCGCAGGCAGGGAATATGTAGTCCATAAAGACGAGGCTTTTATTGCAAACAAAGGTGAAAGTGTCCAATATTTTACGCCCGACGGGGCCAAATATATTGCTGTATGTTTGCCTGCATTTTCGCCGGATACAGTGCACCGCGTTGAAGAGTGAGGTGTTGGCCCGGGATTGGTATTATTTAAAATCAATGGCGTATTATAGTGACAGGACAGTGTCCTGTCATTTGATTTTCTCATTGTTCTTCGTGGGTTCTGCGGTTAATTAAAATATGTGGTTGTCGAATGACAGTCCGATAAAGATTAAGAAGGACGGGATGCTGCTGGAATGATGGCTATTAAAAAAGGCTGCAAACAAAATCTGTCCGCAGCCTTGAAGGGGTAAATTTCCTTGGGCGGCTCGTCTTTATCATCCGGATGATTTGACCGGGGAAAAATCCTTTTTTCCCCGTCCCGTTAGAAAATCCAGCTGTTGTATCAGGCGAAATACAAACAACTTTTTTACCATAACTCTTTCTTCGTCCTCTGAACGGTGAAGGTTAATTGCAAAGTAAGATGACAAGAGATTGACCAAAGTTTATTTAAGTTGGTTCAATCTGATTTGATGTAGTAATTTATTTTAGTTCTTAATCTTGATCATGCTCGTTATCGTTTTCTCATTCAAGGGTTTATCATTTGTGAAGCAGGCTATAATATTGAAATTTGCTTTTCTTAATTATAAACATATATTCTAGACAATCTAGACAGAATTTCGCATGGTGTTTAATAAGGAGAGACAAATGGTAAATAACTTATGGCAGCTACAAGATGCAAAAAACAAATTTAGTAATTTGGTTGAGAATGCACAAAAGAATGGACCGCAGATAGTGACAAAACATGGGAAAGAGGCTGTAGTTGTTCTTTCAATAGATGAGTATAAACAGCTATCAAAGCCTAAAACCCCTCTTGTTAATTTTTTTCAAAACTCACCACTTGCCAAAGAAAAAATAGAAATGGAAAGAGATTATGAGCTGCCACGGGATATTAAGCTATGAAATATTTGCTTGATACCTGCGTGTTGTCTGAGTTGATGAAGAAAAGTCCAAATGAAGATGTTGTTAAATGGCTTCTCCAAATTCAGGAAAATGATCTATATATCTGTGTCTTTACACTTGGTGAAATTCACAAGGGCATCGAGAAGCTTCAGGAGAGTAAGAAAAAAAGTAAACTCCACACGTGGGTTAATAATGATTTAGATTCGAGGTTTAAAAATCGGATTTTATATTTTGATCCAAATGCAGCGATAATTTGGGGAAAGGTCCAGGCCCAGTATGAAACTCAAGGCAGACCCCTTCCGTTGATAGATGGACTAATCGCATCTATTGCCATTGCAAATGACTTGATTCTTGTTACAAGAAATACAAAAGATATGGAAGCTAGCGGAGTTCCTTTATTAAACCCGTGGGTTAGTACGAAATAGCCATGTACTAATATGGAACCGTTTTGAACTTTATTTTGAAAACCTTGTAAGCACCCACTTAATAAATGAAAAATATCGGAGAAAGAATGCAGCGAATATTATGGGCAGACGACGAAATTGAAGTATTACAGGCACATGTGCTATTTTTAAAAAGCAAAGGATATGAGGTCATTACTGTCACCAATGGCGATGATGCCGTCGCAAAAATCAACGAAGAGCCTTACGATATTGTTTTGTTGGACGAGATGATGCCGGGCAAGGACGGGCTGACTACACTCAATGAAATAAAAGACAGCCATCCGCAAACGCCGGTAATTATGATCACCAAAAATGAGGAAGAAAGCCTGATGGAAGATGCCATCGGGAAACGTATTGACGACTACCTGACCAAACCGGTCAATCCCAGCCAGATATTGATGGCCTGTAAAAAAATCCTGGATAAAAAAAATATTATCAACGAAAAACGCAGCCAGCAATACGCCGTAGAAATATCAAAATTATCCATCTCATTGATGAACATGAACACACCGGAAGATTGGATTGAACAAGCCATAAAAATTTTCCGAATGGATATGGAGCTCGATGCGTCCACCGATACGGATTTCAGGCAAATTTTATACGATCAGCGCAAAGAGAGCAATAAAGAGTTTTGTAAATTTGTTGAAAAAAATTATGCCAATTGGGTTGCCGACCGGGAGAACAGCCCTACTTTATGCACGGATATTGTGCCAAAGTATATTGTGCCGCATGTAAAAGAAAATGAAAAAACAATCCTTGTAATAATTGATTGCATGCGGGTGGACCAATGGTTTATGCTGGAACCGTTTTTTTATGAATGGTTCAATATCGAAAAAGAGTATTATTATTCTGTTTTGCCTACGGCTACACCATTTTCCCGCAATGCGATTTTTAGCGGGCTGTTTCCCAGCGAAATTGAGAAGCGCTACCCGCAATACTGGTCTTTAAGCGATGATGAGGCCAGCCTGAACAAATATGAAAAAGAGCTTTTGGAATTGCAGCTGGGCCGGCATCATATCCCTAAAGACAAAGATGTGCGTTATGTAAAAATTATGAACAATGAGGATGCCCGTAACCTGGAAAAAAACATTAATAATTATCTTGCGGCGGATGTGTTGGCCATTGTAATCAATTTTGTGGACATCCTTGCCCACAGCCGTTCCGATTTGCCCATTTTAAAAGAGATAGCGCCCAATGAAGCGGCTTACCGTTCCTTAACAAAATCCTGGTTCGAGCATTCCCCCTTTATGGCGATCTTTCGCAAAATTGCCGAGACACAATCGACCACTTATATAACCAGCGATCATGGCAGTGTGCGTGGCCTGCATGGTACAAAAGTGATTGGTGACAGGGAAACATCCACAAGTTTGCGCTACAAATATGGGCGCAGTTTAAAGGTGGATAAGAAACATGCCGCGCTTGTAAAAAATCCGGAAGACTGGAAGCTGCCCAATAAGGGGCTTAATACAAATTATATCATCGCCAAAGAAGATTATTATTTTGTCTATCCCAATAATTACCACAAATTTATCAACCATTATAAGGATAGTTTTCAGCATGGCGGCATCTCGATGGAAGAGGTTATTTTACCGCTTGTGAAGTTGCAGGGAAAATAATATCCGGTCGGGGAAGAAAAGTGAAATGGTTTAAGAAAAGCGGGCTTTTAAGGGTATTTAGCGTCTGTCTTTAAACTCGAAAGTAGCTGTTATTCTGAATTCGATTTGTGAACGAAGAATCCTCTGTTTTTATCAAGAAAGCATCGAAATTCCTTACAATATGGGATTCTTCCCCCGCCGGAAAAGAGGCAGAGTCAGAATGACATTTAGAAAATTAGCGGTACATTTAATTAAATTGAGTTTATGGACAGATACTATTTTGATTTTTGCAGACCGCCGGCAAAAACCCATTTTTCACTAAATACAAAATTGATCATCATGCCGGCCAAAATACCGGAAATATTGGCTGTAAGATAGTAGACGCCGCCCCAGTAAACCAAACCCATCAGGATAAAATAATTTATAGAAGCCGCGATAGAGGAGACAAGGTAGTAGCGCCAAAGCCCTTGCCGAAATCCAAATTTTCGGTTGCTTATATTATGCCGCCAGGTAAACAGATAATTCCAGGTATAATTATTCATTATCGCCACAATTATGGCAATGGGCGAACCTACAAAAAGGGATAAATGGAGTATTTCTTTTGTGGCCCACAAAATCGAATTATTGACCACAAACCCAGTAAGGCCCACCAACGCAAACCCCATAAAACGTCTCACGCGTTCTTTAGTTATTCGGATGTGCATAACCGGTGCCCTTATAACAAAAAATAGTGCGCGTGTGCTTGCCGTTAAATGAATATTCAAAAGTTTCCAGCAGCTCAAAAGTTTTAAAATACCGGCTGACTGTTTTTGTGGCTTTCTTGTATTCTTTGCGGTCATCAAAAACGTACAAAGCTGTTTTGCCCGTTAAATTATCCGGCAGTCCCCAAATATCAAATTGCAGCGCGGGTTTGTTGAAAATATTTTGCGCGTAAATCGGTTGCCCGTCATCAATATAAAATTTAATCAGCGAGGCGCCTTTATACGAGTTGGAAAATATAAAGCAGTTCTCTTCGCCGCCATTTGCATCTTGCAGGGCTTTTATTTTTGGCGCCGCATCTTGCCAGCCACTCCAGGTGTTGGCCTCGCCAAGGGGAATGTTGGGTATTGCCGTTAAAACATGGGCGGCTAATATCAAAATGATCGAAAATGCAATCCCGATTTTTGATCCGGTTTTCCTGAAGAGTGTAGTTGCGTTAAAAAATAAGACCGTTAAAATAGTCAATCCTAAATATCCGGGCAAAAGCCAATTCATTTTGACTAACGAGCGTGAGCTGTACAAAATAAAACCGCCCATTATAAAAATGCCCGTTAATAGATATAAACGTTCGTGGCCTGTTTCCCGCCATTTTTGAATAATTTTTTTTGTGGACATCATAAATAACGTAAATACATAAGGCGTAAGGATAAAAAGCTGGCTGCCGATTAATTGGGTAAAATACTTCGTTTTAAACGATTTTGTCGCGGTACTTCGCTTTGCAAACTGAAATTTGAACGAAGCCCAATCGTGTGTGGCATTCCAGTAAATCACCCCGCTAAAGACGACAAATGCAATTATTAAGGCAAGATAAATATACGGCTGTTGCAACACTTTGCGGTGCTTCTTATCCAAAAGGAAAAACACAAATAAACCGGGGACTATGGCAATGGCCGTATACTTGCTCATCAATCCCAGGCCCAACGAAACACCTGCCAATAACAAGAGATAAGGTTTTTCTGTGATAAGGTATTCCTGCACTAAAAATATGATCAATAACCAGAAGAAAAGTAAGGGCGTATCCGGTACGATGGTTGTCGCATAAAGGTGTGCGAATATTGTCAGGTTAAAAAGAATGGTCCCGTAAAAGGCTGTTGTCTTTTTATCTTCGGCTGTGCTGCTGCCGGGCATGCGCAGAAGTGTAATGTACAAAAGTATATTGGTGAAGAACGACCAAATTATCGCGGCGGATTTGACGGCAAAAACCGATTTACCGAAAATAGAGGTGGTAAGCCAAATCGAGTAGGTTGCCATCGGCGGGTGGTCAAAATAAGACAACGCCGGTTTTAAAGAGTAGTACCAATAATAAGCTTCTTGCGGCGTGATGCCTACAAAAAGTACATAAATAAACCGTATTATGGTCAATGAAAAAAGTAATATGAGAAACGGCTGGTGTTTTTTGAATAACTCGGGCATGAATTGATTATCTGTCTTAATAATTGATGGGTGACTTTAAGTCGATTAGTTTTCTTTTTTATAATGTAAAAGCGGAGATTAAATATAGCAGAAATTTTAATATCTTGCCAATAAGCGTGCGGAAATAAAATGATTGTTTTTTACCTGTTCAATAACGATCCGCGCATAAGAGAATTTAATCGTGGGAAAACCTACACATCAAAATCATGATCCGGCGGCTAAATTCCTGCTTGATGCCATTTGTTAGCAATGCCCACATAAATAATTTGTTTTTTGTTAGTAGACCTCAACGAACCAGCAACATTTTTGAAGATTGGTTATAAAAAATCTTTTCTTTTGTAAGTGAACGCGCTGTGAATTTTAGTATGTAAAGCCCACTTGGAACTGCTTGC
>JAJRVW010000104.1 GCA_024277115.1 Calditrichota bacterium
AAAAATAAAACTGAACCGTGGGTCAAACTGGCGCGAGCGGTTTAAGTTCTGATTCCGCTACGCTTCATCAGAACTTAAACCGCTGGAAGAACAAAGTACACAACATTTAGGACTTGACTCTTTTTTGTTAACTAATTCAATCTGCGATCTTTTATTTTTTATATAATTCACTAAAATTATATTTTTATTTAAATTATAAATATTTAGAATGATACTAAAATCATCTTTCTTTTTCTTCATCCATTGAATCACTTCATCCTTTTCGGTTGGTAAGTCTTTTTTAATCATTGTAAAATTTGAATTGTCATTTAATAATATCTGATTTAATTCCCCACTTAAAGTAAAAAAATAAATTTTATTTTCAATAGCATTTGAGTAATAGACCATATTTCCTTCTATAAACATACCTCCGCCTACATACCTTGAAACTGCATTAGGAAAAGAAGGTGAAATTGAAAAAGGAATAATATTTTTATTCTCTTTATTGTTATATAAAATAAATTCTATCTCACCAGAATGCAGCTTTTTTTCAAAAAGAATATTATCATTATCTACTAAAAGATAATTTGAAAAAGTTATCTCTTTTTCGAATAAATCAATATTTTCAATTAAGTCCCCATGTTTATCAAAATGAAGTAACTCACCTCTATTTGTATAACTTGAAACCCAAAAACTATTTTTAGCACTCTAGATGTGTTTTGGAACAAAATTGTAACCAGGCATTTTCTTTGTAATTTCAACTGCTTTTATGTTTTTTGTTTTAGTGCTGAACAAATAAACTTTAGAAGCTCTTGGATCTAATAATATAAATATATCTTTATTAAAATCCATTATCCTTAATTCCGATATTGAACCAATTAACTGATTGTTATTTTTTAAATCTATTTCGTTTTGAAGAACGAATCTCTTGCTAAATCCAGGATATGCTTTTTTTTCAAATAATTGTGCATTGCATGAAAGTCCTAATAATAATAGGATCGTTATAGTTCTAAATAATAGCATCATGTATTTCCTTTTTTTAAATATGTGGATACTTTCAAAAGAAAGCATCCACATTTATTTTAGAATTATGATTTGATTAAGAGTTAATTACAAAAACAATAGTGCGAATAATAACACTCAGGTGTAGACGTATAATAGCAACTAAACCCAGTAGCATATTGTCCATTGCCACATGAGCAAGAAATAATATTCATATATCGATCTTGAGTGGCATAGTCAGCCTTCACATCATTAACGTTGAACGTGGCAGATATAAATAAGATTAATGCAAATGATATAAAAATCTTTATCTTTCTCATTTTACTCTCCAGTTTTAAAATAATTAGTTTTATAGAATTCATATAGTTGTTATAGATATGAATCTAACCAAACCAAAACCCCCAGTAAAAAAAGATAAAAATCTTATGATTAAATTTTCAAATAGGTGTTTAGTTATTGAATGAGAAATGAGGAAATTTTCGACATAATAATTCATGAGACAAGAAAAATATGATTTAGAAGTGTTATTCCCATCCGTGAGCTTTTTCAAGATAAAACAATAAACCTAAAATACAAGTCCTTTTTTAGGTACGTTGGCATTTCTTTTGGATATTTTTACATTTTACTTAATTTTGGTAAAACTCAAATAAATCAACGGTAAAATAAATAGCGTTAATACTGTGGCGACGCTAATACCACCAATAATGGCAATGGCCATGGGCTGCTGCAAATCCGAGCCGGGCCCAAAGCCTAAAGCCAACGGCAGCAAACCCAAAACAGTGGTCACCGTTGTCATAATAATCGGGCGCAGGCGGATTTTTCCCGCTTCCAAGATTGCTTCCATGATCGGCTTCCCCTCCCGCCTTAAGCGTTCAATAAAATCAATCTTGATAATACCATCATTTACCACAATGCCGATCACTACAATAAAGCCAATGGCAGACATAATATTTAAGCTTTGCCCGGTAAACAAAAGCATGGGCACAACGCCGATAAAGGCCAATGGCACCGTAAACATAATCACTAAGGGGATTTTAAATGACTCGAACTGAGCGGCCAATAACAAGTAAACCAAAATAATGGAAAGGCCAAAGGCTAACAGAAGTAGGTTGATAGAGCGGGTTGTTTCCTGCCATTGCCCGCCAATTGAAACCCTGTAACCGGGAGGGATTTTCGTTTTGGAGATGACTTCATCAATTATGTTAATAATTTCATTGGACAAAAGGGTGTTTGAAGAAAGGCTTAGTTTAGAAACCCGGGTTTGATTTTGGCGGTCGATAGAGCTTAACTGATCAACCTGGGAGACTTTTACAAAAGCGCCCAGCTTATAGCGGTTTTCGCCTATTGTCGTGTTTAGGATTTTATCCAGGTCAAAACGATATTGCGGATTGGCGCGGTAAAGTATTTTTATTTTCTTGTCAAAATCGCGGTATTCTGTGGCCTCGACTCCTTTCAATATCTGGGTAAAAGCTTTGGATACATCGCGCGCGGAAAGGTTATGGCGGATCAGTTTATCGCGGTCAACCTCCACGATGAGCGACGGGTAACGCTCAAAAAAATTAGAACCGCTGACAAAACCGTCTTCGTAAGAATTAAGCGTTTTAATAAGTCGTGCTGTGACCGAATCCAAAACGGAAAGGTTTTCCCCGCTTATGTCCAGATCGATATTAAAAGAGGCCTTGCCCAAAAGCTGTTTTAAGGCCGTTTGTTCTTTAAAAACCACGTATTGGATTTTAAGTCCCTTGTTTTTGAGAGTGTTCAGTTTGCCAATAATTTTTTCCGAGGGCTGGCCAAACCCTTTTACGAGAAGTGAAGCACGGTTTAAGCGGCGCTCATCAGGGTTTGTAAAAACACCGGGCTTTTTACCCAGTCGGGCATAGAGTAAATTATCCGGGAAAACCTCCGTTATGCTTTTTTCCCAAAGGCCAATATGTCGGTCAATAAATTCGATGGAGACTCCGGGCAGGAATTTCATTTCTATATTGACCGCTTTCTGGTCCGTATCGGGCAGCAAGTTTTTATTAAGCAGGGCCAGCAAGGCAATCGTAAAAAACAAAACAATGGAAGTGACGGTTAAACTCTTTTTCCGATGGCGCAACAACAGTTTTAAAAGCACATGGTATTTTTCTTCTATTTGATTTAACGGATTGATTTCTTGCCTGCCTTCATGTTTTATTTGCTTCGATTTATTTTTACTTTTCTTGTTAAAAAAAACATAGAGTATCGGTAGCAAAGTCAATCCTGAAAAAAGCGAGGCTAATAATGCAACCGAGGCCGTAAGCGCCTGCTGGCCAAAAATAACGCCGGAAAGGTCTTTTAAAAATATGACAGGCAGGAAAACAGCCAGGGTTGTTAAGGTGGAGGCGGTTATGGGTGCTGCAACTTCGGCGGCTCCTTTTAAAGCGGCCTCTTTAAACGAATGCCCTTGCTCCCGTAAACGCTGGATATTCTCTAAAACAATGATGGCGTTATCGACCAACATACCGCTGCCCAATGCCAAACCTGCCAGCGAAATTATATTCAGCGAAATACCTGCAAATTTCATTATCACAAAAGTGATGATGATGGAAACGGGTATGGAAACGCCGATGATAAATGGCGCCCTTTTGTTTTTCAGGAAAAGGAACAATACTATAAAGGCAAGGAAACTGCCAATCAGGATTGCCTGAATAATCCCGTTAATGGCCTGACGGATAAAATGCGCCTGATCGCGGACAATGGTAAAAGTGATTTGGGGAAATTCTTCTTTTAGCTGGCTTAAAACAATCTGCGCTTGTTCGGAAATTAAAACTGTGTTGCCCTGTGTTTCTTTGTGCAAGTCTACTGTAATGCAGGATTTGCCGTTTATGCGCGTTAAAGATTCCCGCTCTTTTGTGCCCTCGTATACTTTGGCGATTTTTTTTAGGGGAACCGGGCTTCCTTTTTGCGGAAAGATGAGTGTTTCAGCAATATCTACAATGGATTCAAACTCGCTTTGGATGCGCATGGCCAAACGGAAATGGCCTTTTTTTATACTGCCCGCATTAAAGGAAATATTATTTTCATACAAAGCTTTTTGAATTGCTTCTGTGGTAAAGCCCATTGCTTTCAGTTTTGCAGGATCGTATTCCACATAAATTTCACGCTCAGGCGCGCCAAGGATTGAAGCATAGGCAATCCCTTTTATCTGCTCCATGCGTCGTTTGACAATATATTCACCAAAACGGGTCCGTTCTTTTTCACTGCTTCCACTTAGGGTCAGCGTTAAAAACGGGGTGTTTTGCGGACTGTTTTGCAACACGACCGGGCGCTGGGCGTCGCGCGGCAGGTAATCCAAAACGCGGTCTATTTGCTGGCGGATGCTTAAAGCGGCATAACGCATGTCCGTGCCCCAATCGAAACGGGCTTTTATAAATGACTCGCCATACATGGACTGGGAACGGATTTC
>JAJRVW010000105.1 GCA_024277115.1 Calditrichota bacterium
CAGCGAAAATGGAAGGCGTATTACCCGAAAAAAAATTTCAGCAGCGCTGCTGAAAAACAAGAACAAGAACAGCCCTTTTTAATGTAAAAAACACATTAAAAAGCGTTAAAAACAGTCAACCTTTTTCAGGACGCTTCATATAGCGCAAAGCCGTTTTTCCTCAGCCTTGCCTTAATTCCGTTCATTTCCGTTACCATGCCCTTGCGGACATTTAGCGGCAGTTTCCCGCCGGTTAGTTCCGCCTGCACCTTCCGGAAGCGTTCGCGGTCTTTCAACACCCAATCCGGTTCAAACGCGCCCTTGGCCATTTTGGTTTGCGCCATCCGCTCCCAGCGTGAGGTGTAATGCTTTCTTGTGAGGAAAAAGAAGACAATCGAACGGACGCCTTTCTTAACCTGGTCGCGCATATCATCTACCAAAGTTTCCACGCCTAGTTGATGTACATAGCTCGCTATGGCCTCATCGAAGTTTGCCACATACTCCGGGCGCGTATCGGAAAAATACGCGCTCTTGCGGTCAAACATCCGGCAAAAGCTTTCTTTTACCTGCCGCACTTCCTTTTTATATTGTTTTAAAAATGTCCGGTTGATACAGATTTCGTTTAATATTTCAATGCCTTTGTCATAGTTTCTGCCTCGCAGCGAGCGGACCAGGTTAAGCGGCACGTCGAGATCGCGGCTGATCTGCAGATCGGAGAATTGTTGTTCCATAATATTTAGCCTTATATTTAATTTTAATCTTGATAGGGGCGTAACGCTTTACGCCCTTACACCCATTCAGTTGAAGGATCATGACGCCATCTTTCTGTAGGCCTCTTCCACGATCTCCGGTGTTACCGGAAAACTGTCCACGTTAAAGGCAGACATAATGCTGTGGCTGGCCAGGACATTAATCATGATAGGTGATGGCCGTTCGAGCTTTCGGTTCATCTCATCCAGGGCATCCGTTGTGAACAACTCATTTATGTTTCTTCCCGCTTTTTCGATTTTGAATTTCATATAATCCTGAAGTACATTGCCGATGTGCTTAAGCTCGATCAGGTCTATCCGTGCAGTCACCTCGCGGACACGATAGTCCTTGTTTAAGCCATGAAACAATTCTTCCTGGCCGATAACAATAATGGCCAGCATTTTCTTAAACCCGTTCTGATGTTCATGAAAGCGTTTCAACGCCTTCATGGTATCGAGGGGGAGCTCGTGGGCTTCATCGATCACGAGCACTGCGCGTTTTCCCCGCCCGGTATGGTTGGCTAAGACGGCTCGGACAAGTCTGTTCTTAGCTTCCAATGTGCGGGGGGAACGCATTTTTCCCAAGGCGGATATGCCACCCATTCCATACATAAAGTCTTCCACCATCGAATCGCACAGGGCTCCCGGCGAACATTTGCTGCGCTCAATCATCAGCGGCTCGGAAATCATATAATTCTTTTCTTTGTTTAGGGTATCGATGAACAGGTTTTTGATGACACTCTTGCCTGATCCGACCGGGCCATAGATGCCTAAAAACTTTTGATTGGCCGCAGCGTCCATCATCTTTTGAAATACATAACTGTGCTGGCGTGAGTTAAAGACATCCATGCCAGATTCAAGTTCGTTGGTAAAGGGGTCTTTATTCAGACCAGCCTTGTCCAAGACCATTTGTGGTATCATTGCCACTCCTCTCTTAAGTAGTTGATAGTTCCTTTCGTGTTCGTCATCTTGCTTACTTACAAGCGACGTAATTGCCTTTTGGGCTTCTTCTTCCTGAAATCCTCCTTCCATTAAGCGTTGTTTAATTGCCTGTGACAGTTCTGACCGTTTTTGTTTCTTTGGCCAGGTCTGGTTGTTTATAAGCAGGGTTATTGCCGACCGGCTGATACCGATTCCCTCGGCCAGCCACTTTTGGCTTAAATTATACTTCTTTAAAAGCGCACCGAGATAGTGCTCAGAATAAGGTGTTTTCACATTATGATCCTTTATTTTCGTGCCCTGAGCGATGTCGAAGGGCTGTTTCCATATCTTCTATCAATTGTTTTAAAGCAGTCAACGGGGTGATCTTTTTCTTCTTATAAAATTCCAGATTATTCTGCATGCGGGCATTCCTGGCCAGCTCAACTTTACGGGCGGTTATCTCTTTATTAAGCCAGTTTTTAGCGCGCATGATACGTTCCGGCAACGGCGTTGTACTTTTACCATCGCCGTATCGGCTGATCAGCTTTTGCAGGTCGCCTTTCATTGCAATGCCCCCTTCGTTGCTAAACGGCTTTTTAGTTTTAATATGCGCCTCAGGCAGGCTCTATACTCTTCCCGGAGCTTAGGTATGTCCTTTAAAAAGACGGCGATTTGCCGCTGGTTATTAAGATCGTTAATTAACAATGCCCTTTGTGTGTACATAGCTTTGCTCCCTAAATCGTGCATAGATTTAGTCCCGGTTTGTCCCGCCGGATGCAGGATGTTTTTATCGGGACACTATTCTTCTATTTCCTCAATAGATATGTCATAGTCATCAGGTAAAAATTCATCAACCGATACAATTTTAAATCCGTTTGTGCCATCCATTTTTGGCCAGCCTTCAATTCCCTTATCAAACACTCCAATTACCCCAAATTCGTTGTAATTATATTCTATTTGTACCTGGATAATTTGTATTGCCAACATTTTTAAAACAGCATAAAGAACATTGTTCTCATTTGCATTTAACCGTTCTGTACTGCCACTCCAAAAATCATTTATCTGGTGTAAATCTTTCTCAGATATTTTGTTGTGGTCTACTTCGATCTCTATTTCTCTGAAATCATAGATGAGTTTATACTTCTTTACATTCATTGTTTTGCTCCCGGTTTTATAAATGGTTATGGGTTAACTATCCTGCCTGTGCTGATTGATTGTTTTGGTGGATTATTATCTCTCCCGACTCCACCTTCTTAAAAATTTCTAAAAGTTCCTGTTCCGGCATTTCGGCCTCTCCTTTAAATATGCCTTCCACCCATCTTTTCTCAACCGGCATTATGGGTGTTTCCAGTATAAACCTGTCCTGGAGCGTTGTGATAAACCAGTGCTTTGTGCGCATGGTTGTTGTGCTGGGCATATCTGCCATGATCTTGGACTCATCAAATTCCTGGCCTTCTTTAGGCATCCACATGGCGCCAAATTTCTCTGCATAAAATCCGGTAAGCTTCCACTCCGGCGTCTCCATTTCCTCAATTTCTTCTTTCAGCTTAACCGAGTCCGGCTGCATAACATGCTTAAATTCACCAACCGCATGGACGTCCGGTTTGCTGTATAATATCTCATAATCCTTTTCTTCTATGATCACAAAAATGCGCTCGTCATCCCGGGGGTACCAGCAGATTTCCACTCGCTTGCCCACATAGTTTACAAAGGGCTGGCGGCGCGGTAATTGGAATTGCTTGCCAAACATTTCCACATGCAGGTCGGCGTGGATAAGGCGTGTACAGAAATCGAGGTGAAGCAGGTTAAAAAGTTCTTCCCCTGGCGCGTTTACAAGTGTGGCCGGATCAATCTTTAACCAGCGTTCAAATGGCCGCTCCTTGGTGCTGGAGTGTGGGCGCGAATTATACCAGATTAGGAAATCAAACAGGGCTTCGTTGGCTTCATCCAGCGATGACCATTTTTTTATTTTAGTGACTTTCTCAAATTCCTGAAGGACCCGGAAACCGTTTTCCACCTTTCCTTTTGCCTGGGAATTCCCGACCTCATGGGTCTGGATTTTGACACCTAATTTTTCCATCGCCTTGGTGAAGCGTTTTGATTTGATGACACTGTCATTGTCCGAGTAAAGAATCTTGCAAAGGCCATAAGCCGGGAAATAGTTTACGCTCTTTTTTATCCAGAAATTATAGAGTGCTTCCATCCAGGCCAGGTAATGATTGCCCAGGGTAAAGCGCGCGTATTTCACACGGCTGTGGTCGTCTATAACCTGGATTAATACCAGGCGTGGTTTACGGTTGCCCGCTTTGTTTTTGTAGCGTTGTGAGGGCGACTCGTAACCCACCGAGCCGTCATCATCCAAATAAAACTGCTGGGCAACGGTCGAGTCAATTTGATGGAGTTGGTTGGGATATTCCGCTTCCCATCGCCGGAAGGGTTGAAGGTTGATTTTATTTTCCCGGCGTGACAGGCGTTTCTTCCGCAGGATTCGGTTGTAGGTACCGGGGTTGATATTAATACCGTTTTCCTCGGCAACCATCGCCAGGTGCGGAGCGGAGAAATCATGCTGAACCGTATAAACTAAAAGCTGCTTTAAATCCTCATCCGATACCGCGCGCAAAATGCCCTGATCTTTGCGCTTCTGTCTCCCCGGACGGACACTCTTGGAATAGTGGTATATCCGGGAAATATCGAAGCCCATTTTTGCTGCCAGGTACCCGGCTTTTATTTTTGCTTCGGTTCCCACAAGGCCAAACATTTCCTGTTCAATTTCCTGTCTTTGTTCTGCTGAAATAGCCATCCCTGGCGCTCCTATTCTTCCGTAATTATGTCGTCTGCCTTCGAGAAGTCAAAACGGTCATCGTTCTCAATTCTTGTTAATCCTGGATTATTACGATCATACGGTTCCGGGAATACCATATCGAATAACTGGGCTCTCAAAAGGTGCATCTTGTCATCAATTATTTTAAATTTTCCTTGTGCTAATTTTTGCTCCACATTGTTCTCGATTGGTGAAGCCTTTAGAAAATAGATGGCCTCTTCTATAGAGACGATCACTTTGTTGATTACATGTTCAGGTTTAAAATCAAAGATGCCGGTTTGCTGTGCGTTTTTGATTTGCCGTAGCTCTTTGTTCTGGATTTTTAACTGGCGCAGCTCTTCAATCAGGCTCTTTTTATGGTTCGTTTCTTCCTCTAATTGGTAGGCTGTATTGCTTTCGTAGGCTTTAAGATGGTCTTTTAAATCATCAATAGATAATGCAGCTGGTGAGACGTCTAATATAGTTCCTTTGTCTTTATATTCTTCAATTGCTTCTGGCGGGGCTTCCTGGTAAAGAGTGTGTATTTTTCTTAACCCTAACTCATTAACTTGATTAATAGAAAGCGAGAGTTTTAAACTTTCCTCAAATGTTCGAGCATAAAAATTGGCTGTACTTTCTTTGATCCCTGCGTATTTTTCTGCATATAATAGGAAATCTTTGTATGGTTCTTTTTTCCGAACTATCCATAGTTTTAATGCTGCCTGATAAAAGTATTCCTCAGTCTTCTTTATAAAATGTTTTGCTTCTTTGCAGAATTTCTTTGGGTCATAGTTTTCATCTAATAATCCAATTTTCATTAAATGGGCATCAAGTTCCTTTTGCGCATTTTCAATTTTTTCAAGTTCCTTCTTTGCCATTATAAAACCCTTTCCTTTTTACTCTACTTTACTGCGACCGGTCGGAGTTGGTCGGAGTAAAAATAATATTAATAATTCACCCTAAACCCATTGATCTCATCAACAATTTTCATGTGTTCCTTTTCCAGCTTTCTGAAATAATTATGGCTTAGGTAAAGCAGGTCGTGCCCGACTTTATAGGCCTTTTGTTGGGGATGTTTTTCTATCCATCCGATGCTTTCAAAACTTTTAATCACCCGGTAAATTTTATTATCAGTAAACTCGGGGCAGAGCTTGCTGAGCTCGGCGACGGTGTAATATTTTGACGGGGACAAATCCTCCATCATTTTTTTTATAACAGAACAGGAATCGATTAATGAGTCTATGATGTAGCTGCTGTTGTTTTCAGACATGTCCACTCCTATATAAAGGCCGGTATTTCAGATTTTTCAATGGTTAATTCTTTGCCACTGTTTAGCGTAAGTTTGCACTGTTTTTTGTTTGTCTTAATTTTGCATACTTGTCGCAAATTCATAAAAGCCGTGTCACAGGCAATTCTAAAATCTTTTATATCTTTAGCTTCTCTTTTTAAAACATTTAAGAAATATTCTTTAAGCATAATTTGCTCCCTTCAGTCTGATTGAATGGGTCCCCTGGTCATAAAGATGAAGACCAAGATTATTTGTATAAAAAGTAATGTTATCATTTTTCAAATAGCTCCAGTTGGCCACTTTGCACCCTTAAGCTTCTCAATATTGCCTGCTCATAATTGATACACTCATCAATGGCAAGGGCTATCTTATTGATAATTTCGTCGAGCGGGTTTTTAATGAGCTGGGCAAACAGGCCGGTGATTTGCATATAGCGTTTTTGCAGTTCGTAGAAGCGTTCCAGGTTGGTTTCGTGGTTCTTGGGATAAGCCAGATTTTTACTGCATTTAAAATTGAAGCGGCGGCAGATCAGTTTTAAAATTTTAAAATCTCTTTGCCTGTCCATGCAAAGGATGATGGTTTCGAGGGTTGGGGATTTCCCGCCAAAATCAATAAAGTATTGCGCGTTTTGATATAACAAATTGGTACTGACATTCACCTCGTCCGAGAGCTCATCTATTGGTAGCCGTCCCTGGCGGATTGTTTGGGAAACCTGCTTGCCCAATTCCGCCCAGAAATTCATAATTAGTTCCTTTGTCTTGAGTAAAAAGAGTTGAATACCGGGTAAAATTGGACTGCATTCTTTTACCCATGTATATTTATTTTTTAGTTGATATAAGTTTTGTGCGTACATAATTTGATTTTGTAAATTCGTCATCTGATTAAGCGGCATCCTTAACAGGTTTAATGGTCTTTTCGAATAGGTCCCAGAAACGCTGGCTGTAGGCGCGGCTATCCAGGTACATTGTAATGGCTGCCCTGGTGATGCCCAGCTCATTTGCCAGGTCAGATTGGGTTTTACCGGCTTTCCTTAATAAATAGCGGCTGTATGCCGGATCATAAGGGGCTTGTTTACGAGCTTTCATGTTTTATCCCTTCTTGGGGTTGTAAATTTTAATTGTTTAGGTGTAATATAACGCAGGATACTGCGCAAGTCAATATATGCGCAGTAAATAACCTATTATTTATATGGATACTTTTGGAAGTAGGCTTAAAGCCTTATTAAAAAGGGCAAAAGTTTCTCAGGCTTTATTGGCTGAAAAAACTAAAATTCCTTTACGAACGATATCGAGTTATGCAAATGATGATATTGAACCTGGGATTGAAAAAGTAAAAGCAATTGCCGGTGTACTACACGCGGATTTAAATCGGCTTGTTTTTGGCGTAAAATATAACCCAGATTTTGAAGAACCTGTTAAACCTTGGCGAGTGAGTGATGGGGCGGAAGAATATGCAGTTTCAGCAGATGCTGTTTATAAGCGCTTACGCATTATTTTACTGTTCACCAGTGAAGAACGCTTTAAAGAAATAATGAAGGATACGCCGGCGGATTTTGGTATAAAACTCAATGCTCTGAACACACTCATAGAAGTTGCGAGGGAAGACGGGTTTAAAGAAGATATCTTTTGGTTGCTCACGGGGCATACATTAGAGCAATGGAGGGAAACAATCCTGGGTGAAGAAATGTCTAAGCTGACAAAAAAACTTGAGAATTTACCGAAAGATAAGCTTAAATTGGTTAAGGATTTAATCGACAATTTAAAGTGAGGTACAATATGAAAAGTTTTGCTCTTTTATTTCTATTTATTATTTCATGTGCTTCTAATAATTTAATGGTCGCAAATGGGGCTAATATTGAAAGTGAAAAATGGAATGATGGAATTGGCATTTTTTACGATTCATATAAATACCAACTAAATGAATTAAAATTATGGGATAAAGAAATTGTATCACAAAAATCTAAGACATTACCACCAGGCGGTACTGTTACAGTCCATATTATAAGACAAACAATAGAATCCGCTAATACAAGAAATTTCACTGTTATAGTGATGGAAGAGGGGAAAGAAGTATTTAGAAAAGTTGGTAAAGATAATTTTCCCAAAGCCTCCTCTGCAACGGCCAACTGGATTAGTTATCTCCCTGTACCTATTCCGAAAAAATTAAATCATTCATTTGATGTTTATATAGTTGATGATATTCGTTTAAAAAAATACCATTATAAAATTACTCCTGAAGAGTAGAAATTATAAAAAATTGGTTGATTTAATAGGATTTTCTCACAATTTCAATTACTATAGCTACTCCCTTGTCTGTTAAGTTATCTTCTTCATCCAATATCGCGAGATTTCTAAGTTCAATTTTTTTTCTTGGAGAAATGGTGTCTATTGCGTTTGTAAGTCTACGTTTAATTTGATCTGGTGTACTATTAAAAATATATTTTTTACTAACTTCTTTAGTCAAGGGGTAAAGAATATTTAAGATTCTGGCATTTATTATTTGGGGTTGGTATCCCGTTTGATTTTCATTATCTAATCTTTCTTGTAAGTACTGAAGCTCATTTTTAGCGGTCTGTAATTCAAAATCGTTCTCTTTGAGTTTTTTAAAAATAGCTTCTTTTTCTTTTTCTTGTAATTTAGCTTTATTTGCAAGGTCAAGAATTATATTATTCTTCTCTTCCTCAACTTTCTGTACCTGTTCTTGTTCTTCTTTAATTTTTTGTTCAGCTTTATTTACATCAAACGGAATGTTTTCAACGGCAGTCTTTAAGCCTGAATATTCTTCACCAAGATGTTTGAGCTTCTCTCCAAAACCCGCCTCTAATCGTCCAAGAATTTCAGAAACATCCTTGGTAAATCGATATGTGTTGTCATAAAAAACATTTGAAGTATCAGTGGCTTTGAGATAGAAAAGAACTGCAAGACTAATAGAAAACATAGCTAAAAACAATGATAGTAGATCTGAGAAATCAAAAGCAGCAAAGACATTACTTAAATCTAATGTCCACACTTTTATGATAAAGGTGATCGTCAATGATGAAAGTATTCCAACCTTTAACCAATTGTTTCTAATTGAAATTGTTTCCTTTGTGGTGATTTTAGTAGATATATTCGCTAGTGGAAGTTTATTAATTCGCATTTTACTCCTTTAACAGTCTTGCATTACTGTGATGGTTTGAGTTTTTAACTTAGTCATATTGTCTCCTTCCCCCCGTAAATTAAAAGCGTCATTGCAGGCAAAATATACACAAAAGAACATTGAAAACAAGCAAAACGAGTTGATTTTGTTAAACGTTAACAATATTGTATATTGGATTAATTAACTAAAAGAGGGGAAGGATAGTTATGTATAAATAAAACATTGGGAGCATCATCATGGCTTATATTTATCCATTTAGTACTGCTAACGAAAACACCAAACTTGCTGTTTGGAAAAAAGGAAACATCATTCCCGACAAAGACGGCAAACATTGGTCACCCTCAGAATGGCGACTTGACTTTTGTGGTAAGCCCATAAAATATACCGAGCATGGAAATACAGACTCGGATGTGGGATGGGAAATAGACCACAAAACCCCAAGATCAAAGGGTGGCCAAACTATAATCGACAACCTCCAGCCTCTTCAATGGGAAAATAACCGTAGAAAGGGCGACACTTATCCTTGGTCTTGTTGATATGGATTATCGGGTGAAACATCAAAATAGATATATTTTCCAGCTTTAACTGTGTCATAGCCAAACAGTAACATGGAAAGATGATTGCTGTGTTGTGAGATATTGGTCACAATATTAATTAACTTAAATAACGTAAGTTATTATCTGAAACTATTCATTTTCATTCACTTTCTTATCAAAAGCTCGGTTTTATCCGATAACTTCTTAAATGAATTTTGGTACGGGGCAAATTTAATTAAACTTTATATTCTTTTATGAAAAGAGATCAAGATAAACTTGACCGCGTTGCGTGTTCAATTGTAGATCGTCTTGGCAGCGTTGGTGTTTTTCATCTCAATAAACTTACCTTCCTTTTTGAGTATTTCTATATCAAAAACTTTGGGGTGCGGTATACTAGAGAAGTGTTTACCAAACTTCCACACGGCCCGGTTATAGCCAATTATAAAACTCATATAAAATCCCTTCATACAAGCGCCTTTATTAATATAGATATCAATTTATTAATGAAAAAAAGGGACTTAGACGATGACTTTGAATATGTGTCCTTAAACATCACCCCAAATGAAAGTATCAAAAGTTGTTTATTAGAAGATTCCCATGCTTCGTCATTGTTAGATCAAATTTTACACAAATACAGCTGGCTTCCTGGTCCTAAGTTAGAAAAAACTGTATACAAAACACCACCTGTGATGGAATATTTAAGAAGGGTTGAAATGGGATATAAAAAGGAAACAGGTAGCTATATATTAACAGATTGTTTAAAAATGAATACAGTGAAAGCCAATGTTGATCCTGGCATGAAACTATACTTGGAACATATAAAAAACATCCTGATTATAAACCTGAAGAAATGAATAAAGCTGCAGAAGAGCTTTCATATTTAGAAGAATATAGACCTGCGTACTAATGAATCTAAAAGAAGTTTATCTTATGACACACGCACCATCTCCAGGTGAATTATGGCTAATTCAAGACAACAAAATTGTTATGGACGATGCTAAAAAAAAGATAAACGATACAGACCTGCTATTGTTCTTTTTAATAGTGACTTACCAAATAGACAAACTTACAATATTATACCATGCAGTGCTTCAGTTGAGTTCGGTAAATTACACATTCCCGTTAAATCTGGCTTAATAAAAATCAGAGATGATTACAAGCCTTCTGCAAAGTCGTGCGCAATTATTCATTTGTATCAACCTGTGAGATTAGATTGTTTTCATAAAAAAGTAGCAAATCTTGACTATTCTTTTTATAGAGCATTAATTATTTCACTTTGCCATGAGTTAATTGGTTCACCTCAATTCGATGTTGAAGTTTAGATCAGTATTTTTACACTACTAAAAACCTTCCCTTTTTTTACATTTAGATAAAGTTAATCAGTTCAAGGAGGAACAAATGAAAAGCTTTATCGCATATCTGGGTGGAAAATCCAACCTTACAAAAAAAATAATCCCCTTAATTCCAAAACATACCTGTTACTGTGAAGTCTTTGCAGGCGCCGCCTGGCTCCTGTTCAAAAAGGAACCATCCCAGGTAGAAATAATAAATGATATTAATACAGATTTAGTAACATTATATAGAGTGGTCAAGAACCACCTGGAGGAATTTATTCGCTACTTAAAGTGGATACTCGTTGCCAGGGACCAGTTCGAAGTTTTCAAAAACACCGATCCTAATACACTAACAGACATCCAAGCGGGCCGTTCGTTTTTATTATTTGCTTAAAACTGGTTATGGAGGCAAAGTAACAGAACACTATTTTACCATCTCTACAGTCCGTAAATCATCGTTCAATCTGCTCCGCATCGAGGAAGAATTATCAGCTGCACATCTTCGCTTGGCAAATGTCTTTGTAGATAACCAGCTCTACGAAAAGTTCGTTCTAAAACATGATCGGCCGCATACATTTTTTTATCTCGATCCACCATATTTCGGTTGCGAAAATTATTACGGCAAAGGAATATTTAACAGAGATGACTTTGCAAAAATGAACACTCTTCTTGCTTCAATCCAGGGAAAGTTTATTTTATCCATAAATGATGTACCGGAAATTCGTGAGGTGTTTAAAGAGTTTACTTTCCATAAAGTTGAAACCAGATATAACATCCAGGGGCGTTCAATTAACCATCGTGCAAAAGAGTTACTCATCACTAATTATTAATTTGACTCTGCATAAAAGTTTTTGATTGGGTATCCCTTTTCTGGTAAATTCCTGTAAGTTTTTTGGTAGGTTTTATTACACCATAGCCCGGTTATTGTGTTTTATAGGGTAGGTTATGGTGTTTGTTTTTATTATTAGAAGGCTTTGTATAACCTCCAAGAACTATCACTCTCCACAAGTAGGGTTAGCTATGCAAAGCCTCCTATTAATTTTATTTACACGCCTTAAAAAAGGGTTAATGAGACCGTTATACAGCGCTCCGAAATATTTCATACACTTTTTCCACATTATCCGCTTGTCTTACAATTTTCATAAAAATGGAATCACAAAGCAGTTCCTTCATATCGGCAACGGCCGTTTGCAATTTCTCTGCATAATTTAAAGGCGCGATAATCAAAACAGCCAGGTCTATCGGTTCCCTTTTTTTTGAATAATAACCGATACCTTCTTCAAATCGTCCTATAATAATTAAGGGTTCCAGCACACCCCGGGAAGCAGCTTCAAAAGTAACACCACAACAATTTCGATGTTTTGCCCTCACTATTTCATTTTCAAAAACCGCATCTGCAACTTGGTCTAAATCAGTTACTTTTGGGGAATTTGATGCCCGCTCAAGTAAAATCCGTATAACCTCCAGTTCTGATTCTGCTTTTTGGTTAATGTAGAAATTTTCTTTTTTTAGCCAACCATAAATATACTTCACATTTGCCCGCTTATAAAAAGTTTAAAATATCAGCCTGCTATTTCAAAGGGAACTCGCTAAAACAAAAATTCAGGCCTGTTCATTTTTTTTAAGAAATAGTTTATGATGCTCCGAGCCCTCCCTTAATAATTTAGCATTACAATTGGGGCATCGTTCCTGCTGGCAGGGAACCCCGTTTTTATGTTCTGCCCTAAAATCGCATTTTGGGCAAAGGCAAAAACCACCGCCGCCCATATTGTGTCTGTTATTTTGTGACATTTTTTTACCTCGTTTTTTTTGTAAACACAATCAATGTTCACACCCCTTTTAAGGATGGTCTTCAAGTTTATTTTCCAAATAGAGATGCACCGCCTGAAGCACATCATTTTCTTCAACAATAAAGGGTTGGATATCCGCACTTTTCAGGTCATCATAAATGCGGCCCGGAGCCTTCCATGCCCAAAATGTGCCGAAATGGATATTCCATCATTTGATGCAATTGCAATTTTCATTATTAACTCCAAAAATTTATTTTTTATCTTTCATTTGCTGCTCAATAAAAGGCTCTGCGAGATTGTTTACATTTTCCGAACCACACTCCCCGCACGGCGCTGTTTTTGTTTTGACCGGCTGCTGTACTTTTTCACCACAATCCTGACAATGGTGAATAGAATGGGCCAATTCAATATTACCGCCAACAATTACCAACTCCATGCCATCGATTATGGCCTGGGCTATGCGCTGCCGTGCTTTCTTGATCAAACGTGTAAACGTTGGCCGCGATACGTGCATTTTTTCCGCTGCCTCCTGATGCTCCAATCCCAAATAATCTGCCAGGCGGATTGCTTCAAATTCATCGATACTTAACTCTGTTTTTTTTAGAAATTTTCGCTGGACACCACTAGGCTTAAAATTAGTAAAAAGAGGTGGCTGGCTTACTTTACGCGTGCGATATGGTTTTTTCAATTCTACTCCATAATGAACTTATGTTCAATTGATGGAAAAATATAATGAACATAAGTTCATTTATCAAATAAAACAAACAACTTTTTTTTAATTGAACCAGATACAAACGAGGAGAGAAATAGCAAGATCATGATACCCTGATAAATAAAAACCAGAATGGAAGAAATCTCCCCAGAGGTTTTGATTTTTCCGGCTTAACTTCAGGTTATATACCTATCACTCGCAGGCTGGGAAATTTAACCAAATTAAAAAAATGCTGCTTGTGAAATAGTGTAATGATAATTCAAAATAAGTAAGGCCGGTTCAGAATTCGCTCCGTGTATATACTTAGACAAAAAGAAGACCCATTATAAAAGAGGCTGGGAAACTGGGTTCTTTTATTTAAATTTTGCACCAATATTCGTCTTATTAAAACTCACGATAAACAGAAATAATTAATCATTTTTGATTAGATTTTTTGTAAATTTGAACGAGAGTGTAATCAATAAAATTTACTTATAAAAAGTATGGACTAAAATGAATATTCTTGTCTTAAATTGCGGTTCTTCTTCCGTGAAGTTCCAGCTTATCGAAACTAGCCTTAAGCAAATAGAAAAAAATATTGACCGCCGTTTGGCCCGTGGAATCCTGGAGCGGATCGGCAGCCACTCCCTTATTACCATGCAGGTTGAAGGCCAGCCCAAGGTACGCATGGATGCACCTGTAAGAAACCACCGTGATGCCATTGGCATAATTATGCGCTGGATAATATCATCCGATTCCAAAATTGAGGAGATAAAATCTTACGCGGATATACATGCCGTTGGCCACCGTATTGTTCATGGTGGGGAAAAGTTCAGCAAGTCTGTAAAAATAGATTCTGAAATTATTCAGGGTATTGAAGACCATATCGAACTCGCCCCTTTACATAATCCAGCCAATATTAAAGGTATCCGGGCTGCGACTGAAATCCTCGGTGAAACAATCCCGCAGGTAGCTGTTTTTGATACAGCTTTTCATTCCACGATGCCAGACACATCGTATTTATATGGCCTGCCTTACCCGTTATATCGTCGTTATAAAATCCGTCGTTATGGATTTCATGGTACATCGCACCGCTATATAGCCTATAAGTACCGGCAAGAAGCCAAAATTAAACGTGAACAGATCAACATTATATCCCTCCATCTTGGTAATGGCGCCTCTGCTTGCGCTATCGAAAATGGTGAATCGGTAGACACATCGATGGGTTTTACACCTTTGGAAGGGTTGTTAATGGGTACCCGGGCCGGGGATATCGATGTTTCCATCCTCGAATATTTATACCACAAAGAAGGGCTGACCTATGCTGAGTTTGACACTATGCTCAATAAACGTTCCGGCTTGCTGGGCATTTCAGGTTTAACCCATGATATGCGCGAACTTCTGGAAGAGGAAGCCGAAAACGGCGATCGGCGCGCCACACTGGCCATCGATATTTTTTGCAAAAGAGTCCGAAAATATATTGGTAGTTATTTTGTGGAAATGGCTGGGAAGGCAAATGCCATTGTGTTCACAGGTGGTATTGGAGAAAATTCAGCTATTATCCGCGAGCGAATTTGTAAGGGCCTTGATTCGATTGGGTTAAAAATTGACAAGAATAAAAACGACGCGTTAATTGGCGGTAAATCAGGATTAATCTCTACAAAAGAAAGTAAATTAAAAGCATATGTTTTCCCTACAAATGAAGAGCTGCTTATTGCCCGCGATACGGTTCGTGTCGTTGAGGATGCACCACGCAGGTGGTAGGCTTTTTTAAACCTAAGAAAAGTTATACACCATATCTTGTCCACTATCAGGAATTTTACATACATTATGCCCGTTTAGATGTGTATTCAGATTATACTTTGTTGATAATTTTAAAGGAATATTAACTTTAAACGGGGATAATATGCGTGTATTTATTTATCTTTTAATAAGCTCTTTGTTTTTTAGCTGTAATAATAAACCGGCTTCTTCTCAACCCGACAAGCAAGCAACTGTTGCCGTATTTGACTCCACCCTGGCAAAAAAACTGGGCGCTGATGACTATGGCATGCACCAATATGTGGTGGCCTTCTTAAAAGCCGGGCCAAATCGTGTTCAGGATTCCACCAAGGCCGTAGAGCTTCAAAAAGCACACATGAAAAACATCAAACGCATGTCCAATGAGGGTACACTGGTTTTAGCCGGCCCATTTTTAGATGGTGGCGAGTTGCGCGGTATTTATATTTTTGATGTAAAAACCATTGAAGAAGCGGAAGAGCTCACCAAAACCGATCCGGCAATCCAGGCAGGAAGCCTTGCAATGGAACTGCATCCCTGGTATGGGAGCGCCGCTATAATGCAGGTCAGCGGCGTTCATAAAAAAATCAGCAAAATAAAGTTGTAATAAAATTTATTTGTGGATATAGCAAGCAGGCATTTAGTCAAAAATAATTGTCCGCTTGTTTAAAACCATTACCCGTTTTTCCAGGTGTGCTTTTACTGCCCGTGCCAGAACAACCCGTTCCAAATCGCGCCCCTTGCGCACCATATCCTTTAAGCTATCCTTATGTGTCACCCGGATTACATCTTGTTCAATAATTGGGCCTTCATCGAGATCGGCCGTAACATAATGGCTGGTTGCACCAATTATTTTAACGCCCCGCTTATAGGCTTGTTTATAAGGATTGCCTCCAATAAAAGCTGGTAAAAAAGAGTGATGGATATTGATAATCTGATTGGGGTACAAGCTGCAAAAACTATCGGACAATATCTGCATATAACGAGCCAGGACAATTGTATCTATTTCATTTTCCTGTAAAAGCTTTTGCTCGGCTTGTTCTTGCTCTACTTTGTTTTCTTTGCTGATTTTAAACACATAAAACGGAATATTGTAAAAAACGGCCAATGGCTCCAGATCGGGATGATTAGATATAATCAGTTTTATCTCACAATTCAATTCACCTGCTTTATAGCGCCATAAGAGATCGTGTAAACAATGGTCAAATTTTGAAACAAAAATAACCACTTTGGGCGCCGGTTCTGAAAAATGGATTTCCCATTTCGCCTTAAATTCCTTGGCCAATGGTGCAATAGCATCTTTTAAGTCCTCTTTTGAAATAGAAAAATTATCCATCTCCCAGGCAACACGAATCGTAAATTCACCTTCATCGCTTGAGACGTGTTCATCCAGGTCAACAATATTGCCGCCACGTTCAAATAAAAAATGGGTGATACGCGAGACGAGCCCCGCCCTGTCCGGGCAGCTTAATAATAAAACAGCCGTATTTGAATTATATGTCATTTCATCTTACTTTCATATCTAATTAATAATTTTTATCCTATCGTAATAAATTGAATTAAGATTATTTTAAATGAAAACTATTTCTTTGGACACAACCCCAAAAGTTGAAAAAATTTGGATTGATTTGATCCGTACAAAAACAAACCAAGAAAAATACCATCAAACTTGTGCTCTAAGCCAGTCTGCGATTTCACTATCAAAACGAGCTATAATGCGTGCCAATCCTAACTCAACTCAGAGTCAATTAGATTTACTTTTTGTTGAGTATCATTATGGTTTGGATTTAAAAGTAAAGCTAAAAAATTATCTGGATGCCAATGGAAAATGAAATAAATGCAGCACTGGAAAAATTGGTAAAAGCATTTAATAAACTCAACATTGAATATTTTATTGGTGGGTCAGTAGCAAGTTCATTATATGGAATAGCACGTACAACCCTTGATGCGGACCTCGTGGCAAAAATAAAAAATGAACATGTTACTAGTATATACTTTATTAAATAAAACGTATTATATTGACTCTGGAATGATTTTAGATGCTATTGAGCATAGCAGTACTTTTAATCTGATTCACCTTAAAACAATGATAAAAGTTGATATTTTTATTCCTGGAGACACCTCATACGAAAATGAAACTTTTAGACGAAAAAAATTAGACTCCTTTCCTGAAGAAAAGACAGCACTTTTTTTCTGCTCTTCAGAAGATATAATTATCAATAAGCTTAATTGGTACAAAAAAGGGAATATGGTTTCTGAAAGACAATGGACTGATATTATCGGCGTAGTTCGTGTTCAGTACAAATCCCTCGATTTAGAGTACTTAAAAAAATGGACAAAGCAACTTGGTTTGGAGGAATTGCTCACTAAGTGCTTTCATGATGCAGGTTATAGAATTTAAATTGGCCATATAAAAATAATTTCTATATGGCCAATGATAAAAGTTAAGCCTCCAATGCTTTCTTCACTTTTTCGAAAGCCCAGTCGATTTCCTCTTTGGTGATTACCAGAGGCGGTGCCAGGCGGATAACATTTTCATGCGTTTCCTTACAGAGCAGGCCATCTTGCTTTAATGCCTCACAATAAGGCCGTGCGGCTTCGTGTAACTCAATCCCAACAAAAAGCCCCTTGCCCCTAATTTCTTTAATCTTGCCGGTGTTTAAAGATTTTAATCTTTCGATAAGATAATCACCCAACTCAGCCGATTTTTCTACAAGGTTTTCGTCGACAATCACATTCAATGCTTCCATGGCAACCGCACAGGCTAAGGGATTTCCACCAAAGGTACTGCCATGGTCGCCGGGTTTAAAAACCCCTAAAATTTCTTTACTGCTCAACACAGCCGAAACAGGATAAAAACCACCGGAGAGCGCCTTGCCCACAATCAACATATCCGGCTTATCCGCGACATAATGTTCGTATGCAAACATTTTACCAGTACGGCCTAATCCGGTCTGGATTTCATCGGCTATAAAAAGGACATTGTTTTCTTTACAATGGTTTTGCGCCTTTTTTAGATAATCCGCATCCGGCATTAAAATCCCACCTTCACCCTGGATCGGTTCAAACATAAAAGCAACGGTATTTATATTGATTGCATTTTTTAAGGCGTCAAAATCATCAAACGGCACTTCTACAAATCCCGGGGTAAAAGGGCCAAAACCATCTTTATATTGGCCTTCTGTTGAGAAGCCAACAATGGTCGTCGTCCTGCCGTGGAAATTATTTCTGCAAACAATAATTTCGGCCTGTTCCGCCTCAACGCCTTTAATTTTATAGCCCCATTTCCGTGCGGCTTTAATGGCCGTTTCCACAGCTTCCGCCCCGGAGTTCATTGGCAACATCATTTCCATGCCGCTCAATTTGCAGGCTTGTTCATATAAAAAACCGAGCTTATCATTACGAAATGCGCGTGACGTAAGGGTCACTTTTTGTGCCTGGTCAGTAAGCGCTTTTAAAATCCGTGGATGGCAATGCCCCTGGTTTACAGCTGAATAGGCGCTAAGGCAATCCATATATTTTTTTCCATCCACATCGTAAACCCACACACCTTCGGCACGTTCTATTACAATATCCAAAGGATGGTAATTATGTGCACCGTATTTTTCTTCCAGCTCAATAAAGTCTTTTGATTCCATTTTGTTCTTCCTCGTTTTTATAATTAAATTTTTATTTGATTTATGGATTGCTTGGCCGGATATCAATTTCGCTGACCATGGCATTTTGCGGCAGCTCAACCATGTGTAAAATGGCAGATGCGACATCTTCCGGTTTTAAAATCTTGCCGCGGTTTCCAGGACTAAACATTTTGCCATCATTGTCAAAAAAGGGTGTATCTACCGAACCCGGACAAATGGTTAAAACACGCACTCCGTTTTTCCGTTCTTCCAACATCAAAGATCGGCTAAACCCGACAACTGCATGTTTTGTGGCCACATACCCAGCCGCATTGGCGATGGCATTCTTCCCTGCAAGCGAGGCTACATTTACAATTACCGATTCTTTGGCAGAACGTAACATGGGCAAAGCTTCCCGCGTCGTAATAAACAGGCCGCGCATATTAAGGTTAAACATTGTATCCCAATCATCCGTGCTTGTCCCGATTATTGGCTTAAAAATTCCAAGCCCGGCATTGTTTACCAAAATATCAATCCTGCCAAATTTATTTTTTACAGCCTGGATAAAGTTTATTATTTCGGCTTCAATAGACATATCGCCAGTGAAGATCATTGTCTCGTCTCCGCATTCCGAAGCCACTTCTTGCAACAGTTTTTCACTACGGGCAACCAAAGCCAATTTAGCGCCTTTCTTGGCGAACATCAACGCAGCCGAGCGGCCAATTCCTTTACTAGCGCCTGTGATAACAACAACCTTATTTTCAATATTCATATATTTTCCTTTTTTGATTTCAGCCGGCTCAAGCTAACACTTTAAAAATGCCAAATCAACACCTGCCACTACTTCTTTTGATTATTCGATGAACGTACATTTTGTGCAAAAAAAAAGGCCCGATTAAGGGCCTTAAGTTTAAAACAAAACGCGCTTAATTTGATGTCGTGTCAGCCGGAACTGGAACCGGTTGCGGCTTTGCAGAAACAGTTACATTTAACCCCACTGTACTTTGCGCATTGCCATCCGATACAATCACGTTTACAGAATGTGTTCCAACCTGATCATCAGCAGGCGTCCAGGTTAAGCTGCCATTGTCATCAATCGTCATCCCAGATGGCGCGCCATCGAGACTGAAAGTTAAATCATCATTATCAGGATCGCTACTGCTGTAACTTAAACTCAGAGCTGAACCCGCCTCAACGGAACCTGAAGCCGGGCCATTAATCTCAGGCTCACGATTTGTATTATTCACTGTGATGTCAAAACTTGTATTAACCGATTCCCCTGCTGCATCGGTGGCGGTTACGCTAATGCCTGTATAAGAACCGGCCTGGTCAAAGTTTGGTGTCCAACTGACGGTATTGCTTCCCGCATCAAAGGTTGCGCCATCGGGTAAGCCCGAAACGGAGACCGTTAATTTTCCGGCATCTTCCTTGTCGGCATCACTTGCCGTGATTGAAACAGTTAACGGGCTATTTTCATTCACACTTTGGGCGGCGATATTTTCAAGAACCGGCGCGCGATTTATATGGTTCACAGTTATATCAACAGGCTGTTTTAATGTAAATTCCTTATCGGCTACAGAGAAAGTTACGGTATATTTACCGGATTGATCAAATGTGGGCGTCCAGTTAAATGTTCGGGAGGCAGCATCAAAAGTTGCGCCCTCAGGCAAACCTTCCGCAGAATAAACCAACTTACCCTCGTCCTCTTTATCGGGATCGGTTGCAGCGATCAATGTAAAACTCAAGGCAACATTTCCATCAACTGTTTGTGCCGATTGCGCTTCAAAAACCGGGGTGCGGTTTACATGATTTACTGTAATTTCAACTTCTTTCTGATCCGTTGCATTTTGGGGATCTGTATTTATAAAAGTGACCTTATATGTCCCGGACTGCTCGAAAGTTGGCGTCCAATTAAATTGTCCCCTGGTTGCATCAAAGATTGCGCCTTCGGGCAAACCGTTCGCCGAAAGAAGAAACTTACCTGCATCTTCTATGTCCGGATCAGAACCCGTGACTGAAAAGGTAAGGGCTTTGTTTTCATCAACCTTTTGCGAAGCAATCTCATTTACAACAGGAGGACGATTAACATGGTTCACCGTAATGGTTGTCTTTTTAGTTACTGTGAATTCTGCATCGGCAACTGAAAAACTAATCTCGTAAACACCCGATTGGTCATAGCCCGGTGTCCAGCTAAATTTTGCCCCATCTAAAACCGCGCCTTTTGGCATTCCTTCTGCAGAGTAAATTAATTTCCCAGCATCCTCTTTATCCGGGTCTGTGCCGAGCAGTTCAAAAGCCAAGGCTACATTTTCATCAATAGTTTTTTGCTCAATATCCGCCAATTGCGGTGTACGGTTTATGTGGTTCACTGTAATGGAAACCGTTTTTTCATCACTAAGCCCACTTGGGTCTGTCACGATAAACGTGGCTTCCTCATATTGGCCGGATTGCTCAAAGGTTGGCATCCAGCTAAACTGTAACGAGTCCGCATTAAAACTTGCACCTTCAGGCAATTTTTGTGCTGTATATGTAAGTTTCCCGGCATCTTCAACATCCGGATCACTTCCTGCAACTGAAAATGTTAGGCTTTTATTTTCATCGATAGTTTGGGCTGCGATTGCCTCAAGCGCCGGGGCACGGTTTACATGGTTCACAGTTATATCAAGCGAAGTAGAATCACTTAAAGCGCCTGCAGTGAAAACAAATAAAATATTTTTATATTCGCCGGACTGGTCATAACGCGGCGTCCAGGTAAAAGTGGCCGTATTTGCATCAAAAACAGCACCTTCCGGAAGGTTTTCCGCTGTGTAAGAAAGTTTATCCTGATCTTCCGTATCCGGGTCTGTGCCCTCCAATTTAAAAGTTAGCAGACTGTTTTCATCAACAGCAGCATTTTCCAATTCGACTAAATTTGGCTTACGGTCCACATGGGTCACAGTTAAAGTCGCCCCATCACGCATAACCAAACCAAGCGGGTCCTGAATAAGAAAATCAACCGTATAAATACCCGATTGCTCAAAAGAAGGCGTCCAACTAAAGGTACGCGTTTGGGCATTGAATACCGCGCCTTCCGGCATGTTTTCTGCGAGGTAAACAAGCTTGCCCTTGTCTTCCACGTCAGGGTCAGAGCCTTCATCAAGGGTAAAGGAAATTAACTGGTTCTCAGCCACAGCCCCATCGGCAACTTCCGGCAAAGATGGCCCGCGGTTTACATGATTGGCTGTAATATCAAATATGGTTGAGGCCGAAAGTTTGCTCACTGTTTTTTCACTTACAGTTATTTTTATTCCCGGATATGTTCCCGACTGCTCGTAAGTAGGCGTCCAGCTAAACAATCCGGTCTCAGTATCAAACAAAGCGCCATCTGGCTGGTTTTCGATTTCAAAATAAATTGAGT
This sequence comes from Calditrichota bacterium, assembly GCA_024277115.1. Classification (GTDB taxonomy): domain Bacteria; phylum Calditrichota; class Calditrichia; order Calditrichales; family J004; genus JABFGF01. Next base: position 22,020 of record JAJRVW010000105.1, read on the forward strand.
CGCCATCCTGATCAAATGCTTCGGCATTAAAAATTAATGCGTTGTTTTCATCAACAGTCATATTATAAAGTTTGGTGATAACCGGTGGGTGATTGTGCCGTACAATGATTGTCTTTGTATCCGCGGCAATAAAAACATACACATTGTTTTTCCATGTGGCATAAACTTTAGAATCTGTTTTGTACTCACCCTCTTTATAGGGTTTTGCAGGATCGAGTACATTGATAATATCCATACGCCTCTGTGTTTCGTTGGAGAGGAAAACTGAATTACCTGATTTGAAAGCATGATAAATATACCCACCCGGATTAACTTTACTAACAAGCGTTGGGAATGCCGGGTTTTTAACATCAAAAATCCACAACCCGTCAGCCCCATTGGAAACATAGGCAAAACCATCCTCTTCGTGAACTGTTTTGGCATAGCGCATGTCGTTAAATTGGCCAAGTCGTTTTGGCTTTGATGGATTGGACACATCCAGAATGATTAATCCACCGCTTTTATCACCTACATATAAAGTCTGTCCGTCAAGGTAAAGAGACCAAGCCCAGCCGGGTGTATCATAGCTGCCTATTAAACGTGGCATGGCAGGGTTGGAAATTTCATAAATATTTACCCCTTTTGTTTCTTCTGCAACATACATGTATTGGGCATCAGCAATCACAAAATACGCATCGCCCTGCGTTTTTACCCGCCCAATTTCGGTCGTTGCCGCCGGGTTGGTTACATCCAAAATTAAAACACCGTCAAGCTCGCTTGAAAGATACGCATGGTTCTCGTATACAAAACAATTGTGCGACCTGTTTTCGGTAGCAAAACCACCAATATCTTTTGGATTATTTACATCTGAAACATCCAAGATTTGCAGGCCGGACCAAATATTGGTCATATAAAGTTTTTGATTGGAGAAAAAAATATTTTTAATACCATCACGCGATTGTTCACCGCTGGCAAGCTTTCCGGGAAGCGCCTCAGCAACATATTCCGCACTCGCTTTTTGACTGAAGGAACTCGTGGGCAGTAGAACACTAAGCAGACATAAAAGAACTGCAACTTTGAGAACATTCTTTCTTTTTGGAAAAAACATTTGTATTGCTCCTGATTGGGAAATTTATATTAAAGCGTTGGTTTTATTTTTTATTTAGAGAATCTTGAAAAGAATCGTCAGAATGTTGGTCTTTCTTTAGGAAAATGTGACGAAGATAACACGATTTCGAAGTGAATAATTTCCTCCAAAAAATCAATCTTCACTATTGTTTTTAATGACAATGGGGTAAAGTATAAAGAAATGATAACTAGTACAAAGCAAAAATTATTATTAAAGATTATTTTCTAAAATTTATTAAATATTTCATCAAAAAAGGAGGCATATTGTTCTGCCAATCTTTCTCTGTAAAACCCAAGTATTTTTCTATCTGTTCTGATTTTGGGGGGAGAAGTAATCCAAGTTTGTAAAGTTTTTAAAACTCTTTGAGTGTCAGAGGGGTCTATCACAATTCCGGATTCAGTTTTATTTACACAATCTGCCGCCTCACCGGAGTGTGGAACGAGAGCTAATATTGGTTTGCCCAGTCGAAGGTACTCATACACCTTTCCGCCAATTGTTTTATCGGCATTTTTATTGGTACTATCTAAAATAAAACAAAAAGCATCCATACCCGATAAGATTTCCAAACATTTTTTATGATTTTGATAGCCCCACTCCACAAGGTTATTTTGCAACCCGTGGCGCGCTGCTATTTTTTTTAAATTTTGTGCGGAACTGCCAATATGGTGAAAACGGATTTTTTCCCGCTCTTCTTTGCCTAAACCTGCGATTGCCTGAAATAAAAATTTGGGATTATTTAAATGGGAATAAAAAGTGCCGGAAAATGCAATGTGAAATTTATTGGACTCCAAATTTTGTGGAATAATATTCTTAAAATCTTCCTCGTCAAAACCGTTCGGGATTGTCCGCCAATTATTTTTATCAAAACCTGCAATCGAGGTAGAGTAGAAATTTACTAACGACTGGTAGGCGCTTATCCCGTATTTAATTTTTTTAATACTTTTCTGTTCACACTTCTGATCTTGCTTTTTATGCCAGGATGTTGGATAAATTTTATAGGGATTTGTTGTCCAGGGATCGCGCATATCCAAAACAACCGGTATGGATAATTCTTCAGTCAACTCCGCGGCCATTTGTGCCAGGGAATAGGGAGGGGAAGAAATTAATACCAGGTCGTAGTTTTTCTGCGCCAGTGTTTCAATAATGGATTTCTTGGCTACCTGAACCCATTTTTTATGCCGGTCGGGAATGAATAAAAAAGAGCTGATAAAACGAATTAAAAAAGTAGATTTAAGCGTACTCAAAAATTTATTTTTTCCATTATTCAAAAAAGAAACAGGAATTATTTCGACATTTTTCGGGATATCAGCTTGGAGAGTTTCATCGCTGGCAATATTCGCAGCACGCCCTGCTGAGGTAACAACACTAAATTTCCAATCCTGACGTGACAAGTATTTAATCAGTTTTAAATTTCGCTGGACACCACCGCCGCCGGTTGGCGGAAAATAGTAAGTAACAATCAAACACCTTTTAGCCATGTTTGCTGTTCCAATTCTTTTATGGGGCGGTAAATAAGTTGAAAATCATCTTCGTTATTTTCAAAATCATGATTTTTTGTCTCGATGGTCACGACGTGAAAGCCATCTTCTTTGGCACGCTCAATCCACTCATCGTAGGCTTCATTTAATTGAAGTAAATAATTAGGATCGATGGTCTTTTCATAATCACGGCCACGTTTGGCTATTTGGCTGATAAGCCGATCCACAGATGAACGCAGGTATAAAATTATATCCGGCTTGCGCAGATACTCCACCATTGTGGAAAACAATTCGTGGTAGTTTTCATAATCCTTATCGGACATAGAACCTTGTTTGTGCAGGGTATGGGCAAAAATCTCCACATCTTCATAAATCGATCTGTCCTGAATGCAGGAATCCGGCCAATCGTTAATTTCCCGTTGGTTTTTAAAGCGGTTGGACAAAAAGAAAACCTGTAGGTGAAAACTCCAGCGGTTCATATCCGCGTAAAAATCGGAAAGGTAGGGATTGTCGACCACTTTTTCATAGTAGGCTTTCCAACCCAACCGTTCGCTTAGTTTTTTTGTAAGTGTGGTTTTACCAACACCAATATTTCCGGCGATAGCAACAAATAGTTTTTGCTTTTTAGACAAAATTGCTCCTGTTTTAAAATAGGGGTCTAATCTACAAAGCAAAGTTTTTCGCGGCAAGGGAAGGATAAAATAGTTTGATGGACTTAACTGTTTTATCGCAATAACATCATTTTGCGGCTAAAGATACGTTTATCTGTCTGTAAGCGCACATAATAAATCCCGCTGGAAAGTCCGCGCCCATTAAAACGCACAGAATATTCCCCGGCCTCCTGCACACTTTTTTCCAAGGTGCGTATATGCCGGCCCTGTAAATCAAAAATATTTAGTTGTACTTTTGACGAATGATCAAGACGGTAGGAAATTACTGTGGAAGGGTTAAAGGGATTAGGATAATTGGGTAGTAAAGCCGTTTGGTTTGGTATGATTGGCGATGCTGAAATATTTAATTCGCCAATTATATTTATTTGGCCGGAATAATCTTCCTGGAGCAAGCGATAAAAATACTCTTTACCGCCAACAATATCCGCATCAACAAAAACATATTCATTGACATAATTGCTATTGCCTGCGCCTCTTAGGGCAAGATCATTATTGTAGTGGGCGATTTGTTCATAGGACACTGAAAATTCATCACGCCGTTCTATGATAAAGCCTAAGTTTTCAATTTCGGATGCTGTCTTCCAGACCAGTTTTATGCCGGATTCTTCCTGGGCACCTTTAAATGTAAGCAGCATCACAGGCAGGGCTTGGTCTAATTGTGTGTTATTATTGGTTTGCCCGGTTGTCTGCGTCGAAGGTGTATTCCAGGTAAAAGAGCGATAGGTATCGCCCGTTCCGGATAGCTGTAAACTAAGGCCTTCACTGTCAGTACCGTCTTCCATCAGACCAATATCGCTACTGGTTAATCCCGAGGCCGGGCCATCGACAGCCACAAAACTGCCTTCATAACTTAAAAACTGGATCACATTATTTTGGTAGACGAGCGCAAAACCGGCCATCCCATCCAGCAATCCCGCTATATTTTTTGAAATCAGTGTAAAGCCATCCTGCGTTGTACCCGTAGTAAAGGTGCTGCCAACATGGTCGGCGTATTGCAAACCGGTGCTGCCATCATACAAAATTAAATGCAGGTTTACGAAATCTGTAAAACTATCCGGGACAATCAACTCCACAAACTCGTTGGCATCAGCGCCATGGTCGTCATAGTGGAATTCATTGATCCAAAAGCGTGGATCGGTGATTGGTTTCTTCATCAACCAGTCCATTACCGACCAAAGGAATGGCCAATCGGAGCCATTATCCGAGTAAGCATCGGCAAAATTATTACCATCGCGGTCACTGTCTTCTTCCGTTTCGGGATGTGGGCCGGAAAAGAAAACACGTCCGGCGCCATAACTAAAATTAACGATCGCCGGCAAGTTATACCAGGCATCCCATGTTGCAAGTGTATCCATTTGCTGCCCGGGCTTAGGCTCATAAACCGGCCCACCATAGTACAGGATCGATTCGTTTCCACCGCTATAGGCATTGATCGGGTTGTTCATGTTCATGGTCACGTCGGTCATGACATAAACAGGCCATGGCGCGATTGTGTCAATTGCCCCACGTGCAAAACCATTAAACAGCTCCAATTGATAATCATAAATCCCACCTTCCCATTCGATGGAGTCGCACGCAAAATAGGAGCCGGCACACATGCCCATGTAATAGCCGCCACCGTTGATCAAATCGCGGATACTTTGCAGGCCATTTGTATCGATGGCCACTTTATAATAATAAGCGTCCCCACCAGGAAAAAAGATGCCCTCATACAAATCTTTTAAAACGACTGTGTTTACATCCGTTGGCGAAACCTGTTCGTGGGCTATTCCTTTCCAATCACAAAACTTTTCAAACGAAGTAATGCCCTCGGGCCAGGTTCCGGGACCATTATAAATTGCGACTTGAGCGCCATTTACGGCAAATAGGTTTCCCGCTAAAATAAGAATTAGCAATAGACGATAGATCATAAACTTTTACAAATATTAGGAAGGATTATAATAAATTAGGTGCGAAATAATACGCATAGAGGGCTTTAGATGCCACAGGTAAGATCACAAAACTATCAAATTAAAATGTTTTTTTATTAAAAATAACCTGAGTTCGATGTAACAGAAAGTTTTAGAAAATGTCATTCTGAAAGAATCTTTTTCTGGAAAACCATAAGAAAAGATGCTTACAGCATGACATTAAGGGGTGTTTTCTTTTAAAACCTCGAAGAATTAAGCCCATTTTCTTCCGTCGAACTGACGTTAAAAAACGAATTTGATACCCCATTTACATAACGTCATGTCTATAACTTTTACAACTTGTACTTCACTTTGATTAGAAATAATGTATTAGTATGCAGCAAAAGCACCTGATTCCAAACTCTGTTTTTGGGCAGCATAAAACTGAAACATAGTTTCAATTCAAATACATCCTGAATCCGGAGATCCAGAACGAGGGTGGTGCTGCGTATTTACACAATTGGATTTAGCGCACGTACAACATTTTGCGTGTCTCGATAAAATCACCTGACCTGAGCTGATAAAAATAAACACCGCTGGACAGGGTAGAACCATCAAAACGAATTGTGTGGACACCCGCCTCAATAAATCCGTTGACCAGGGTTTTTACTTTTATGCCGAGCATGTCAAAAACGACTAAGCTTACCGAACTACTTTTGGGCAGGCTATAGCCGATAACTGTACTCGGGTTAAACGGATTAGGAAAGTTTTGCTCCAGCTTAAAGTTGGCAGGTATAATTTGTGGGGCTGCTTCAATTGAAAAATCACGGCCACTTTCTTTAAGCCAAATATCCGATACAGCCACGGGAACAGAGCCATCGCCCTCAATGCGAATTTCAATTTTTCCATCCACAAAACTTTCAGCAGGGATGTCAAAATAATCTATTTCCTGCCCGTTCTTTTTAAATCCGGTCAACTCATAAACGGGCACGCCGTCAATAACTAATTGTACCTGCCCCAAATTTTCGGTAATAAAATAGGCGGCTGCAATTTTATACGACGAGCCCGGCTCAAGACCCGAAATTGAATAAATAACCCGTTCATCATCCTGTACAAAGGAAATACCTTTCTCTTTTTGTGCTTTCCCCTGAATTAATTTAATCGCCTTGGTTACGTCTTCATTTCCACAATCCACATGATAATAAAGGGGCAAATAAAAAGATGTTTTTTGGACAATGACCTCATCCGAATATGCCGACGAAACCTCAAGCTCAAAACTATAATTTCCGGGCGCAACCTGGGCATTGTTTTGGTCCCTTCGTTGCCATGTCAGTATGTTTGTGCCCGAAGCGTTCCATATTTTTTCACTCTCAAATATTTTTTTATTTCCCCGCGAGAAAACCGTAAAACGTGTTTCGGCAAAATCAGTGATTTTAAACTCCGCTTCCAGGCGGGCATTGTTTTGTGCAATATTTAGACGGGAATCCTGTAAACTTAGCCCGAGCTTTAATCGCTCCACGCCGCTTTCCTCATCCCAGGTTTGCAAAGCAAAAAGCTGATCAAAACCGGCCCAGTATTTTCCTTCGCCTTCAATCTCCACCATACCAAATGGGATGGCCAAATCGTTTATACCTTTGTTTTGCGGTAAGGAAGTTTTATCGAGCATATCCAGATTGGCGCTTAATTTAAACAAATCGCCATTCACCGCGTCCGCAAGATAAATTTGCCCAAAATGATCTGTTTCCACCTTGGAAAAAGTCTGGTTATTTTTAGCCTTTATTTGCACAATTTCTTTCAGCTCGCCATTCAATTCTTCAAATAAAGTTACATTTTTAGCATAGCTGTCTACCACATAAAGCTGATTTGTATTTACCCCGTCCCAGCGTCCAACTGCAATGGAAACCGGCCACCTGAATCCTTTATATGTTTTGGAAAGGCTCGCTGCGTTTTCACCGATTTGCCATTTGCCGATTGTGTTTTTTGAGGCGTCGGCCACAAATAAAAAATCATCCGAACTATTAAAAGGTGTCCCGCCATCGTTATAAGCCAGAGAGGTGGGCTCGCTAATGCCATCGATAGTAAAGTTTTGAACTAGTTTTGCTTCGGCCCCTTTTCCTACAACTTCAAAAACAATAATGCGTGATTTTCCTTTTTCGGAAACAAATATTTTACCAAGCGGGCTTACGACAATTTCTCCCGGCCCGATTATCTGGTCATAGCTTTTCAACGATCCGTTTAATGCACCATAAAGCAACCTGTTCCAGCGGCTGTCGCTAACAATCTGCAATAAAGTTGATTCCACAAACAGGGCATTTTTATCATATTTTGCCCGATAGTATGTGGCCGAATATTGCGGTAAACCAAACAAGTCGCGCTTTAAAATAGTCCGGGCAACATCGCGGTTAAATGTAGTGATGCCATTTTCCACATCAAAGGGTAGTATTTCAAAAGTTTGGCCGATTTTTATTGAAGGCGCTGTTTCCTGCCAAAAATTATCTGCTGTTTTTTTTAGGGATTTAACCTTTTGGGGTGTGATACTTTTTAAACCGCCTTTAATTATTTTCGCCCGGTGCGCTCCATACGTCCCCGCTATGTCCGAAGAGAACACGGACGATGCTACACTTAACAAAATTATAAAGGTAAAAACTATGGGACGGTAAATTATTTTTTTCATCGGTTTTCCTTCATATTAAATCGCAAAATTTAAACTGGCCTGTACAATGTTTGCAGAGAAATCCAGGTCATTTGTGTATCGCAGGTACATTACCTCAAAAGATGATTTTTCCAGAAATTCCCAACCCGGGTTGCCTTTGGCCAAACCACGGAATAAATAACGCAAATTGAGGCCATAACTGTTGGATTGAAAAGGATTGAGTTTATAATCCGCCGTGCGCAGTTGTTGGCCTGAGTTTGGGGAAAGGTTGTATTTTTCCCTGTAAAAGGAAGCGCCGCCTTGCGTATAATAGCGATAATTAAAACCCGTAATAAAATCATCAAAAACATATTTATTAAAACGCACTTCGGCCGTATGCGATTTAACCTGCCAGTCATCAAAATAATAACGGTAACTACCGATAACAGAGGCGTTAACCATATTTAGAAACTGGCTTATTTTCCCCGTGACAGCCTGCCGTATGCGCTGGTTTGGATGATTTTCTTTTATAGTCTGAAAAACATTATTGGCGTCAAAAACCACAACCCGGCGGTATGGATCGCTTAAGTATCCGTCCATTTTCATAAAATCATAACTCAGGTTAAAAACGGCTGATTTTGATAAAACCTGCGAAAAGTTTAAGGCGCCGGTAATAACAGCTTTGTCTTTTCTTATCAATTGGCCGTCTTTCAAAAGTTCGCCCACTTTATCGTCATTATATTGGGCACGCACGGTAAGGGTGGTATTATTCTGAAAAAAGTCGCCACTTACGGTAAAAATAAGCGCATTGGAAAGATAATCAATTTCCTGGCTTCGATAGGCGTTTAACGCAAAAGTGGCCGCCCCAAAAGATTGCTCCACGCCCACAATAACCTGCCCGCGGTTTTTCTCAAAAACCTCGTCCTTTTTACGGGCCGGACGGGTTGCTCCGCTGGAGCCATCCACCGGCGGCAGGGAAACTTTATCCAGCTCAATATCCAGTAAAACGGCCGTTCCTTTGATTAATTTTTTGGCCAGCGAAAAGGATGTGGTCATAACATTATTATTGCCGCTGTCATTAAAAAAATAGGTGGTGTAACTGATCTTATCCTGTGCGACAGAATTTTGCATGGTTAAAAAAACAAGTAGAATAAACACGTACATTTTTTGAGATTTTTTCACAAACATCCTTTTTTTATTTCTCTAAAAAAAATTCGGCGTTTGGCCGGTGATTGCCAGGGAGCAAGGTCAAACCGGCCAGTTAAGCCGCCGAAAATTAAATTATTTTGCGCAACCGCAGCCACCGCCAATTCCACCGCCACCACCCATACTGCCTTCGCGAGAGGAGAAAAATTTCTCATCCAGCTTTTGCTTGGCAAACTGGCTTTGCGGCTCCATGATGGGGTCGGCAAGTTTCTCTTTTTCCCACGGTTTGATGGAAACGCATGAAGCATTCATAAAAACCGCAAAAAATATCAACAAAATCATTTTTTTCATCTGCAACCTTTTAATTTTTACTTCTCAGAATGTCCCCGTTTTTTGAGAAAAATAAACAAGCTTAAAAATTTGAGCCTTTTCAACTCACCCCTATGCAGTTTCTGCTGGTTTTTAAGTTTTTCAAGTCCCCTCTCTTTAAAAGAGAGGGGATTTAGGGGAGAGTTGTTTCCCAAAGAAGGATCAACCCTAAACTCTTTGTTCTCTAAAGTTTATACAAACTGTTTTGTAAATATCGCGGGACATTTAAATTAATTTTTACTTATGATCGATCAAACCACGAATGGCGAACTCAAGCTTTTTCATACTTTTCTCATTATAACCGGAATGGATGTATTGGATTTTACCATACTGGTCCACCAGGTAAGCCGTGGGCATTACCGGCACATTGTACTTTTCCACGGTTGTTTTGCCCGCATCAAAAACAGCGGTGATATCAATCTCAAACGTATTTAAAAATTTTAGCGCGTTCTCTTTGTCATCATCAATATTTATGGCGATAACTTCCAGGCCTTTATATTTATCATGCAGCCCTGCCAGGTAAGGCAATGATTTTTTACAGGGGGCACACCAGCTTGCCCAAAAATCAATCAGGACTACTTTGCCCCGTAATTTTGAAAGCGAAACAGGACCGGAGCCGTCTAATTTTTCCAAATTAAAATCCGGTGCAGATTGCCCGATTTGGTCTTTTGTACTGGCAAACAGCAAACCAATCCCCAAAAGTGCAATAAAAAAGCTGTGATAAAATTTATTGTAATGCATGAGCAACTCCCTAATTTTCTACAGAACTTGAATACTGGGTTCCCATATCGACCCATTCAATTATTCGCAATAATCCCCGATTGGCCGGATCGAACGGATCAATAAACGTACCTGTTTTTTTCCAAAGCGCCGTGTGGTCATAACTTGAAGGATTAAAATCTTCGTTGGAATCATCGTTAAGCTGGCGGTTGTATAAAACCCACAGCAGGGGCGATCGCCGCGCGCCGTCATCGGTAACATAATCGCGGGTATCACCCGATGGCGTTTGATATTGGCCGGTTTCTGTCAAGGTCTCGTAAACGGAGGTCGTCTCATTCCCATTATCGCCCTGTACGGTTCTGTCTGTGGCGGCCATTTCAAGATTTAACCCACCGGCAGGCGCGCCGCTTGCATGGCAAGAGATACATTTGGAATCGAAAACCGCCTGCACGGAATTGCTTCGAGATGGCCTTGTGCGGTCATAAAAATCGATGGTGTCTGCATGTGCCGCCTGATGGATCATCACATTTTCGGCATTGTTAAAACCCGATTTGTAAAATACGCCCGTCGCGCCGTTTAGAATCTTTTCATCCGGCTGGATATTCAGGTCGTTGATAACTTTATCTTTATTATGCGAATCATGGCAGCCGGTACACAAACGTTTTTCGCCGGGCATAACGTGTGTCCAGGAACGCTGACTGACCAACATCATGGCGTTTTCGTCCAAAGTTTGCAAATGCAGGGAAATATTGGCAGGCACTTCAATCGAAAAGGAGCCATCGCTGCGAATAGCGCCATAGCCAACCACCCGTTGTTTTTCCAGGTTGGTATTGCCCAAATCACCACCACGCTTGCTACGGTTTCGGGGCATGGAAACAGCCGCCAAAACCCGTACATATTTGGCCTGGCCGATGCTGCCATCTTTATTTATATGATTTTCGTCCGGGCGCATCAAGCGGTCTTCGGGGTCGCGGTGATAAACATTGCCATCAAAAAAGATGCCTGTTTGCTGATTGGCGGCCAACCCGTTTTCAATATTTTTATCCATCGGCACAACCTGCGGGATGCCACCTGGCAGTTCATCACGCGGTAAAACAGGTACGGCGTCAATCTCGTTAAACTGCGGATCGTTATAAATTAAACGCACGTTATTACCATCTTTGTCCATTATATACAGGCCATAATCCACTTGCCGCTCTTTGCCATTTTCAAGCGGGATGGGCGAAATGGAAACAATAATTTTTTCCTTACGTGTGGATGAAGCGCTGTGATCAATTATAGGATGTGGCGAACGGTAAAGGGCGTTGGCATTTTCCGTGTCGTTAAAAGGAACGTCGCTTGGGGTAATAATGTTGATCTCATCATCCCCGCGTGAAATATCTTTTATAGCGATGGCCCCGCCTTCAAAAGGTGAATTACGTTCCATCAACGAGCAGATAATCCCGCCATCGGCCAATTCGCGCGGATCGAGATAAACACGGCTACCGCTACCACGGGGAAAGTGGTTTCCATATAAAACGAAAGGCCGTGAACCATCAGGATTTATGGTAAAGATAGAAAATTTATTGGGATCGCCTAAATGCTCCCAGCGACTGTAATACACTTTCCCGCTGGAATGGACCATCGGGTTGGTATCGTGGCTTTGATTAAAAGAAATTTGTCGGATATTTGTTAAACGGCCATCGGCGGTACGGTCGGCAACATGTAATAAAGGTGATTCACGCCGTTCGTATTCATCCACAATTTGCGGGCGTGTCGAGGCAAATAAAATCTGGCCATTGGGCAAATAGATCGGGTCCATATCATGGCCGACAACCTGATCGGTAAGCTGGAGCAGGTTGGTACCGTCGATATTCATCTCATATAAATGCCAGTTGCTATCCCTGTTACGGCGCATGGAAAAAAGTATTTTTTTACCGTCAAAAGATATTTCAGGATCAGCGGCGTGGCCATAGCGGTCCTCGCGGGTTTGCCCCTGGCGTGTGTACTGTTTTGTAAGGTTGCGCACATTGCCCTGTGGGGAAATGGGGTCTAAAATATAAATATCGGTTCCCGGATAATACTCGTCCACATTACTGCGCATGGCATTGCTGCGGTTATTAAAACGGCTGTTTTCTTTAACAAAAACAAGGGCAGCCTGACCCGATTTTTCCATAATAACATCGGCGGGCGGATTGCCACAGGCGTTTATTAAAACCTGTGCCAGTATGAACAAAGCTATTTTGGGAATGAATGAACCGAGATATTTTGATCTTTTCACATAAACCTCAATTTTAATTTGATACAAAATTAATGGCACTTTTTAATAATTACAGGCTCAGCTTGGTAATTTGGCCGATGAGCTAATAAAAGAACTCCAGGTTAATTGTAAAAACAAGGTTATGGGCAAAAAAGGATTCTTTGTCATTAAAGCGCTGTTTTAAAATCTGGTCCCGCAAATCGTAACGCAGGCCAATTTTCCGTGAGCCAAAAAGCGTATCAAAATAAATACGGTTCCCTATACCGGCCACAAGCGCAAATTTACTTTGACCACCCTGGTTTATCCCGGCCACACCGGCCGTAAAATAAGGCAGGCTGGTCCACATTTTGGGATCGTATCCATAAACAAATTCATAAACAAGCAAACGCGTGTTTTCAAATAACCGGGCATTCGCGACCGTTTTCAATACGTCCGATTCGATGCTGCTTATCCCGAAAGATGCCTCCACAAAATGGCGGCCTTGCTTTAAATAATGGTTGTAGCGAAAAGCGGCATACGGGTTTGTCCCAAACCCCGATGCGGCATAAATACCTGTGGAAATTGTAAAACCATTATTATACTTAATTTGGGCGCTTGCCTTATCCGGGCCAATAACAAAACCCGTCCATAAAAAAATCATTACATAAAAAAAATTACGCACATGCACTCCCTGCATCTTTTAAAATTGTTCCAACAGACCTACAAACGAACAGCGCAGGTTCATTAATAAGTTATTCTTTTGTCCCGTAAAACAGGTTTTTCAGGCGGTCAAAAAAGCGTTGTATAAAATTGCGTTTTGGTTTCTCCACCGCGGTAAGGTTTCTTACAACCGTATAAAATTGAAAATCCAATTCATCATTATTCGTTTTGTTTTCCTGATCTTGTTCCATTATTGGTTCCTCAATAGTTCTCATTTTTTTACCATCCTTTAGTTAAAAACAAAAATTACACCGATTGTTACTTCCTGAAAAATTAATAACTCCTCACTGGCATCACGCTTACTTTTGATATTTGTTAAAAATTGATTTACCCCGAGCCGTAGGCCAAAATCATCTGTAAAATAAAAACGGAGTCCGCCGCCAAAATTTAATCCCAGGCTGGACAAGGTCTTATTACCGATCGTTGTAGATGGCACCGTGAGTAAAAGCCCAACACCCACGCCGCCATACGGGATCATATTTCCTTTTTTTGCTAAATTGAAAAGCAGGTTTACATTTAGCGGGTACAAATCCGCTGTTTCGCCTATAACCTGTGCCGCCGAGAACTCCAGGTTAAAAGCTTTGTAGTTCATCGAAGCATCAAGTCCAAATTGACCGCTGCCATCCATAAAACCTGTGTGCGGCGAAAGCTCGAAGCGCACATTATCTTTATCTTGTGCGGATGCCGCGCTAATTAGCAGGCAGGCAAGCAGGCATGTTTTAATAAAGCCGGACATTGATGCCTCCCGCAATTGTATAAACCCGGCGCAGATTGGAAAAATCGTAAAAACCAAATTGTGGGCGAATAAATAATGCAGCCTGTTTATAAACATTTTTGGAAAAATTTAACGCCATGCTCGCCATATAAAAACCTTCGTTTGCCCCTGCGATAGTTTTACTGCCCAATGCGCCCAATTGAAAAGTGTAAGCGCTTCTTTTAAAAAACTTCCAGCCAAAGCCAACAACCGAGCGGATGCTGAAAGTGAAAAAATTATTTGTAAGGGGATAGCTCAATGTAAAAACAAAATCATTCACCTTGCTGGCGATTAAATCCGTACCGCCGGGCGTGTTTACTTTTTGATTGATATTATTGTCCTGAAATACCAAACCGGCAACTACACCCGATTGAAATTTATAATTAAGCCCCAGATTAAAACCGGGGGCCGGACCATAATTTATATCCTTGCCGTATTGATCAAAGGCCAGTGCAGCGGAAATGTTTACTTGCGCCCAACCGGTCACGATAAAAAGAGAAAGAATAAAAATTATTTTAATGGTTTGTGTCACGCTCATCCTTGTGGTGAATAAACTAATCCCACCCTGAAGACAATCAATATGCGTACCAAAAACAAAAACCTATTAAAGACAAAAAAAACTTTAAAGGGATAAACGGCGTTTTATTAAGGGCTTAAGACGGAAAAGAATTTTATTTTGGAGTGCTGTGCGGAAAGGCATTTGGAAGGTCTTATTGAATCATTGTAAAAATTTGATACAGAAAACCCGGCCTCATTTCCAGCTTGATATTGAAAATGAGACCGGATAAAAGAACAGTCGCTAGGGGACGAACAGCATTTTATTAATTTGGGTAAACTGTCCGGCTGTCAGTTTATAAAAATATACACCACCGCCAATATTACTGGCATTAAAAGTCACCCGATAATTTCCGGCTTGCTGAACTTGCTGCACTAAAGTTGCTACCTCACGGCCAAGCAGATCAAAAACTTGCAGCTTTACATCGCCTGTATTTTTCAATGTGTAATATATTGTTGTTTGCGGGTTAAACGGATTTGGATAGTTGTTCAATTTAAATGCATCGGGTTTCTGAACCTGAGGATCATTAATCGAAGTAACCGGCCGGGTGCCTTTAAACAGGAACATATAAATCCCATGGTTTAATACATTGCGCGTATCCGCATAAGATGATTTATCAAGTATAATTGTCTCAATTTTTTCCAATTCTTTTGTAGCCGAATCATCAAAATAAGATGAGTGTTCAGGATCAATTAAATAAATTTGCACAGAATCGGCAATAAAAGGGAGGCTGCTTATTGAAAGGTTTAACTCATTTACCGCATCTTGTTTGTTCCAAACCATCACACCAACTGTCGAGTCGTCCATGGCGGCCATTGCATCAAGTTTTGTGTCGCCTACACTTACATCAACGCCCCAGTAAGGCATTTTGGCGTACATTTTAAACAGGTTAAATTTTGCTTTTGGCGTATTATCTGTTGTAATCAGGCCGTTGTATTTCCACTTGTCTGCTAATTCACCATTATTTGTAATTGTTTTATTAAAAAGCGCCAGGCGTGGCATTTCATTCAACATAAATTTAAAAGAACTGGCAAACCAGGCAGCACATTCTACTTTATCATATTTGCTGCCTTGCCCTGGGTCAAGCTCATAGGAGAATTCATTGAGGTGAATTTCCACGCTATCCATCCCACGCTGGTTCAGTTCATCTAAAATATCCAGATAACGGCTGTGGTACTTACTGCCTTCATCCTTAAATCCGTCTCTATTATCCTGTGCGTGATAGGAGAGAAAGTTGACCGGTAAATTATTTTCAATAATGAAGTCCAGGAAAGGACCAATCCAGTTTTTGGGGCTCTCGGCCAATGCGGGCCCACCAACCATAGCATCGGGCACCGCACGACGGATACCTTTTACGGCATATTTATACATCTCAAAATAGTCCGCTTTACTGCCGGTAAAAAAATCACTGTAATCGGGTTCGTTCCAAACTTCAAATGAGTTTACACCATATTTTTCATTAAAATGTTTTGCCCACTGGTAATTAAATTCTTCCCAGGCGTCATAATTTTCTGGTGGCTTAAAAGCGCTGCTTGCATTAAGCGCTTCGGGCATATAACAATATCCAAGATTAATCTGCGCGCCTTCTTCAATAACAGGTTTTATCCAGTCATTATCCACAGTAGAAAAATCATATGTAAAATTTGGGTATGTGCCCTTTACAATATCCAGGGAATTTCCAAAAATACCGCCAAAAAATGAACGGGCGCTTAATGGTGGAAACATGCGAACCATATTACTATTAATTTCCCTTAACCTGTTTTGTGGCGCACGGTTACCGGAGCGAAAGGCATCAAATATCTTGCGCATATTGGGATCTTTCTTTTGCGTGGCATCGATGGTTACATCTGTTGCATAAATCATCAGTGGAAAGAAAGAGAGTAGTAAAAGTGTGAATAATTTTTTCATAAGACCACCTTGTCGCTGTTTTTAATTTAAAATATAATTATATTACCCTGATTTGTTTGCGTTCCCGCACAAATGAGCCCATACTTTAAATTTAGTCTTTCAAAAAATATGCCACAGCACAACCGGCCAATATAGAAATAAGTATAAAATCACTTTGACAAGATTGCATTATATACTTCCAGCAATCTATCTTGCACACTTTTGTAAACCCCTCCACTAAAATAAAGAGAGATTTATGGAACCACTCATTACCAACGATGCTGTCGTTTTTGGCATCTTAATGATCATTTTAGCCGTTGTCTTTAAAACCTCCAGCTTGGATACACCTTTCTGGAAAAAGTTTTACACCTTCATCCCGTCGGTCCTGCTTTGCTATTTTATCCCTTCGCTTTTCAACTCAGCTGGAATAATATCAGGAGAAAAATCCCAACTTTATTTTATTGCGTCGCGCTATTTATTACCGGCCAGTCTTGTATTGCTCACACTAAGCATCGATTTAAATGCCGTTTTAAAACTAGGCTGGAAAGCCATCCTCATGTTTCTCACCGGGACAGTGGGGATTATTATTGGCGGGCCGATCGCTATTTTAATTATCTCCCTGTTTGCCCCGGATATTGTGGGCGGTAATGGCCCGGATGCCGTTTGGCGCGGGCTTACAACAATCGCCGGTAGCTGGATTGGTGGTGGCGCCAACCAAACGGCCATGCGCGAGGTTTTTAATGTAAGTGACAAATTATTTTCACAAATGTTGCCCGTTGATATAATAATCGGTTATTTATGGATGGGGATTTTATTATATGGCGCGGGTATCAGCGATAAAATTGACAAATGGCTTAAAGCCGATGCCAGCGCGATAGACGAGTTACGCGACCATGTTGAGAAATTTCGTGCCAGTATTGCACACATCCCCACAGTAAAAGAGATTACATTTATACTGGCCTTTGCTTTTGGCGTAACAGGTATCTCTCATTTTTTTTCAGATTTAATCGCCCCCTGGATTAAAATCAACCTGCCTTTTCTGGCGGACTTTGGACTGGCATCTAATTTCTTTTGGATTGTTGTGCTTGCTACAACCGGCGGGATGATTCTCTCTTTTACCAAAGCCCGCAAATTGGAAGGTTCGGGCGCGTCCAGTTTTGGTACGCTTTTTTTATACATTCTTGTGGCCACAATAGGCATGAGTATGGACATTACGGCTATCGCTGAAAATCCCGGTTTGTTCTTAGTAGGGATAATCTGGATTATAGTGCATATCGTCTTGCTTTTTATTGTAGGCAAATTGATCCGGGCGCCCTTCTTTTTTATCGCGGTGGGCAGTCAGGCCAATGTGGGCGGTACGGCTTCGGCGCCGATTGTGGCATCGGCATTTCATACAGCGCTGGCTCCGGTGGGGGTTTTACTCGCTGTTTTGGGTTATGCGGCAGGCACGTATGGTGCTATTCTTACAGGATGGCTTATGCGGGCCGTTGCACCCTGATATTGTTGTTAAAATTATTGATTAAAAATCCTTTTCCCAAATTGTCAGGAAACAATATGTACTACTAATCTATTATCCCCTTGTCACAAAAACCTTGGAGGTTGCATCCTCCAAGGTTATTAATCTTAGACTTGGCATTATTTACAATAGTGCCAAATGTCCCCTGACACATTAGTTTTTAATTTTAGTTATTTATCGGTTTTAATCAAGAGCGTCAAAACTGTGCTTGATCAGGATTAAAGTCCTGATACAACTTGATATAAGCTCTTACCACTTTTAAGC